>NZ_VIUG01000024.1:0-103777 GCF_007828255.1 Pseudomonas sp. SJZ078 | reverse complement strand
CGCGGCGCGCCAATCCCGCTCACCGCCTGGACGGTGAGGCTGAAATCTTCGCCAAGATCGTCCACCGAGAGCATCAGCGGGTAGTTGGTCCGCTCCTCGCCACCCAATGCCTCGATACCTTGCCAGGCTGACGACCCTTGCAATGCGAGGGGCTCCGCCATCGAATGGCGGTAATTGAGCAGCGCACTGAACAACGGCGTCGGTGCGACCACGCCACTGCAACGCTGGGCCAAGGCCAGGGAAGCGTGCTCGTGCCCCAGTAACCCGGTCAGCCGCGCATGTGTCGCCAACACGCCATCGCGCACGCTCCGCGCGCTCACCTGCACACCCAGCGGCAAAGTATTGATGAACATACCCAGCGCTCGGTCGGCGCCCTCGCCCCCTTGCATCCGGCCCATCAGCACGGTGCCGAACACCACGTCTTCGCGACCCGATACCCGGCCCAGCACCAGGGCCCAGGCCAAGTGATGCAGACTGGCCGCGCTCACACCCAACCGACGGGCCTGACTGCGCAGACGACGGCTCAGATCGATAGCCACCTCTTGCCTGGCCTCCTCGACATCGCTGCCGTCGCCACGGACATCCTGCAACCCGAATGGCAAGGTGGGTTCGTCGATGGCACCCAGCATGTCGTGGAAGAACGCTTCGTGTTCTTCACGGCTCACACCCAGGCGGGCCTGGGCCACATAGTTGCGATACGGCACCGCAGCGCCCAACTGCCCGGCCTGCCCGAGCAAGTGCGCCTGCATCTCCTGGCGCACCACTTCCAGCGCCGTGTGGTCGAGGGCCATATGGTGGAACAGCAGGGTCGCGACCCAGCGCTGGTGACTTGCATCCTGGGCAAAACGGATGCACATCAACGGCGCCTGGCGGATATCCAGGTGCTGCCGGGCGTTCAACTGAACAGCAATGTCGCCGTTCTCATCCCGCAACAACACCTGCTCGACGCCCAGCGACGCCTTGCGCCAGACCACTTGCACCGGCTCGTCCAGCCCTTCCCAGGCCATGGCCGTGCGCAGGATGTCGTGGCGATCGATCACGCCTTGCAGGGCCTGGGTGAAATCGTCCAGACGCTCGCGGTTGTCGAAGGCGAACTGCGCTTGCAGCACGTAGGGGTCGCCCTGTTCGGCCGCCAGGTGGTGATAGAGAATCCCCTCCTGCAACGGCGCCAGCGGGTAGATGTCCTGCACATTGGCCGCGCCGCCCGGCACGGTCGCGACGATGCGGTCGATGGCGTCCTGGGTCAACGTCACCAACGGCAGCATGTCGGGGGTGATGCGTTGGCAGTCCGACGCAATCAGATTGGCCGGAACGTTCACCGCGTTGCCGGCATCGTCGCCGACAGCCGCTGCCAGCGCGGCCAGGGTCGGTTGGCTGAACAGCACGCGCACGTCGGCACTCAGGCCGACCTGACGCATCCGTTCGATCAGGCTGACAGCCAGCAACGAGTGGCCGCCGAGTTCGAAGAAGTGATCATGACGTCCCACTTGTTGCAGACCCAGCAGGTCCTGCCAGATCTGCGCCAGGACGGTTTCGGTCTCGCCTTGCGGGGCTTCGTAGCCACGGGTGATCAGTGCATCGTGTTCCGGAGCCGGCAAGGCCTTGCGGTCGAGCTTGCCATTGGGGGTCAACGGCATGGCGTCGAGCCGCACGTAAGCCACCGGCACCATGTATTCCGGCAACTGCCCTTGCAGGTGACTGCGCAAGGCTTCGATGTCCGCTGTTTCGTTCACCGGCGTGAAATAGGCCACCAGGCGTTTGTCGCCGGGTACGTCCTCGCGGGCCAGCACCACCGCTTCTTTTACCGATTCATGCCGGGCAAGCCGGGCTTCGATCTCGCCCAGTTCGATACGGAAACCGCGGATCTTCACCTGGTCGTCGTTACGGCCCAGGTATTCGATATTGCCGTCCGGCAGGTAGCGGCCCAGGTCGCCGGTCTTGTACATCCGGGCGTTCGATTCGCTGCTGAACGGGTCCTTGAGGAAACGCTCGGCGGTCAGGTCATCGCGGTTCAGGTAACCCCGCGCGACACCGGCACCACCGATGTAGATTTCCCCTGGGACGCCCAGCGGTACTGGCTGTTTGTGTTCATCCAGCAGGTAGAACTGGGTGTTGGCGACCGGCTTACCGATGTGCGCGGCAAAGCCGTCCTCACGGGCCATCGACACCCAACTCGAATAGGTCGTGGTTTCCGAAGGACCATAGAGGTTGCACAGGCGTTTGACCTGAGTCTGCTCGAACAGCGCCTCCACCAGACTGCGCTTGAGCGCTTCACCAGCCACGTTCACCCTGTCCACGCCCTCGCCCAGCCCGCCGGATTCCAACAGCGCCTTGAGCGCCGACGGCACAGTGTTGATCAAGGTGATGTCGTGCTCGCCGTGTTGCAGTTCCAGCACATTAGTGACGACTTCGATGCTGCCGCCTGACGTCAACGGTGCGAAGCATTCGTACACGGCCAGGTCGAAGTTCAACGAGGTCGAGAACAGCGTCTTCGACAGGGTTTGCGCATCGAACGACTGATGTGCCCAAGTCAGGAAGTTCACCGTGTTGCGGTGTTCGATCATCACGCCCTTAGGCAGCCCGGTGGAACCTGACGTGTAGATCACGTAGGCCAGATGCGCCGAAGTCAGCTCGGCTACCTGCGGATTCGAGACGGACTCGTCCTGCCAGAGCCCGCTACCCAAATCAATCACCGGCATCGAAGCTCCGGCCAACAACCCGAGAGTCGCCGTCTGCGCCAACACCACCGCCGGCGCACTGTCTTCCAGCATGTAGGCAATCCGATCCGCCGGATAGGCCGGATCCAACGGCACGTAACCGCCACCCGCCTTGAGGATCGCCAGCAACCCGACCACCATGTCGAGCCCACGCTCGACACAGATCGCCACCCGAGAGTCCGGCCGCACACCCTGCCCGCGCAGGTAGTGCGCCAACTGGTTGGCCCGCTCGTTCAGTTCGCCATAGTTCAGACGCTGATCGCCATGCAGCACCGCCAGTGCATCCGGCGTGCGCCGCACCTGCTCCTCGAACAACCCATGAACGGTCTGTTCCAGAGGGAAATGGGCTGCGGTGTTGTTGAAGTCCTGCAACACCTGCCTGCGCTCGTTTACAGACAGGATTTCCAGATCGTTGATCGCGGATTCCGGCGCACGTTCCAGTGCCTCCACCAGGCTCGCCAGGGCCGTCTGCATGTAGGCGCCGACCTGGCGGGCATCGACCCCGCCGGCCGTCTGCACGCTCAGCAGGAAGCCTTCGCCCTGATCGTCCACCGACAACATGCACGGATAGTTGGTCCGCTCCATGACCTCCAACACCTGGGTACCGGCCCAACGCTCGACACTGTCGCCTTCCTGGAGCGGACTGTGCCGATAGTTCAGCAAGGCACTGAACAGCGGCAGCGAAGCCGGCACGCCACTGCAACGCTGGGCCAGGGCCAGCGAGGCATGTTCGTGCCCCAACAGGGCCGTCAGGCGCGCGTGGATCGCCTTGACCCCGGCGCGTACGCCCTGCCCACCCACATCGACGCGCAACGGCAAGGTATTGATGAACATGCCCAAGGCGCGGTCCGCGCCCTCGCCACTTTGCATGCGGCCCAGCAACACGGTGCCGAAGACCACGTCTTCACGGCCGGACACGCGCCCCAGTACCCTTGCCCACGCCAGGTGATGCAAGGCTGCCGCGCTCACGCCGAGTTGACGCGCCTGCTGCCGCAGGCGCCGGCAAAGATCCGGATCAAGATTCAGCTTGACCTCTTCGACGCCCCGACCATCTCCCTGGACCTCCCGCAGGCCGAACGGCAGCGTCGGCTCGTCGACATCCGCGAGCATGTCGCGGAAGAAGCGCTCATGCTGCTCACGCGACACGCCCAGCAGGGTTTGCGCCACGTAATGACGGTAAGGCATGGCCGCTTCCAGGCGGTCGCCCTCGCCATTGAGGAACGCCAGCATTTCCTCCTGCATCACGTCCAGCGCGGTGTGGTCCAGGGCGATGTGGTGGAACAGTAAAACAGCGATCCAGCGCTGGTGCACACTGTCCCAGGCACAGGCCAGACGCATCAGTGGCGCCTTGTCGAGGTCCATCCGGCAACGGCGAGGATCGAACATCCCTTGCAGTTGCGCCGCGATATCGCCCCTGGCCGGATCGAGGGCCTGCTCTTCGAGCATCAACCGGCACTGGCGCAGAACCACCTGCAACGGCGTCTCGAGGCCTTCGCGCAGCAGCGCGGTCCTCAGGATGTCGTGCCGGTCGATCACGGCCTGCAACGCTGCGACGAAGCCGTCGAGTTGCGCGCGGCTGTCCATGGCGAAAGTGGCTTGCAGCAGATAGGGATCGCCTTCTTCGGCGGCGATGTGGTGGTAGAGAATGCCCTCCTGCAACGGCGCCAGCGGGTAGATGTCCTGGACATTGCCGACACCGCCCGGCACACCGGCGACGATCCGGTCGAGGGTATCCTGGTCCAGCTTCACCAGCGGCAGCATCGACGGGGTGATCCGTTCGCAGCCGGCAACAATGCCGTTGGCCGGTACGCTCAGCTCGGCACGACTGCCCACTGCCGCTGCCAGGGCGGCCAAGGTCGGCTGGCCGAACAGCACCCGCACATCGGCGCTCAGCCCCGCCTTGCGCATCAACTCGATCAGTTTCACCGCCAGCAGCGAATGCCCGCCCAGCTCGAAGAAATGATCGTGCCGCCCCACCTGCCCGACACCGAGCACGTCAGCCCACAACCCCGCCAGCGTGGTTTCCACCTCGCCCAATGGCGCTTCATATGCACGGCTGGCGAAAGCGTCCGCCTCCGGGACCGGCAGCGCGCGGCGGTCGAGTTTGCCGTTGGGCGACAAGGGCAGTTTTTCCAGGCGCACGTAGGCCGCCGGCACCATGTAGTCCGGCAGCAACGCCTGCAAATGCGCACGCAATGCGTCGGCCTCCGGTGCCGCATCCGTCACCTGGGCGGTGATGTAGGCCACCAGGCGTTTCTCGCCGGGTTGGTCTTCACGGGCCACGACGGCCGCTTCCTTGACTCCGCCATGCTGGCAAAGCCGGGACTCGATCTCACCCAGCTCGACACGGAAGCCACGGATCTTGATCTGATCGTCGTTGCGTCCCAGGTACTCGATATGCCCGTTGGGCAAGTAGCGGCCCAGGTCTCCGGTCTTGTACAGGCGCGCCTGCTCATCGGCCGCGAACGGATCGCGGACGAAGCGCTCGGCGGTCAAGTCAGCGCGGTTCAGGTAGCCATGGGCAACGCAGATGCCGCCGATGTGGATCTCGCCGGCGACACCGACCGGAACCGGTTGCTGCTGTGGGTCCAGCAGGTAGATACGGGTGTTGGCCACCGGCTGCCCGATGGCGGGCAGCGTCGGCCAGGCGGCGACATCGTCCGGCAGCGTCAGGGCGGTGGTGACGTGGGATTCGGTCGGCCCATAGTGGTTGTGCAGGCGGCAGCCATCCAGGCGCTCGAACAACGCACGGATCTGTGGCGTGATGCGCAACTGTTCGCCAGCGGTGATGACATCCTTCAAGTCGCAGGTCAGCGGCGTGTCTTCACGCTCGCCGGCGACCGCTTCGGCCAGGGCCTGCAGGGCGATGCACGGCAGGTACAGGCGTTCGATGCGCTGTTGGCAGATATGCTCGAACAGGCGATGGAAATTCAGGCGGATGTCGGCGTGGATCAGCGACAGCTCGCCGCCGGCACACAAGGTGCTGAAGACTTCCTGGAACGCCACGTCGAAACCGAGTGCGGCAAACTGCAAGGTGCGCGCAACGGCACGCCCCTGCTGTGCGGCTTGCTCGATTTGCCACTGCATCAGGTTGACCAGGGCCCGATGCGGCATGGCCACGCCCTTGGGCTGGCCGGTGGAGCCCGAGGTATAGATGACATACGCCAGGCTGTCGGGGTTCAGGCCGCTCGCCTGGGCATCCGGGTTGGTGGACGGCTGCCGGTCGATGCCGGCGGCGTCGCGATCCTCACTGTCGAGCAGCAAGGCCGGAACACCCGCCGCAGGGAAGCGTTCCTGCAGGCTGCGCTGGGTCAGCAGCACCTTCGGTGCGCTGTCTTCCAGCATGTAGACCAGGCGCTCGGCCGGGTAAGCCGGATCCAGCGGCACATAGCCGGCCCCGGCCTTGAGGATACCCACCAGCCCCGCAACCATTTCCAGGCTGCGCTCCACGCAGATCGCCACCCGGTCGTCGGCACGGATACCCCACTCGATCAAACGATGGGCGATCTGGTTGGACAGCCGGTTCAGTTCACCGTAGCTCAGGCTCTGCCCCTGATACGTCAGCGCAACGGCCTCAGGCTGAGCTTCGGCGTGGGCCTCGAACAGTTGATGGATCAGCAGCCCCGACGGGTACACCGCATCGAAGTCATTGAAGTCGCGCAGCAACTGCTGGCGTTCGTTGGCAGGGACAAAGGCCAGCGTGTGCAGCGGGGTATCGCCATCCCGGTCGAGGGCATCGGCCAATGCTTCGAGTACGGTGTGCACGTAGCCACATACCCGCTGCGCGCCGATCCCGGCCACGGTTTGCACGGTCAATCCAAACGAATCACCGAGGTCATCCACCGACAGCGACAGCGGGTAGTTGGTCCGTTCTTCGCCGCCGAGGATTTCCGCGCCGGCCCAGATTCTGGCCTGGCCCGCATCCTCGCCCGCCTGTGCCGCCACGGCGGTCTGCCGATAGTTCATCAGCGCACTGAACAGCGGCGCCGGCGCCGCAACGCCACTGCACCGCTGTGCCAACGACAACGGCGCGTGTTCGTGGCCCAGCAGCGCCGCCAGGCGGCCATGGGTCGCCTGCAACGCCGCCAGTATCCCCTGGTTCCCCGCCTCGACCCGCAACGGCAGGGTGTTGACGAACATGCCCAAGGCATGTCCGGCCTCCTGCCCGCTGTGCAACCGGCCCATCAATACGGTGCCGAACACCACGTCCTGACGATTGGACAAGCGCCCCACCACCTGGCCCCAGGCCAAGTGGTGCAGGCTGGCGGTACTGACCCCCAGGCGTCGGGCCTGGGCACGTAGGCGCCGGGCAAGTCCGACCTCCAGCGACAGCGTCGCCTCTTCGATGCCGCTGCCGTCGCCCTGCACATCCTGCAGGCCCAATGGCAGCGTCGGCTCGTCCACGTCACCGAGCATCTCGCTGAAAAACGCCTCGTGTTGCTCGGGATGATTGTCCAGGCGGACCTGAGCCACATAGTTGCGATAAGGCACCGACACCGGCAGCTCCGCCGCGCGACCTTGCAGGTGCGCATCGATTTCCTTGCCCAGCATGCCGAGTGAGGTCGCGTCATCGATCAGGTGATGGAACAGCAACACCGCCACCCAACTATCGCTGACAATATCTTCGGCAAAGTGAATACGCATCATCGGCGCCTGACGCAGATCGAAGCGGGTATGGCGCGGATCGAAACGGACCTGCAACTGGCCGGAGATGTCGCCATCGGCCGGGTCCAGGGCCAGCTCTTCGACCATCAGGCGCGCCTCGCGCCAGACCACCTGCACCGGTTCGCCGAGCCCTTCCCACGCCACCGAGGTGCGCAGGATGTCGTGCCGGGCGATGACCGCCTGCAAGGCCTGCCCGAAGGCTTCCAGCTGTTCCCGAGTGCCGAAGCGTAACAGGGCCTGCAACAGGTACGGATCGCCTTCGCTGGTCGCCAGGTGGTGATAGAGAATGCCTTCCTGCAACGGCACCAAACCGTAGATATCCTGCACATTGTCCGCGCCGCCCGGTACGGTTGCGACAATGCGATCGATTTCACCCTGGGTCAGGGTCACCAGGGGCAGCATATCCGGGATAATGCGCTCGACATCCCGGGGAATCCGATTCTCCGGCACCACCACACCGCCGCTGGTGCTCGTGGCAGCGGCCAGGGTCTGCAGCGTCGGCTGGCCGAACAGCACGCCCACGTCGGCGTTCAAGTCCAACTGGCGCATGCGCTCGATCAGCTTGACCGCCAGCAGCGAGTGGCCGCCCAGCTCGAAGAAACGGTCGTGACGCCCCACCTGCTCGACGCCCAGCAGCTCGGCCCACAACGCGGCCAGGGTGATTTCCACCTGACCCACCGGCGCTTCATAGCTACGACGGGCAAACGCCTGCGAATCGGGAGCCGGCAGCGCCTTGCGGTCGAGCTTGCCGTTGGTGGTCAGCGGGAAGGCGTCGAGCATCACGAAGGCACTCGGCACCATGTAGTCCGCCAGCGAGACCAGCAGCTCGCTGCGCAACTCGCCCGCAGACACGCAGGCGCCATCTTCGGCAAGCACATAGGCCACCAGCCGCTTGTTCCCCGGCTCGTCTTCCCGGGCGATCACCACCGCCTCGCGCACTTTTGCGCAGGCCGTCAGCCTCGCTTCGATTTCACCCAGTTCGATACGGAAACCGCGGATTTTCACCTGTTCATCGTTGCGCCCCAGGTATTGCAGTTCGCCGTTGTGCAGCCAGCGACCAAGGTCGCCGGTACGGTACATCCGTGCGTTCGCACCGGTGTCGAACGGATCGGGCAGGAACCGCGTTTCATTGAGCTCCGGCCGGTTCAGGTAGCCTCGCGCCACACCGGCGCCCCCTACGTACAACTCGCCCTCCACGCCCTTGGGCACCGGCTTGCCGTACTTGTCCAGCAGGTACAGGCGCAAATCGGGAATCCGCTTGCCGATCGGGCTGACACCGATCAACTGGGCGTCGGCCGCTTGCAGCGCACGATAGGTCACATGCACCGTGGTTTCGGTGATGCCATACATGTTCACCAGTTGCGTGCCGGCATTGATTTCCCGGGCGTACCACGGTTTGAGGATGCCGGTTTCCAGGGCTTCGCCACCGAAAATCACCTGGCGCAGGCTGTGCTTCAGCTCGCTTTCGCCCTGCGCCGCGATCAACTGGCGGAACGCGCTTGGCGTCTGGTTCAACACCGTGACGCCCGCCTCGCACAACAGCGCATAGCAATCCTGCGGCGAGCGGCTGACCAGTTGCGGCACCACCAGCAGGCGACCGCCGTGGGTCAGCGCACCCCAGATTTCCCAGACCGAGAAGTCGAAAGCGAAGGAATGGAACAGCGCCCACACGTCCTGTGGGCCGAAGTCGAACCAGGATTGCGTGGCCGAGAACAGCCGCGCGACGTTGCGGTGCTCGACCATCACGCCTTTGGGCAGGCCGGTCGAGCCCGAGGTGTAGATCACATAGGCCAGGTGATGGGACGCCAGGGTACCGATATTCGGATCGTGCCGTGGCTGCTCGGCAAACCCCGCGGCTTCTGGCTGATCGAGCAGCAGCACCGGGACGGCCGGCGCAGGCACCTGGTCTTGCAGCGCTGCTTGGGTCAGCAATGCCACCGGCGAGCTGTCTTCGAGCATGAAGGCCAGGCGGTCCAGGGGATAGGCCGGATCCAGCGGCACATAACCGGCGCCGGACTTCAGGATACCCAACAGGCCAACGATCATGTCCAGGCCGCGTTCGACGCAGATGGCCACCCGGTCATCCGGGAACACACCCAGGGCCAGCAGCCGATGGGCGACCTGGTTCGCCCGGGTATTCAGTTCGCCGTAGGTCAGGGTCTGTCCTTCATGGATCACCGCCACCGCGCTCGGCTGTGCGGCGGCCCGCGCTTCGAACAAGCCATGGATCGTGCGGTCGTGCTCATACCGCTGCGCATCGCTCACGTTCCAGGCCTGGAGCAGACGGGCTTCAGCCGGTGTCGGCAGGACAAAGTCCCGGATCGGCAGCGTATCGTCGCCCAGTCCCTGCTCCAACACGTGGACGAAGCGCTCGGCCATCGCCTCGATTTCATCGGCCTGCAGGAATGCCTGGTTGTAGATCCAGTGCACCCAGGCATTTTTCTCGTTGGGGTTGGTCCGGAAATGGATCGCCAGCGGCATCTGTTCCTGGCCGTTGGAACTCTTCACCGAATAGGCCGTGGCATCGCCGAACCGGTATAGATAGTTCTCTTCCTCGTAGGAGAACGACACATCGAACAGCTGCGCACGATTGTCACGCCGCAGCTCCAGAGAGCGATGAATGTCGCTTAGAGGGAACCGTTGGTAGCGATAGTCCTGCTTGAGCGCGCGCGCCACCTCCTGGATCAGCTCGCCGAACGACAGGTCATCGGCGAATCTCAGGCGCATGGCACTGACCTGGGTGAACAACCCCACGGTCTGCTTGAAGGTCGGATTGGAGCGATTGAGGATCGGCAGGCCCACCACCAGCTCGTCACGCTGGGTCGTGCGAACAAAGTACACGTACAACGTCGCCAGCAGCACCGGGAAACGCGAGACCTGATGGGTCAGCGCCAGGGCATCGATCCGCTCGTTCAGCATCTGTGGGAACGGCGTCATGGCATGGGCGCTGGGCACCACGGGCTCGACGTAGCGATCACGGTAACGGGCGGTGAACAATGGGTCCGGCACATCATCCCGGTATTTGTCGAGCCAGTAGGCCTGGTCCCGCTGGAAACGGTCCGAGTCGTGGTAACGGGCATCATCCTCGATGAACCTGGCATAGGACGGTGCCGACAGGTCGGGCTCGCGGTTTTCCTCCAGCGCGTTGTACAGGTCACTGAGGGACGCGAGCATCAGGTTGATGCCCCAGCCGTCCTGGATAATGTGGTGCAGGTTGACGACGAAATAGAACGAAGCGTCGTTGAGCTTGATCAGGTAGAAGCGAAACAGCGGCCCTTTTTCGAGCTCAAATGCCACTTCCAGCCCCTGTTGCACCCAGGTCTGGGTCGCGGTCTGCGGTTCGGGGCGATTGGAGAAGTCGATCAGCGGGACCCGCACCTCCAGCGACTCGACCAGGGTCTGCATGGGCACGCCGTCGCCACCGACGTCGCAGTGCAGGACCGTGCGCAAGGCATCGTGCTTGCGAACCAACAGTTCGACTGCCTGCTGGATACGATCAGGGTCGACGACGCCCTGGATATGAAGGTAGCCACCCATGGTGTACAAGGGCGAGTCGCCCTTGGTCATCTGGTCCAGCCAGATATCCCGCTGGGACGCCGTCAGCGGATAGGTTGCTGCAAGCTCCAGGGACTGGTTCATACCCGGCCTCCTGTCACTTGCACGCCGGCAGGCTCTGGATTCCGGCTGGTCAAGCGCCCCATGGCGACAACATCACCCACAGCAAAGAAAAATGTCATACGTTCCTTCTCAGATATTTGTCAGTGCTGCCCGGGGCAAACGCAACAGGGCACGCCTGGAGTTAATGATGCAGATCCGCACAGACAGCCGGCGCCACCCGGCAGAGTTCCACTGCTGTCGGGTGCGGGTTGGTGTCAGGCGTCGTTCACAGGTTGGCAGGGGTGTTGTCGCTACAACATCGCCAGCCGGACGGTGCAGTCAGAACAGCCATTCAGGCGCGCTTGTCGCGAATGGCGCAGTTGATATCGGAGACGATGTGCCCGTCCGCCAGCTTGATGATCCGGTCAGCCAGCTGGAAGTACTGGTCGTCATGGGTAATGATCAGCACCGTCTTGCCGCGCCGCTTGAGGTCGGGCAGCAGCTCCTCGTAGAAGAACTTCTTGAACGGCGGGTCCTGGTCGGCGGCCCATTCGTCGAGCACGTAGACCGGCCGGTCCTCCATATAGGCACACACCAGGGCCAGGCGTTTCTGCTGGCCATAGGACAAAGCCTTCAGCGTCGAATAGCCGTGCCCTTCGATCTTGATCTTGTCGGCCAGCCCGAGGGTTTCCAGGTACTTGTTCGCCAGGTCCGGGCTGCCCTCCTCTTCGTCGGGACCGATCAGGCGGTTGAACAGATGGAAGTCCGAGAACACCGCGGAAAACAGATCGCGGTAGTCACTGCGGCTCTCGTCGGTAATCGTCAAGCCGTCGAGCAGCACCTCGCCGCTTTGCGGGATGTAGAGCCCGCATAACACCTTGGCCAGGGTGCTCTTGCCGCAACCGTTGCCGCCCACGATGTAGATCAATTCACCCGCCTGTACCGTCAGGTCGATGGGGCCCAGGGAGAAACCGCTTCCGGCATGCGGGTCCTGATAATGCATCCGCACGCCCTTCAACTCGATGCTGTCCCAGGTCTTCTTGTGCTCGAGCAGATGCACCTTCGGCGCTTCCACCGCAACGGGCTCGGGATGTGGATCGTTGATCGCGAAACCGAATTCCGCGAGCCGGGTACAGGCGACCCGACCCGCCGCCAGCACCGGCATCGCCCCCACCAGCAGCGAAAGCGGCCCCATGATGTAGAGCACCGCCAGCACGCTGGCGGTCATCACCTTGGGATCGACCGTGCTGACCAGCGGCGCGGCGAACAGCAGGCAGCCAATCAGCAGTGACAGGGTGAACTGGCCCACGTTATCGGCGGCGGTGTACCACAGGCGTTCGACGAAGTTGTAGCGCGCCACCCGGGTCGAAGACGCCTCGATGGCGGAACGGCCGAACCAGCGACGACGGATGCCGTTGAGCTTGAGTTCCTTGAGGCCGAACACCAGGGCATGGGTATATTCGTTGAACGCGGTGAACTCGTCCCGAACCCGATTGGTGGACCTCACGCCGCTGGCGAAGAAGAACAGGTACAAGCCCACGCCCAGGACCATCAGCGAAACCGTCAAGGCCAGGACCACCCACGACAGGTACGCCAGGTAGGCGATACCGAACAGGAAGACCGTGGTTTCCACCAGCACCGTGGGCATGACGATCAGCGTCGTGTTCAGCTGCGGGATGTCGTTGGTCAGCATGGTCAGCACGTTGGGCGGGCCGCGCCGGTCCACCTCTTCCAGCGGCGTGGCGAGGATCTTGCGACACAGTGCGATGCGCAACCGGGTCATGATCCGCATGCTGGCGTAGGCCGGAAACAGTGCGGCACCGTTGCGCAGGATCAGCGCTACGGCACTGAGCCCGACAAACCAGTACAACGCCTGCATGCGATCGCCTTCGTTATGGATGGCCTGGTTGATCACACTCACCACCGCGATGGACGCGACCCCGCTGATGACACCACAAATCAAGGTGAAGAACGTCAGCCAGGGGTGGTTGCGCCACAGCAGGCGCATGACCGAACCCGGCTTGGGTTTCTTCTCTTTCTGGTTTTTCATGGGTTGCTATCCTCGAATGAACTCGCGATATGGCTCAGGCCGGCTGCCAGACGTCGTCCCGGGCGGTCATCTCGCCCATCGCCACGACAATCAGGCGCGGTTCCTCGTAAGGATCGCGAGCATGGGCGGCCAGCATGTTGTCGAGCATGACCACGTCGCCCTTGCGCCAGTCGAACCTGACGGCGCAGGCCTCATAGGCGTCGCCGACCAGGGTCATGACCTCGTCTTCAATCGGTGTTCCGTCGCCGTAACTGACCATGCGCGGCAAACGGTCGGCGCCGAACATGTCGAGCAGGTCTTCGCGCATTTCTTCACCGAGGCAGAACGGATGGTGCAACTGCACCTGGTTGAAAAACGCCGCCTCGCCGGTCTGCGGATGACGGATCACCGCCGGGCACAGGGTGCGCACTTGCAGGCTGTCACCGTCGAGCCATTCGAAATCGGTGCCCTGCTCACGGCAGCGCCGTTCGACTTCGCCACGATCGGTGGTACCGAAGAACGATTCCCAGCTCGGCTCGACGCCGGCGGTGAAGGTGCGGCTGTACGTCAGCCCCTTTTGTTCGAAGCGGGCCACCACCTCGGCAGGCAGGTGCCGTAGCACTTGCCGGATGTCCGCCAGCGGCGTCGCGCCGCCGACCCGGGAAGGCTGTTCGCAATAGAACCATTGCTTGCGTGGCCAGCTTTCCAGGTGCGAGCTCTCGTTGTGGTAGAGGATCATTTCCCGCTCGGGATAAGGCGTGGAGCGGTAGACGTTACGTCCGCCCTCCTTCTTCGGCAGGTCGCCGTAACTGCCATGCAAGCCGGGAGACAAGGCTTCGGCAAATGCTTCGAAAGCCGCCACCGAGGCGAGGTCGAAACCACGAAACAGCACCGCGCCATGACGGCACAACAAGGCCTCGATGGCCTCGCGATGAGTGGCGGCCCATGCCGATGGATCCAGACCAGGGGCGATCGCTTCGATCACCACCGGCAGGCTCAGGCCATCGGCCAGCAGCGACAATCGGACCTGCCCATCGACTGGCTGACCGGGCCAGGAAAGCGAATCCGCCGTCCCGTCATCGCTCATCACGGGCGAAGCGTTAGTTTGAAGACTCATGCATCACTCCTGAACCACGGATCCGCGGATCCACGTCTACGGGGCAAAACCAATGCGCCCCACTGTCGGGCAAGGATAAAAACACTGATCCACGGTGATGTCTGGCACCGCAAACCGGGACAGACCCGACACACCCGGTTACACCGTCGCAGTCGACGTTCATCCCAAAGCGCTTTGTCCCCATTTCCCGCGACAGACGCCGGCACGAAGTCGGTGCTGAAATGCGGCAGCTGCGAATCGCACAGGCGCATTAAACGATCCCGTGGGCCGCAGTGACGTCTCGAGTGCAACGGTTTTCGCAAATGCGCAAATACGCTGCACCTGGCAATCAACAGGAGCGTTAGTCATGCCGATTAAGAACACTGGCGGATCGGTCAACCCCGCGCCAGCCCCTCTCACGCCCGGTGCATTCCTGCATGAAATCTTCACTGCCCGGGCCCGTGAATTTCCCGAGCGAACGGCCGTCTCCGACGCCACCCGGGCGCTGAGCTACGCGCAACTCGACGCGGCCTCGTCGCAACTGGCCGCCCGTCTTCGCCAGGAAGGCGTCAAGGACGGCATGCTGGTCGGGATGTGCCTGACACGCAGCGTCGACCTGGTCATCAGCCTGCTGGGCATCCTCAAGGCCGGCGGCGCCTACGTCCCGGTCGACCCGCAATACCCGGGCAAGCGCGTCGAACACATCGTGCGCGACAGCGGCCTGAGCCTGATCATCGGCGCACCCGCCGAGCTGGCGCAGAGCGCGTCCGTGCGCGCCCTGCCCCTGGCCGATCTGTTGGCCGGCCCAGCGCTGGAACCGATTGCCGAGGTCGACCGCCGCAACCCCGACCAGGCACCGGCCTACGTCATCTACACCTCCGGCTCCACCGGCGAACCCAAGGGTGTGCTGGTCGCCCACGGCAACGTCAGTCGCCTGTTGGAAAGCACCCAGCGTGAATATGCTTTCAACGAGCACGACGTCTGGTCGATGTTCCACTCCATCGGCTTCGACTTCTCGGTCTGGGAAATCTGGGGCGCGCTGGCCCACGGCGGCCAGGTCGCCGTGGTGCCTTACGATGTATCGCGCTCGCCAACCGCCACCCGGCAATGGCTGGTCGACCGCGGCGTGACTGTCTTGAGCCAGACCCCATCGGCCTTCCGTGGCCTCGATGAGGCTGACCGCCAGGCCAAGACGCCACTGGCGCTGCGCTACGTGGTATTCGGCGGTGAGGCCCTGCCGGCCACCGTGCTGCGGCCATGGGTCGAACGCCACGGCGACCAGAAGCCTGCATTGATCAACATGTACGGCATCACCGAAGCCACGGTGCACACGACCTTCAAGCGCGTGCTGGGTCAGGACCTGGAAAGCGCCGCCATGGTATCGATCGGTGCCCCACTGGATGGCTGGCGCCTGAACCTGCTCGATGCCGACCGGCAACCCGTGCCCCAGGGCACCGCCGGTGAGCTGTACATCGAAGGCGCCGGCGTGGCGCTGGGTTACCTGAACCGCCCGGCCCTGAACAGCGAGCGCTTCGTGCAACTGCCGGGAACTTCGAACCGCGCCTATCGCACCGGCGATCTGGTGGTGCTGGGCGATGACGGTGAGTACCGCTACGCCGGGCGTTGCGATGAGCAACTGAAGATCCGCGGTTTCCGCATCGAACCCGGCGAGGTCGAAGCCTGCCTGCAGAGCAGCCCCGCCGTGGCCACCGCTCATGTGACCGGTCACGATTACGGCGACGGCGACTGGCGCCTGGTTGGCTACGTGGTACCGGCCCAGGGCGTGGATGCCTGGACCGAACAGGTCCGCGGCGAAGTCGCCGCACTGGTGGCCGCCAACCTGCCGGACTACATGCGTCCTTCGGCCTACATACCCCTGGCGCAGCTGCCGGTCACCGATCACGGCAAGATCGACAAGCAACGCCTGCCCTCTCCCGAATCCGTAGAAGCCACCGTGCAACACACGGCCGACGGCCTTACCGAACAGGAGCAGTTCGTGCTCAAGGTCTGGTCGCAGGACATCGGCCTGAAGAACATTGGCCTGAACGATGACTTCTTCGATTTCGGTGGTACCTCCCTGGCACTGATTCGCTCCCTGAGCACCTTCAAGGCCCACTACAAGGTCAACCTCGACCCCGGTGTGCTGGCCAACGGTGCAACCGCCAAGGTATTGGCCGACTGCATCCAGCGCTCCCTTGTCCAAGCCCATTGACCGAAAAGGAACAGCCCATGAGCAAGAAATTCGCCTTGACCCCGGAAGAACGCGCGTCCTTCGAGAAGAACGGTTTTATCGGTCCTTTCGACGCCTATACCCCCGAAGAAATGAAAGAAGCCTGGAAACGCACCCGCCTGCGCCTGCTCGATCGCAGCGCCGCGGCCTACCAGGACCTGGATGCGATTTCCGCCGGCACCAACATTGCCAACTATGATCGCCACCTGGATGACGAATTCCTCGCCAGCCACATCTGCCGTCCGCAAATCTGCGACCGCGTCGAAAGCATCCTCGGCCCGGATGTACTGTGCTGGCGCACCGAGTTCTTCCCCAAATACCCGGGCGACGAAGGCACCGACTGGCACCAGGCCGACACCTTCGCCAACGCCTCGGGCAAGCCGCAGATCCTGTGGCCGGAGAACGAAGACTTCGGCGGCACCATCACCGTCTGGACCGCGTTCACCGACGCCAACATCGCCAATGGTTGCCTGCAATTCATTCCCGGCACCCAGAACAGCATGAACTACGACGAAACCAAGCGCATGGCCTACGATCCCGAAGCCAACAACAGCACGGTGGTCAAGGATGGCGTGCGCCGCGGCTTCTTCGGCTACGACTATCGCCAGTTGCAGATCGACGAGAACTTCAAGCCTGACGAATCCGCCGCCGTACCGATGCAGATGAAGGCCGGCCAGTTCATCATTTTCTGGTCGACCCTGATGCACGCCTCCTACCCCCACAGCGGCGAGTCCCAGGACATGCGCATGGGCTTCGCCTCGCGCTATGTGCCGTCCTTCGTGAAGATCTATCCGGACTCCGACCACATCGAGGAATACGGCGGTCGCATCAGCCTTGAAAAATACGGCGCGGTCCAGGTGATCGGGGACAAGACCCCGGAATACAACCGCCTTGTCACCCATACCACCCGAGGCAAGAAATTCGAAGCGGTCTGATTTTTCAGTGCCATAAGACAGTGGCATGCGCAACGTGCCTGACAGGAGTCCCCCAATCCATGACTATTTCCACCGACGCAGCAACGCGCCTGTGCGAGACCGTGAGGATGCTTAGGCACCTTGCCATCCATCTGCCCGGTCCCATTTGCCTGAGCTTTCTCGCTCAGGCAAATGAGCCGCCCATCGACCAGGCCTCCCCCAGCGTGAGAGCCACGGAACGGGCGGTGAGCGCCACCTTTGCACGCATCGGCGTCAAAGCCGTGCAGTACTTGCACGATGGCGAGGCGCAGCTGTCTTCCTTCGAGATGTTTATCAGCAAGAAAATCTGCCAGGCGCTGGATTTCTCCTATGACCACTTCGACGAGTTCGAAAGCGTCAGGGAATTCGGGCGCCTGGTCAGACACTTCGATTTCAGTGGTTCGGTGCCCGAGGTCGAGACCGTGCACCTGATCACCCGCGACAACGTTGCGTTGTCGGTGCATGCCAGCACCGATCAGAACCGCCCGGCTATCGTCCTGGCATTGCCCTGCGGCATGCCGTTCGACCTGTGTCGCGACTGGTTCAATGCCCTGAGCGAGCGATTCTTCGTGGTCACCTGGGAAACCCGGGGGCTGTTCGGTTCCTGCACCTCGTTCGACCAACTCTCCGTGGACACCGATGCCCAGGTCGGCGACCTGATCAACGTGATGAACCACTACGAGCTGCCCAATGCGCACTTGATGGGGATTTGCGGCGGCGCGGTGATCGCGTTGAGCGCGGCCGCCATCCACCCTGAGCGGGTGAACTCCCTGAGCCTGTGGCACGGCGACTACAACCTGGGCGACAACAGCCTGCGCACCGCCCATCAGCAGAATTTCGAATGGCTGATGGAATCGGCCGCCGTCGACCGCAACGAAGCCAGCGACTTGCAAGCGTTGTTCCTGGACCAGGCGACACTGGCGACCATCCCGGATTCGATCGCCCATGCGGCGCTCTACCCCTACGTCAACGAAGAACTGTTCTACCGTTATGCGCGGCTTAACGATGCATTGAACAAGACCGAGCTGCAGTCACGGCTGGAACAGATCAGCGTGCCGACCCTGGTGGTCGCCGGCGACGCCGACGAAACCACCCACATCGGCGGCTCCCAGCGCATTGCCGAGTCCATCAGCGATGCACTGCTGCACGTGGAGAGCAACGGCAGCCACCTGGCGTTCTTCGAATCGACCCACCGTTCGAAACAGACCGCCTTCCGCTTCCTTGAATCGACCCTGGAGTCGGTGGCTGTCTGAGCTGCAAGACAGGGGCCTGTCCTGATGCAAGCTTTGCTCCCACAGGTTTTGCACCGCTAACTGGCATCAGGCTCTGCCCGCCTTTGGACTCATGGCCTGAGCACGGTGCCAACCATTGAGGTCGGCGCTCGGTGGTCGGACATGCATTGTGCTCAAGGCGTGCTGACCAGGCTCCGACTCTTGCCATCTCTCGCAGGCATTGAAAAGCCCCGATACCGCACGGTACCGAGGCCAGGCGCCTGCACCGACAGGCGCTATTTTTTCAGCGAGTCATACGCCTCCAGGGTGCGTAACGAATAGATGTAGGCAGCGCCCGCGTTGAGCGAGACTGCGGTTGCCAACGTAGCCGCCACCTCTTCGCGGCTCGCTCCAGCCTTGATCGCCGCGTCCGCGTGAACGGCGATGCATCCGTCACAACGGGTGGTGACTGCGACGGCAATCGAAATCAACTCTCGGGTTTTCGCATCCAGTACCTCGTTTTCCGCGGAGGCCTCGCCAAGGGCCATGTAAGCCTTGACCATCTTAGGGTTGCTCCTTCCGAGCGCACCGAAAGCCTTCTGAATGGTGGGTAGCAGTTCGGACCAGTTATTGAACATCGCATGACTCCTGAGCAAGTTGGTGTACTGTTTCGACAGGCTCAGTTTCCCTCCAGGGCGTGATTCGGTTTTGTCCGATCCGCTCAGATTTTTATGCGAAGCACTCAAATGAATTCGATCGATAAACTCATTAGCTTGGCCAACGTGCGGGGCAGCGTGGATCTGCGGTGTCAGTTCCAAGGCGACTGGGCACTCGATCACCAGCAGGAAGCCTTGGGGAAAGCGCCCTATCACATTGTCCTGGCGGGAGAATGCCGGGTCGAACTTCCAGACGGCCAGCGCCTGCCAATGCGAGCGGGAGACATCCTGCTCCTGCCCCGTGGGGCACCGCACCTGCTGCATGGCATCGGCAAAACGGCCAAGCCGGGTACCCCGCGGCTGGTTCCCGGTGGAACTCTGCCGCTTTACCGCATCGGCCGCGGGAGCACGGACCTGGACATGCTTTGCGGGACCTTCCACTACAATCGCGCTTCCCTGTTGTTCAGCGCCCTCCCCGAACACCTCGTGATACCCAGTGCAGCTCTCCCTGCAAGCGCACCCTTGCCGGCACTGGTCGACATGTTGCGAGGTGAAGCCGATAACGAGCAGGTCGGCGCACACTTTTTACTCGATGCCTTGTCCCAGGCGCTGTTCACCTTGATCCTGCGCGCTCACCTCGCAAGCCACGGCCAACACACCGGCACCCTGGCCCTGTTGGCCGATAAGCGCCTGGGCCGAGCCTGGCAGTCGATGCTGGCGGAGCCGGGCCATGAATGGACAGTGGACGCGCTGGCCGAGATTGCGAGCATGTCCCGTGCAACATTCATGCGGGCTTTCGTGCGGGTCGCCGGCGTTTCGCCTTGGGTCTTGTTGACGCAGGTTCGAATGGAACTGGCTTTCAGCCTGCTGAGCCATTCGCACCTGGGATTGACTGACATTGCCTCCCAGGTGGGGTATCAATCCCAGGCGGCTTTCAGCAAGAAGTTCAAGGAGGTATATGGTAAGGCGCCGGGGCGGGTGCGGCGTGGGATGTAATTGATCGCCTGGGTACAACGCTACATTAATAATGCGCAGGAGCAGCAATGACGGAACAGTCAAAAGGAATCGGGCTAGTCGACGACCTCGACTCGCCTGAGGCACTGGGTTTTACCGCCTGGGCTCGTGTATGGACGGAGCTTGGGGTCAGATGCGCGTCGCAAGAGACGCACGAAAAACTCATTCGGCACTACGACGAGCCACACCGCGCATACCACAACCGCCAGCACCTGGCTGAGTGCCTCCGGGTGCGTCGACTCCTCAACGCGGCCTGCCAGACCCCCGCCGAAATCGACCTCGCGCTGTGGTTCCACGACGCGATCTACGACCCCCTGCGCAGCGACAACGAACTGCGCAGCGCCCAATGGCTGGATGAGGTGGCAAGTGATAGCGGCCTGGGCGACGAAACGCGCCGCAGGCTTTACGACCTGGTCATGGTGACCCGACACGACAGCGCCCCGCAGTCGCTAGACGAGGCGGTGTTGGTGGACACGGATCTGGCGATCCTTGGTGCATCGTTCGAGCGGTTCGAGGAGTATGACCAACAAATCCGCCGCGAGTACCTGCACGTGCCGATGTCTATATATCGCCGAAAGCGACGCCAGATCCTGGAGGGCTTTCTAGCGCGCGGCCGCATTTACACAACCGCACCCTATTTCGACGCGTTCGAACAGCAGGCACGTGTAAATCTTACACGCGCCATCGATCGTCTCGATTGAGACCGGATCGGCGCAGCGGCATCGTTGCCGACTTCCATGTGCATCGGTTGCACACCGCCCCCGGTAAGAACAGCCCGTTGCAGTGGGCAGACTTGAAAACTACCACGGCACCGGTTTGTTCCACTGTCAGCACAACCGCTTCTGGTAATAGAACCGGGCATGCCCCGGCGGATAATTCACAAGGCGTCCAAATTCGGAATAACCCAGTTTTTGATAGAACTCCGGCGCCTGAAAGCTGAAAGTCTCCAGCCAGATGCCGACGCAATGCTTTTCCTTTGCCACGTCTTCTGCCATGCGCATCAGTCGTTCGCCGATACCCTGACCGCGCATCGACTCGGGAACACTGACAAGATCGATGAGCAGCCACCGATAAGAAATCTTTCCATACAGCCCCCCAATGACTTCATCGCTACCCGGGGCTCGTAGCAACAGGGCGAAGGTTTCGTGGGCATCGTCCCCACCATTGGCCAGGTTATGGGCCAGCAGCGGGTTCAATATTCCCAACCGCTCTGATTCGGTCACATTTTCTGAAAGTTGAATTTGCAAGGACATGCGCTCTCCCTGAGCGATAAGCAAGCGGGTCAGTAAGGTAGCTCATTTCTGCCGGACAGAAGGCTCGGGCTATCTGATCATTCTCAAAAAAACCACAAACAGCTCACAGAATTTTCATCCGCTCTGGCCAACCCTGTAATGGCTGGCAAAGAGCCAGCTCTCGAAAGGCGTTACGTGGTTAGCCACACCGGAGCCAAACATGAATCTCAGATCGCTCAATATCGCACGCAGAGCTGCATTCTGCTTCGGTGTCATCACTTTGCTTTTGATCGGGCTGGGAGCCTTCTCCTACGTTCAAGTCGGCGAGTTGCGTTCCGCAGAACAAAACATAGAAGAAAAATCACTGCCTAGCATCCAAGTGGTCGATGACATCCAGATTGCGCTTCTGCACGCACGCCTCGAGAGCATCAGGATGCTGGGCAGCACCGATCCTTCAGTCAAAAGCGCGTCGCAAGCCAAAGTACGGAAAGCCATGGAGACCCTGCAGTCTCGCAGCGAATACTATCGGCAGAATCTGATTACAAGCGATAAGGACCGCGCGCAGCTCGATGACGCTTAAGCCGCGATGAACACCTACATCGATGGATTGAAGCAAGTCATCGCAATGGACGCTTCCGACCATGACAAGGCCGCTGCCTTCGCCAACTCCGAACAGGCCAACCGCGCCACTGCCTATCAGGAAAAACTCACGCTCATGCGCGAGCTGAACGCAAAAGAGACGGAGCAGTCAGGCGCCATTGCAACGGCAGTGTATGACCATAGCGTCAACGTCCTGATGATTGTTGTAGTCGTCGCGCTGATCCTCACGGTCTTCCTCGCTATCGCCTTGACCCGCAGCATCGTCGATCCGATCAACACCTCGCTGAAGCTGGCTGAAGACATTGCCGAAGGCGATCTGACCCGGCAGCTTGAGGTTACCGGGAAAGACGAAGCCTCCCGCCTGATGCAGGCGCTCAACATCATGTCGCAGAAACTGCGGCGAACGGTTCTGGAGATTTCCGGTGCGTCTACGCAACTGAGCACTGCCGCCGTCGAAATGACGTCCATCACTGAAAGCGCCGACCGGACATTGCAGCAACAGAACAGCGAAATCGAGCAAGCCGCCACTGCAGTCAACGAGATGAGCGCGGCCGTTGAGGAAGTGGCTCGCAACGCTACGTCTACCTCCCAGGCAGCCCAACAGTCGAGCCTGTCGGCAGACCTGGGCAATGAACGTGTCACTGAAACCCTGGCAGCCATGCGTAACCTGACGAGCCTGGTGGAAGGTTCATCCGCACAAGTGCTGGCGCTGGCGGGCCAAGCCCAGGACATCAGCAAAGTGTTGGGCGTCATCAGGGGCATTGCCGAGCAGACCAATCTCCTGGCATTGAATGCCGCCATCGAGGCGGCTCGGGCAGGCGAGCAAGGTCGAGGCTTTGTAGTGGTTGCCGACGAAGTGCGCGCCTTGGCGCACCGTACGCAAACCTCCACCCAGGAAATCGAACAGATGATCGCGGCGATCCAGGCGGGCTCTTCTGCCACGGTGGAATCAATGCACAAAAGCACCCAGGAGGTGCATAGCACCCGGAAAACCGCAGAAGGCGCCGGGCAGTCCTTGCAACAAATCACCCATGCCGTACTGGAGATAAACGAACGCAACCTGCAGATCGCAACAGCATCCGAGCAACAGGCGCATGTGGCACGCGATGTGGATCGAAGCCTGGTCAGCATTCACGACTTGGCGGTGCAGAGCAGCGAGGGAACCCGTCAAACGCTGATTGCCAGCAACGAGCTGTCGCAACTTGCGGTGAACCTGAACAATCTGGTGCTGCGGTTCAGGACGTAACGGCCCTGCTGTCTTTTCTGAAAGCCCCTGATGCCAGGACGAGACTCTCCCTCTCAAGGGAGAGCCCACCCGCGATGACGTCGGTTCAGCCGACGATGAGGTCGGCTGCCCCACATCCTCTACGAACAGGCTGCCCCCGCCCCACCAGGTACACCTCACGCCGCCATGTGCTTCTCGCGATAGAACTCAAGATAAAGCACGGTGCGATGAGCCCGGGAAGCGTTGACGGCGAAGTGGTCGAGGGAGCCGTCGAAGATCACCAGGTTGCCGTTGGTGCTCTGGTTGAAGCTGCCATTGACGTTGAGATAGGCGTAGTTCTGGGTGGTCGGGGCATCAATGGTCAGTTGCATGTGCAACAGGCCTTCTTCCCAAGTGCCGGTATGCGAATGGGTGCCGAGGAAAACGTTGGGCTCCATGCGCAGCAACGCGCAGAGCTTGATCCCGGGGATCTTGCTCAGCAGGTCGATGGTCCCGGGCATGGCGGCGCGGGCATAGGGGATCGGGGTGTCATAGGCGACCAGGCCGTATTGGGTCCATTCCGGCATGACGTCCATGTCGTCACCCCAGCCCCAGAGCCAGCCATACTCACCGCCGGCCTCCATGTGCGCGGCCACTTCATCGACGATCTCGGTGATCGACTTGCCCACGCGGTTGATGGTCAGGGTCGGTGCATCGAGAGCCAGGAACTCCTCGCGGATTATTTCCCAGTTGTCGGCAAGGTTCTTGAGGTGCGGAAAACGGCTGGAATCATAAAACGACGGGCGCATAGGAGCTCCTTTTGTTGAGGGTTGTCGATTCCGATGGCGACGAGGGGCACAGCGGACCAGCCTGGGAAGGTTGACCCAGCGGGCCCGGCCTGTCTGTCACGGGAATCCGGTACAGCGTCACAGCGGGTCGACCTGCGGGCCGTCGACCATCCGTGCCATGGCCATCGGCGTGGGCGCCTCGTCCAGGCGACGCATCGGTCCGTAGAGCAGGACGCTCAGCGGCAGCAGCGCGAACAACGCCCCGGCGACCACAAATAGCATCCCCACCCCACGCCCCGGGCCTGTCCCCAGCCACCGTCCGATCGAATCGGCGTACAGGCCGCCGGGCATCAACGCCGGCTGGAACCAATGGTCGACCAGGAAGCCGCCGACGATGACGGCCAGGCTGGTGGCGGCAATGGTCAGCATGCTGATCAAGGCAAACACACTGGCGCGGCTGCCGGCGGGGATCCTGCGCATCCACAGTGCGTTCACGCTGGCATCGGCGATGCTCGCCATGGTGATCGCGACGAAGGCCAGGGCGCAGTAGGCCACGGCCTGCGAAACCATCCCCAGGGCAACGACACACCCCGCCAGCAACAGGTCGGCCACCGCCACCATCGCCATCAACCGGCGCGGATTGCCCATGGAAATCAACAGCCCCGCACCGGCCAGGCCGCCCAGGGCCGCCCAGGTATAGGCCATGCCCAGTACCTGGCTGCCCAGGGTCGACAACAGCAACGGCGTCATCATCAGCGTCGCCAGGGCCAACAGCGCGCTGCGCATCATGGTGTACACCAGCAGCCCGGCCATCAGGCGCTCGGCGACGAAGAACTTCAGCGCCGCGGCGACATTGCCCAGGGCGCCGCCGAACACCGTACCCTTGGCTATCGCGTCGTGGTGGGCCGCCAGCGGCCGCACATGGGAAAACGCCTTGATCACCAACAGGGTGCCGGAGCAGAACGTCACCAGATCCACGGCCAGGATCGTCACCAGCCCGGCCTTCGCCATGATCGCCCCCGCCAAAAGAGGCGCCACCAAGGCCGAAGCGTTCTTGCTGATGCTGATCAATCCCGAGGCGCGGGTGAATTTATCCGGGGCGACAATCGTGCTGACGGCCGCCTGGTACGCCGGCTTGCGGAAGGCGCTGACAATCGACGCCAGGCAATTGAAGATGTACAGGTGCAACGGCTCCAGCCGCTCGAACCAGAGCAACGCCATGACGCCCAGCAACAGCACCGCAAGGCTGACATCGCAACAGACAATGATGACCCGGTGACTGATACGGTCCGCCAACCCTCCCGCCAGCGGCAGGAACAGCACCGCCGGCAAGGTGGCCGCCAGCACCACGTTGGCGAACGCCACCGCCGAGCCGGTGTGGGTGTACACCCACACGCCGAGGGCGAACTCCATCAGCGCCGTGCCGATGACCGCCAGAGACTCGCCGCACCAGAGGAAATAGAAACCCCGCCCCAGATCGAAGCCCCGGCGGTCGCCCACCAGGCTCATGTGCGCACATCGCGGGACGTGGCCACATCGACCAGCTTGCTCATCAGTCGATAGACCATGGAATACGCCACCGCGCCGAGCACTAGCGGCGCATAGCGGGAAAACAGATAGGTGCGCAACACCCGTCTGGCGATGGGCGAGCTGATGTTGCCGCTGACATGCAGAGGCGTCGGGAACGTGGCCGCGACCGTGGCGCCGAATGCATCGTCCATCGACTGGACCGCATGCCACCAGTAGACCGGGATGTACAACGCATCCCCCGGCTCCACCACCGTGCGCAGGGCACGCAGGTCCAGCGTTCCGGGGAAACGCCCGGTATCGATGTCGTACAGGTAGCCCGCTTCTTCGATCACCGGTCGCAACGCCCGCCAACTCTTCTCGTCCGGCGGCAGCAGCAGGACCTCCTTGGCCCCCACCACCTGGGCCATGAACGTCTCGTCGGTGACATGGAAGTGCCAATCGGTGTAGGAGTTGCGATACAGGAAACTGCGATGGGGAGGATAGGCCCGGGTCTTGCCTAACTGAGGCATGAACGGCAGGCCACCGACGTCCTCCTTCAACCGCTCGATGGCCGAACCTTCGGAGAAACGGCAACTGTCGGCCACTAGCGGCGAGTCGCCCTCCCCCAGGCTGTCGAGAAACTCATGGAACGGCATGTCCCGGTAGACCGTGTTCGCATACTCGGTCAGCTCCGCCTTGACCTTGGGATTGGACCAGCCGATGACCTCCGAGACGATCTGCGAGCGGACCACCACGTTACTGTTGTGGGAGTGAGCCTTGAGGTAGTCCAGGCGATTCCACTTGTGGAAGGCCGGCCAGTGCCGCACGGCATTCTTGATCAGGCAAGGCCGGTTGCGATTGACGTAGCGGCGGGTGAAATCCTCTTTGGAAATCGCCAGCGCATCGATCACTTCGACCGCCCCTGCCTGCGGGTGGTTGGGAAAACGGGACAGGCTCCAGAACTTGGAAACCGGACGTTCCGATTCGGCGGTCAGTGGCATGTTCAACCCTCGCAAACTCACTCAGGGTCGTTGGTATAACAGACTCGCGCGACCACGCCCAAGCGCCGCAAAGCCGCGTTTCCCGTCGTTGTCCCTGCTTCCCATGACAGACATCGGGAAACGGATCCTCTAATTTTTTCCCACCTTGTGAAGGGACATCAGGCGTGACCGCACGGCAGGACGGCCCATCGACAGCCGCACCACAGCCCCCAACGCCCCCCTCGCATCAGGCGCCTGCCTACGGCCCCGATGTCCCTATACACGACCATTTGCATCCGCCGATTGGCAGTCGCCCAGGCCTTCATGCACCGCCATTCGAACGGAGACAAACCTCAATTGATTCTGCCTGCAGGTGCTCCGAAATGGATTCGTCGACCGAAATGCTGCCCACGCAAGACTGCGCCACCCACGAATTGGCCTCCGTCCAGCAGGGCATCTGGCTCGACCAGATCGCGCACCCGGACCTGCCCTACTACAACATCGGCATGTCTCTGGAGATCAAGGGTGAAATCGACATTCCGCTGTTCGAGAAAGCCATCGAGCTGGTCGCCAACAACCACGACGCCCTGCGGCTGAGCTTCAGCCATGAAGGCGGCATCGGCCGCCAGCGGGTCTTGCCCGAGGTCAAGGTCAAGCTGGAGGTGGTGGAGTTCACCGAGGCCGAAGCCGAAGCCGGCCTGGCGATGGAATACCTGCGCAACGCCTTCCGCCAGCCGTTCCCGGAACTGACCGGGCAACTCTGGGAAGCGCGCATGGTGCGTTGTGGCCCGAACCGTCACTACTGGCTCAACCGTTACCACCACCTGGTCACCGACGGTATCGGCGTGGCGCTGATCGGCCATGCCGTGGGTGCCGCATACAATGGTTTGCTGGCCGGCAACGACGACGTCGCCCAAGGACATTCCTACCTGTCGTTCCTGGAGGACGACCGCGCCTATCTGCAATCGTCACGCTACGAGCGCGACCGCGAGTTCTGGCAGGAAACCTACGCGCAGTTGCCGCCGTCGCTGCTGCAACGCCAGGCCGACTTCAAGACCGGCCAGGCCAATGAACTGGCCCCCAGCGCGCAAGTCCAGGCGATGCTGCCGCGGGCGCTGTACAACGCCCTGACGGAGTTCGCCAGCGAGCGCAGCCTGTCGGTGGCCCACGTGCTGATCAGCGTGGTCGCCACCTATTTCTGCCGTACCGTGGGCGTCGATGAGATGGTCATCGGCATGCCCGTGCACAACCGCACCAACGCTCGCACCAAGGAAACCGCGGGGATGTTTTCCTCGGTGAGCCCGATTCGCTTGCCCGTCGACCTCGACGCCTCGCTGCTGGACCTGATGCACTCCGCCGGCGGCCAGCTGCGCCGCTGCTACCGCCACCAGCGCTTCCCGATTGCCGAGCTCAACCGCATCCTGCGCCTCGCGCAAACCGGGCGTCGGCAGCTGTTCGACGTTTCGCTGTCATTCGAAAGCCTGGACGGTGACGACCAGTTCGGCGGCACCTCCTCTACCGTCATCACCATGGACAACGGCTACGAACAGACGCCCATGGCAATCTTCGTGCGTGACTATCACCCGTTCGAAGACGTGCATCTGGATTTCAACTTCAACACCGCCTACTACAGCGTGGAAGAAGCCCGCCTGCTGCAACAGCGCATCGTCTCGATGCTCGAAGCGGTGCTTGAGCAGCATGACACGCCGGTGGGCGACTATCCGCTGATGAGCGCGGCCGAACGCCAGCGCCTGCAAGTCGAGTTCAATGCCACCGCCCGCGAATATCCGCGGGATGTGTTGATCCACACCCTGTTCGAACAGCAGGTCGAGCAACGCCCTCATCACTGCGCCGTGCGCGGCGACAGCGGACCGTTGCTCAGCTATGAACAACTCAACCGCCAGGCCAACCAGCTCGCCCATCGCCTGATCGAACTCGGCGTGAAGCCGGATGCCAGAGTGGCCGTGTGCCTCAAGCGCAGCCCGGAAATGGTCGTCGCCCTGCTGGCCGTGCTCAAGGCCGGCGGCGCCTATGTGCCCATCGACCCGGACCTGCCGAGTGCGCGCCAGGCCTATATGCTCGAAGACAGTGCCCCCCGTGCTGTACTGAGCAGCCACGTCTTGCTGAACCAGTTGCCGCCATTGAATATCCCGGCGCTGGCGCTCGATGACGAGGACGCCCTGAGCGCCCTTCCCACACACAATCCAGATTCCCAGGCGCTTGGCCTGACGCCGCGGCACCTGGCCTACGTGCTCTATACCTCGGGCTCCACCGGTACCCCGAAAGGGGTGATGAACGAACACCTGGGCGTGGTCAATCGCTTGCTGTGGGCCCGGGACGAGTATGGCGTCGACGCCAGCGACCGGATCCTGCAAAAGACCCCGTTCGGTTTCGACGTGTCGGTCTGGGAATTCTTCCTGCCCTTGCTGGCCGGTGCCGAGCTGGTCATGGCCCGTCCCGGCGGTCATCAGGAACCGGCTTACCTGGCCCAGGTGATGCGCGAGGCGAGCATCACCATGCTGCACTTCGTGCCGTCGATGCTCGACCTGTTCCTGGAGCACCCCGACAACCGCGACTTCCCCGAACTGCGTCGGGTGCTGTGCAGTGGCGAAGCCCTGCCCCGTGCCCTGCAGCGGCGTTTCGAACGGCAACTGGCAGGCGTTGAACTGCATAACCTGTACGGTCCGACCGAAGCGGCCATCGACGTAGCCGCCTGGCACTGCCGCCCCAGCGATCCCGGCGAAAGCGTGCCCATCGGCAAGCCGATTGCCAACATCCAGATGCACGTGCTCGACGCCCGTGGCAAACCGCAACCGTTGGGTATCGCCGGGGAAATCCATATCGGCGGCATCGGCGTGGCGCGCGGTTACCTCAACCTGCCGCAACTCAGCGCCAAAAGCTTTATCGCCGACCCGTTCAGCGATGCCCCGAACGCGCGCCTGTACAAGACCGGTGACCTCGGTCGCTGGCTCGCCAACGGCGCGCTGGAGTACCTGGGCCGCAATGACTTCCAGGTGAAGATCCGCGGTTTGCGCATCGAGATCGGCGAAGTCGAAGCGGCCCTTGCCCTGTGCCCCGGCGTCCGCGAAGTGGTGGTCATCGCCCGGGAAGACATCCCCGGCCAACCCGAGAGCAAGCGCCTGGTGGCCTATGTCTGCGGTGAACCGGTGCCTGCCGAACAGCTGCGCAGCGCCCTGCTCAAACACCTTCCCGAATACATGGTACCCAGCGCCTTCGTACACCTGGACGCCCTGCCCCTGACCGCCAACGGCAAGCTCGACCGCCGCGCCCTGCCCGAGCCCGGTCAGGACGCCCTCGCCAGCAAGGTCTACGAGGCACCGCAAGGTGACACCGAAGTCGCCATCGCCGAGATCTGGAAAAACCTGCTGCACCTGGATCAGGTCGGCCGTCACGACGGTTTCCTCGAACTGGGCGGCCATTCCCTGCTCACCGTGCAATTGCAAGCCCGCCTGCACCAGGACCTCGGTGCCGAGATCGACCTGCGCACCCTGTTCGCCCAGACCTCCCTGAGCGAACTGGCCCGACACGTCGAACAGGCCGGCCAGTCCCGGCTCCAGGCGATTGCCGTGGTCTCCCGCGAGCAGCCGCTGCCGCTGTCCCTGGCCCAGCAGCGCTTGTGGTTCCTCGATCAACTGGACCATGCCGCCAGCGTCGCCTACCACATGCCCGCCGCCCTGCACCTGCGCGGCAGCCTGGACCGGGACGCCTTGCAACGGGCCCTGGACCGCATCGTCGCCCGCCACGAAAGCCTGCGCACCACCTTCGAGCGCCAGGACGGCGAAGTGCGCCAACGTTTCGCCTCGGCCGACATCGGCTTCGCCCTCGTCGAGCATGACCTGCAAACCCTGGACGCCGAGGCCCGGCAACAGGCCGTCGAACAGCTGTCCCAGGAAGAAGCCCGCGCGGCCTTCGACCTGAGCGCCGGCCCGCTGATTCGCGGACGCCTGCTGCGCCTGGCCGATGACGAGCACATCCTGCTGGTGACCCAGCACCACATCGTCTCCGACGGCTGGTCGGTGGCGGTGTTGATCGGTGAATTCAATGCGCTGTACGCCGCGTTCAGCCAGGACCGCGAAGATCCGCTGCCGCCCCTGGCCTTGCAATACGCCGACTACGCCGCCTGGCAACAGCAGCACCTGCAAGGCGAGCGCCTGCAAGCCCAGACGCAATTCTGGAAGGAACACCTCACCGGCGCTCCGGCGCTGCTGGAATTGCCGTCCGACCATCCACGGCCCCAGGTGCAAAGCTACCAGGGCGCCGCACTGGCGCTGCAACTGCCCGCTCCGTTGAGCGCGCGCCTGCGGCGTTTCAGCCAGCAGCGCGGCCTGACCCCGTTCATGACCCTGCTGGGGGCCTGGTCGATCCTGCTGTCGCGCCTGAGCAATCAGGCGGAAGTCGTGGTCGGCACGCCCGTCGCCAACCGTCCACGCCGTGAAACCGAAGCGTTGATCGGCTTCTTCGTCAACACCCTGGCCCTGCGCATCGACGTGCAGGCCGATAGCCCTGTGGAACAACTGCTCGAACGCATCAAGGCCACCACCCTCGACGCCTACGGCCATCAGGACCTGCCGTTCGAACAAGTGGTCGAAGCCCTGCAACCGGAGCGCAGCCTCGGCCACAGCCCGCTGTTCCAGGCCATGCTGGTGCTCGGCAACACGCCACAGGACCAGGCCCTGGAATTGCCAGGCTTGAGCCTGAGCCCACTGGCCCAGCCCACCGGCACCACCCAGTTCGACGTGAGTCTGTCCCTCAACGATGACGGCGAAATCATCAGCGGCCAGTTCGAGTACGCCACCGATCTGTTCGACGAAGCCACCATCGCCCGCTGGGGCCGGCACCTGCTGCACCTGCTCGATGGGATGCTCGACGACGCCACGCAGCCGGTAGCGACCCTGCCGTTGCTGGATAACCAACAACGCCGGCAACTGCTCGGCGGTTTCAACCAGACCCATGCGCCGTTTGCCGAAGGCATGCTGCTGCAGGAATGGTTCGAACAACACGTACAGAAGCGTCCCCAAGCCATCGCCGTACAGGCCGAAGGGGTCAGCCTCAGCTATGCCGAACTCAACACCCGCGCCAACCGCATCGCCCATCGCCTGATCGCCGCGGGCCTGCGCCCGGATGAACGGGTCGCCTTGCTGGTGGAACGCAGCCCGGAAATGATCGTCGGCATCCTGGCCATTCTCAAGGCCGGCGGCGCCTACGTGCCGCTGGACCCGAACTATCCGCAGGATCGCTTGCAGCACATGCTCGACGACAGCACCCCGCGGGTCCTGCTCACCCAGGGCTACCTGATCGAAACCATGGCCGAACAACTGCCGGCGCTGCACATGCCGCAGCTGTTGCTGGACGACTCGACTGATGGCGATGACAGCAATCCAAGGGTCGAAGGCCTGACCTCCCGGCACCTGGCCTACGTCATGTACACCTCCGGCTCCACCGGCAAGCCGAAAGGCGTAATGCTCGAACACCGCTCGGTGTGCAACCAGATCGGTGCCCTGCAGGAACGCTACGGCCTCAATCCCCAGGATCGCATCCTGCAATTCGCCACCATGACCTTCGACATGTCGGTGGAAGAGATCTTTGGTGCCTTGCTGTCCGGCGCCACCCTGGTGCTGCGCAGCGATGCCTGGATCGCCGGCACCGCCGCCTTCGCCGCGCTCTGTGAGCAGTACGCAATCAGCGTCGCCAACCTGCCGACCGTGTTCTGGCAACAGGTCGCCCGGGACGCCCATGTCGCCCTGCCCGCTTGCCTGCGTCAGTTCATGATCGGTGGCGAAGCGGTGGGCAAGCAGGCCGTGAGCCAGTGGTTCGCCCGCGCCGGCCATCGCCCCGCGCTGTTCAACGCTTATGGTCCGACCGAAGCCACGGTCAACGCCTCGATCCGCCGCATGGAAAGCGACCATGACGATTTCCGCTCCATTGGCAAACCGCTGCGTAATACTCAACTGCACGTGCTGGATGCGCTCGGCGAGCTGGTCCCCATGGGGGTCGCCGGGGAGATTCATATCGGCGGCGTCGGTGTCGCTCGCGGTTATCTCAATCGCGAGGCACTGACCGCCGAGCGGTTCATCGCCGACCCGTTCAGCACCGACCCGGACGCACGCCTGTACAAGACCGGCGACCTTGGCCGCTGGTGCGCCGACGGTACCCTGCAGTACCTGGGACGCAACGACGATCAGGTGAAGATCCGCGGTTTCCGCGTGGAGCTGGGGGAGATCGAAGCCGTCCTCGCCGGGTGCGCCGGTGTCCGCGAAGCGGTGGTGGTTGCCCAGGAAAGCAAACCGGGGCAGTCCGACAGCAAGCGCCTGGTCGCCTACCTGTGTGGCGAGCCGGTGCCGGTGGAGCAATTGCGTACCGCACTGTTGGCGGCGCTGCCCGAGTACATGGTGCCGAGCGCCTTCGTCCAGCTTGAAGCACTGCCGCTGACCCCCAACGGCAAACTCGATCGCCGGGCCCTGCCCGCACCGGGCCAGGAAGCGTTCGCCAGCCGCGCCTACGAGGCACCACGGGGCGAGATCGAACAGATCGTTGCCAGCGTCTGGCAGGACTTGCTGGGCCTCGACAAGGTTGGCCGTCACGACCGTTTCTTCGAACTCGGCGGGCATTCGCTGCTGGCCGTGAGCCTGATCGACCGCTTGCGCCAGCACGGCTTGAGTGCCAGCGTACGCACGGTGTTCACTGCCCCCAGCGTGCGGGAAATGGCCCAGGCCCTGAGCCGCAGCCAGGACACACCGTTCCTCGCCCCGGCCAACCGGATTCCGGATGGCTGCACTGCGCTGACACCCGACATGCTGCCGCTGGTGGAACTGAGCGAGGCCGAGCTCGAACGCATCGTCGCCGCCGTTCCGGGCGGGGCCGCCAATATCCAGGACATCTACCCGCTGGCCCCGTTGCAGCAAGGGATTCTGTTCCATCACCTGCTGGGACACGAAGGCGATGCGTACCTGGTCCGCTCGCTGATCGAATTCGACAACCACGCACGTCTCGAGGCCTTTGTCGGTGCCTTGCAGCAGGTGATCGACCGCCACGACATCCTGCGCAGCGCCGTGCATTGGGTCGGCCAGCCGCAGCCGGTGCAGGTGGTGCAACGCCGGGCCACGCTGCCGCTGCAGCACATCGCCCTGGCCGCCGATGAAGACCCGCGCGCTCAACTGGAACGCCTGAGCGATCCCCGGCACCTGCGTCTGGACTTGCAGCAGGCGCCGCTGATGCGCGCCTGCATCGCCCGGGTCCCGCACTCCGAACGCTGCTTGCTGGCGCTGCTCGACCATCACATGATCAGCGACCATGTGTCCCTGGGCATCGTCCTCGAAGAAGTCCAGGCTCTGTTGCACGGCCAGGGCGACAACCTGCCGCCGCCGATGCCTTACCGGGAATTCGTCGCCCAGGTCCTCGCGACACCGCCCCAGGCCCATGAAACCTATTTCAGCCAGCGCCTGGGCACTGTCGACGAACCCACCGCGCCGTTCGATGTGCTGGATGTCCAAGGTGACGGCAGCCAGGTCGCCGAAACCAGCGTGCGTCTCGATCCCGTCCTGAGCCAGCGGATCCGCGCCCAATCGCGCACGGCCGGCGTCACGCCAGCCGTGTTGTTCCACATCGCCTGGGCCCAGGTACTCGCCCGCTGCACCGACCGCGACGACGTGGTGTTCGGCACCGTGGTCGCCGGCCGCCTGCAAGGCTCGGTGGGTGCCGACCGGGCGCTGGGGGTGTTCATCAATACCTTGCCGGTGCGGGTCCGACTGGCCGGGTTCGGGGTGGCCGCGCTGGTGGACGAAACCTACCGCGACCTCAGCGAACTGCTGAACCACGAACAGGCCTCCCTGGCCCTGGCCCAACGCTGCAGTGGCGTCGGCGCCGGCCTGCCGCTGTTCACCACGCTGCTCAACTACCGCCATCAAACCGACGGCGGTTCGCTGGCCAATACCGATCAGGTCCTGGCCTGGGACGGTGTGCGCTTCCTGAGCAACGAAGCCCGCACCAACTATCCGATTGAAGTGGCCGTGGCGGATGAAGCCGATGATTTCTCCGTGACCGCCCAATCCATCACCGGCATCGATCCACAACGCATCGCCGCCTACCTGGGCCAGGCCGTGGCCGCGCTGGTGGACGCCCTGGAGCAGGCCCCTGACCGTCTCGCCAGCAGCCTCGACGTGCTGCCCGTCGGCGAACGCCAGTTGCTGCTCGAAGACTTCAACCACACCGCTCGCGATTTTGGCCCGGCGCAACCGATCCACCAACTGTTCGAAGCCCAGGTGCAGGCCAACCCCGACGCCGTGGCCCTGGTCTGCGAAGACCGCCAGTTGAGCTATCGCCAACTCAACCGCCGCGCCAACCACCTGGCCTGGCAACTGCTTGAACTGGGCGTGCAGCCCGATCAGCGCGTGGCCATCTGCGCCGAACGCAGCCTGGAGATGATCGTTGGCCTCTTGGGCGTGCTCAAAGCCGGCGCGGCCTACGTGCCCATCGACCCGGCCCACCCGGCCGAGCGCATGGCCTTCATGCTCCAGGACAGCCAACCCCAGGCGCTGTTGACCCAATCGGCGCTGTCCCTGCCGTCCGGGGAACTGCCGGTGTTGCTACTGGACATCGTGGAATCGTTGCAAGCGGCGGACGATGCGGCGTTCGACAGCAACCCACAAGTACCGGGCCTGACCGCGGAACACCTGGCCTACGTGATCTATACCTCCGGTTCCACCGGTCAGTCCAAGGGCGTGATGGTCGAGCACCGCTCGGTGTTCAACTTCTGGCACGTGCTGACCCGCACCACCCATCAGCACTGCCCGACCCCGGCCACTGTGGCCCTGAACGCCGGGTTCTTCTTCGACATGTCGATCAAGGGCATCTCCCAGCTGTTCTCCGGCCATCGCCTGGTGATCATCCCGCAACTGATCCGCGCCAGCGGCAGCGAGTTGCTGGACTTCCTCGAACAGCATCAGGTGCACGCCTTCGACTCCACCCCATCGCAGCTCGACACGCTGCTCGCCGCCGGCCTGTTGGAGCGCCAGAGCTACCAGCCGGTGAGCGTGCTGCTCGGTGGCGAGGCGATCAACGCCGCCACCTGGGAAAAACTGCGCAACTGCCAGAGCATCCGCTTCTACAACATGTACGGCCCCACCGAATGCACGGTGGACGCCACCCTCGACCTGATCCGCGACTTGGGCGAACGGCCGAGCATCGGCCGACCCTTCGCCAACGTCCAGGTCCACGTGCTGGATGCGCGAGGCGAACCGGCACCGTTGGGGGTGGCTGGGGAAATCCATATCGGCGGTGTCGGCGTGGCCCGGGGTTACCTGAACCGGCCGGAGCTGAGTGCCGAGCGCTTTATCGCCGATCCGTTCAGCAGCGAACCGAACGCGCGCTTGTACAAGACCGGCGACCTCGGTCGCTGGTTGGCCGATGGCACGCTCGAATACCTGGGCCGCAATGACTTCCAGGTGAAGATCCGTGGTTTCCGCATCGAGTTGGGTGAGATCGAGAACGTGCTGCTCGGTTGTGCTGGCGTCACCGACGCCGTGGTCATTGCCCGGGACAATAATCGCCTGGTGGCCTATGTCTGCGGTGAACCGGTGCCAGCCGAGCAACTGCGCAGTGCACTGTTGAGCGGCCTGCCCGAATACATGGTGCCCAGCGCCTTCGTACACCTGGACGCCCTGCCCCTGACCGCCAACGGCAAGCTCGACCGTCGTGCCCTGCCCGAGCCCGGTCAGGACGCCCTCGCCAGCAAAGCCTACGAGGCGCCGCTGGGTGACACCGAGATCGCCATCGCCGAAATCTGGAAAGGCCTGCTGCACCTGGATCAGGTCGGCCGTCACGACGGTTTCCTCGAACTGGGAGGCCATTCCCTGCTCACCGTGCAATTGCAAGCCCGCCTGCACCAGGACCTCGGTGCCGAGATCGACCTGCGCACCCTGTTCGCCCAGACCTCCCTGAGCGAACTGGCCCGACACGTCGAACAGGCCGGCCAGTCCCGGCTCCAGGCGATTGCCGTGGTCTCCCGCGAGCAGCCGCTGCCGCTGTCCCTGGCCCAGCAGCGCTTGTGGTTCCTCGATCAGTTGGACCATGCCGCCAGCGTCGCCTACCACATGCCCGCCGCCCTGCACCTGCGCGGCAGCCTGGACCGGGACGCCTTGCAACGGGCCCTGAACCGCATCGTCGCCCGCCACGAAAGCCTGCGCACCACCTTCGAGCGCCAGGACGGCGAAGTACGCCAACGTTTCGCCCCGGCCGACATCGGTTTCGCCCTGGTGGAGCATGACCTGCAAACCCTGGACGCCGAGGCCCGGCAACAGGCCGTCGAACAGCTGTCCCAGGAAGAAGCCCGCGCGGCTTTCGACCTGAGCGCCGGCCCGCTGATTCGCGGACGCCTGCTGCGCCTGGCCGATGACGAGCACATCCTGCTGGTGACCCAGCACCACATCGTCTCCGACGGCTGGTCGGTGGCGGTGTTGATCGGTGAGTTCAATGCGCTGTACGCCGCGTTCAGCCAGGACCGCGAAGATCCTTTGCCGCCCCTGGCCCTGCAATACGCCGACTACGCCGCCTGGCAACAGCAGCACCTGCAAGGCGAGCGCCTGCAAGCCCAGACGCAATTCTGGAAGGAACACCTCACCGGCGCCCCGGCGCTGCTGGAATTGCCGTCCGACCATCCACGGCCCCAGGTGCAAAGCTACCAGGGCGCCGCACTGGCGCTGCAACTGCCCGCTCCGTTGAGCGCGCGCCTGCGGCGTTTCAGCCAGCAGCGCGGCCTGACCCCGTTCATGACCCTGCTGGGGGCCTGGTCGATCCTGCTGTCGCGCCTGAGCAATCAGGCGGAAGTCGTGGTCGGCACGCCCGTCGCCAACCGTCCACGCCGTGAAACCGAAGCGTTGATCGGCTTCTTCGTCAACACCCTGGCCCTGCGCATCGACGTGCAGGCCGATAGCCCTGTGGAACAACTGCTCGAACGCATCAAGGCCACCACCCTCGACGCCTACGGCCATCAGGATCTGCCGTTCGAACAAGTGGTCGAGGCCCTGCAACCGGAGCGCAGCCTTGGTCATAGCCCGCTGTTCCAGGCCATGCTGGTGCTCGGCAACACGCCACAGGACCAGGCTTTGGAATTGCCAGGCTTGAGCCTGAGCCCACTGGCCCAGCCCACCGGCACCACCCAGTTCGACGTAAGTCTGTCCCTCAATGACGACGGCGAGACCATCAGCGGCCAGTTCGAGTACGCCACCGACCTGTTCGATGAAGCCACCATCGCCCGCTGGGGCCGGCACCTGCTGCACCTGCTCGATGGGATGCTCGACGATGCCACGCAGCCGGTGGCAACCCTGCCCTTGCTCGATGACACGCAACGCCGGCAACTGCTGGAGACGTTCAACCCTGCGTCCGTTGCCCTGGATGAAAGCCCGAATCGCTTCCCTCACGCCGTCTTCGCCGCACAGGCAGGTCGGACACCGGATGCGGTGGCGCTGGTCGGTACCGGGCAAACCCTGAGCTACGCCGAACTCAATGCCCAGGCCAACCGCGTGGCCCACGGTTTGATCGCTCTGGGCGTGCGGCCTGACGACACCGTCGGCCTCTGCGCCCGTCGCAGCCCGGAGATGGTCATCGGCCTGCTGGGCATCCTCAAGGCCGGGGCGGCCTATGTGCCGCTGGACCCGCAATACCCGGCACAACGCCTGACCCACATGCTCGCCGACAGCGCGCCGCGGGCCCTGGTGCGCCAGCAAGGCCTGGAGGAACTGCCGGTGCCGCAAGGCCTGGCCACCCTCGAACTGGGCAGCCCGACGCTGCTGCAGCAGCCGGCCTATGACCCGCAAGTGAACGAGCGGAACTTCGCTCATCTGGCCTACGTCATCTACACCTCCGGTTCCACCGGGCTGCCAAAAGGTGTGATGGTCGAACATCGCGGCCTGCGCAACCTGCTGGACTGGTACCTCGACGACCTGGCCTTCCATGCCGGCGATGCGGTGCTGCTGGCCTCGTCCTATAACTTCGACCTGACCCAGAAGAACATCCTCGCCCCGCTGATGGTCGGCGCCGCGTTGCACCTGGCCGAAGAACCGTTCAACCCGAGCGCCATTGTCGCGCAGATCGCCGAGGCCGGGATTACCCACCTCAACATGTCCCCCAGCGCCTTCCACGCCCTGGTGGACGCCGACCAGCACGAAGCACTGGCCTGCCTGAAACGGGTGGTGCTGGGTGGCGAACCGATCCAGGTCGCCATGCTGGAAAAACTGCCGCTGCCACGGCCGGCGATCATCAACAGCTACGGGCCCACCGAGTGCAGCGACGTGGTCGCCTGGTACACCGCCGATACCGATCTCGGGGCTTACCGCAACCGCTCGATTCCGATCGGCCGGCCGATCCGCAACATGCAACTGCATGTGCTGGATGCTCACGGGCAATTGCTGCCAATGGGTGTACCTGGCGAAATCCATATCGGCGGTGTCGGTGTGGCGCGGGGTTATCTCAACCTGCCACAGCTCAGCGCCGAACGCTTCATCGCCGACCCGTTCAGCGAGCGGGCCGATGCCCGCCTGTACAAGACCGGCGACATCGGCCGCTGGCTGCCCGACGGCACCCTGCAATACCTGGGACGTAACGACGATCAGGTGAAGATTCGTGGCCTGCGGGTCGAGCTTGGGGAAATCGAAGCTGCCCTCGCCGCCCTTGCCGGGGTCCGCGAAGCAGCCGTCGTCCCCCGCGACCATCAGGCCGGCAAGCGCCTGGTGGCCTACCTGTGCGGCGAACCGGCGGCCGCCACCGCGTTGCGCGCCGAACTTCTGGGCCGCCTGCCCGAGCACATGGTACCCAGCGCCTTCGTGGTGCTGGACGCCCTGCCGCTCACCCCCAACGGCAAGCTGGACCGCCGGGCCCTGCCCGAACCGGATCAGGACGCCTACGCCAGCCAGGCCTACGAGGCACCGCAAGGGACGGTGGAACAGACTATCGCCGATATCTGGAAACAACTGCTGGGCCTCGAACGGGTCGGCCGCCACGATGGCTTCTTCGAACTCGGCGGTCACTCGTTGATGGCGGTCAGCCTGATCGAACGCCTGCGCGAACACGGCCTGAATGCCGACGTGCGCAGCGTCTTCGGTGCCCCGACCCTGCGGGACCTCGCTTCGGCCCTGACGGATGCCAGCCACAGCGCCTTCCAGGCCCCGGCCAACCGCATCCCGGCCGATTGCACCGCCCTGACGCCGGACATGTTGCCCTTGGTGGACCTGACAGCGGATCAGCTCGAACGCATCGTCGCCGCGGTACCGGGCGGCGCCGCGAACATCCAGGACATCTATCCGCTGGCCCCGCTGCAGCAAGGCATCCTGTTCCATCACTTGCTCGGACACGAAGGCGACGCCTATCTGGTGCGCTCGCTGCTCGAGTTCGACGACCGCCAGCGCCTCGATGCCTTTATCGGCGCCTTGCAGCAGGTGATCGACCGCCATGACATCCTGCGCACCTGCGTGCAGTGGGACGGCTTGCCCCAGGCGGTGCAAGTGGTGCAACGCCAGGCGCGTCTGCCGGTGCACAGCGTCACCCTGGACAGTCACCAGGACCCGCTCAGCCAGCTCGAAGCCCTGAGCGACCCACGGCAACTGCGCCTGGATCTGCGCCAGGCACCGCTGATGCGGGCCTGCATCGCCCGGGATCCGCGTTCCGAACGCTGGATGCTGGCGCTACTCAATCACCACATGGCGAGCGACCACGTCACCCTGGAAATCGTCCTGGAAGAAATCCACGGGATCCTTCACGGACAAGGCGACAGCCTGGGCAAACCACAGCCTTATCGCGACTTCATCGCCCAGACCCAAGCCACGCCGGCCCAGGTCCACGAGGCCTACTTCAGCCGTCGACTGGCCGACGTCGATTCGCCCACCGCGCCCTTCGACCTGCTCGAAGTACAAGGGGATGGCAATCACATCGAAGAGGCCAGCGTGCAACTGAGCGTCGAACTCAACCTGCGCTTGCGGGCTCAGGCCAGGGAACGCGGCATTACCCCGGCGACGCTGTTCCACGTGGCCTGGGCGCAAGTGCTGGCCCGCTGTACCGGGCGCGACGATGTGGTGTTCGGCACCGTGGTCGCCGGTCGCCTGCAAGGCTCGGCGGGGGCCGAACGGGCCTTGGGGGTGTTCATCAACACCTTGCCGGTGCGGGTACAACTGGCCGGCGCTGGCGCCAACGACAAGGTCCTGGCGACCCACCGCGACCTGATCGAACTGCTGGCCCACGAACAGGCCTCCCTGGCCCTGGCCCAACGTTGCAGCGACGTACCCAGTGCCTTGCCGCTGTTCACTACCCTGCTCAACTACCGGCACCAGCGCGACGACAGCCAGTTGCAATGGCCGGGCATGCGCATCCTGAACAGCGCCGAACGCACCAACTACCCGCTGACCCTGTCGGTCAACGACTATGGCGATGCCCTGGGGCTGACGGTACAGAGCGTCCGGGCGGTGGACCCGCAACGCATCTGCGCCCTGATGCAACGGGCCCTGGAACAACTGACCCAGGCCTTGATGTACACGCCGCGGATTGCACTCACGCAACTGGATGTGCTGCCACCCCAGGAACGTAACCTGCTGCTGGAGACCTTCAACCAGACCCGCGAGGACTACCCGACGCACCTGTGCATCCAGCACCTGTTCGAAGAGCAGGTACTCCGCACGCCGGACGCCTGTGCCCTGGTCGACGCTCGGCAGACCTTCACTTACGCCGAGCTCAACGCCCAAGCCAATCGCCTGGCCCATCACTTGATCGCCTCGGGGGTTCAACCGGGTGATCTGGTGGCGATCTGCGTTGAACGCAGCGCGGCGATGATCAGCGGCCTGCTGGGCATTCTCAAGGCCGGCGGCGCCTATGTGCCGCTGGACCCGACCTACCCGGCCGAACGCCTGGCGTCGATTGTCGAGGATGCACGGCCGCGCCTGCTGCTGGCCGATCCGGTCGGTCGCGCAGCCGTCGGCACGCTGCAGGAAGGCACCCGCTACCTGGCCATCGAGCAGGCCCTGGCGGCGCAGACCAGTACCCGCGATCCACGCTGGGATGCCACCGGCCTGACTCCGGCACACTTGGCCTATGTGATCTACACCTCCGGCTCCACCGGCAAACCCAAGGGGGTGATGATCGAACACCGCAACCTGGTTGCCTCGACGCTGGCCCGACGCACGGTGTACGGGCCAGCGACCGACAAGCGCTTCCTGTTGCTCTCGTCGATTGCCTTCGACAGCTCCGTGGCGGGAATCTTCGGCACGTTGATCAGCGGTGGCACCTTGTGCGTTCCGACGGCCGAAGCCGCCCGCGACCCGCAAGCCATCGCCCGCGTCATCGGCGAACAGGCCATTACCTCACTGCTGTGCGTGCCGTCCCTGGGCCGGCTGGTGCTGGCGAGCCTTGCCAGCGAAAACGGGCACGGCAGCCTGCGGGAGATGATCGTCGCCGGCGAAGCCTGCCCGGCCCAGTTGGTACAGGAATGTGCAGGCCTGGAACCGGCCATCGTCCTGTACAACGAGTACGGCCCCACCGAAGCCACCGTCTGGGCCACGGTGCATCGCTGCACCGCCCGGGACCAGGGCACCGTGCCGATTGGTCGTGCCATCCCCAATAGCCGCCTGTACGTGCTCGACGAACAGGGCCGGCCGGCACCACTCGGCGTGCAGGGTGAGCTGTACGTGGGCGGCGCGGGTGTCGCCCGGGGCTACCTGGACCGGGCGCAACTGAACGCCGAACACTTCCTCGTCGACCCGTTCAGCCCAGACGACGAGGCGCGGATGTACCGCACCGGCGACCTGGTGCGCCTGCGTGACGACGGCGTACTCGAATTCCTCGGACGCAACGACCAGCAGGTCAAAATCCGCGGTTTCCGTATCGAGCCCGGCGAAATCGAAGCCCTGATGCTGACCCTGCCGGGGGTGCGCGAAGCGGCCGTCATCGCTCGTGAAGACAGCCCCGGGGCCCTGCGCCTGGTGGCCTACCTGAGCGTCGAGCCACATCTGACCGGCCGCAACGCCAGCAGCACTCTGCGCCCGTACCTGACCTCGCAATTGCCAGACTACATGGTCCCGGCGGCGTTCGTGGTGGTCGAGCAGTTGCCGCTGAGCCCCAACGGCAAGCTGGACCGCCGCGCCCTGCCCGCGCCTCGCAGCGAAGACTTCGCCTACCGCGAGTACGAAGCCCCCAACGGCGAAACCGAAGAACTGCTGGCGCAGATCTGGGCCGACCTGCTGGGGCTGGAGCGGATCGGTCGGCATGACGATTTCTTCGAACTCGGCGGCCATTCGCTGCTGGCGGTACAGGTCACCCTGCGGGCGCGAGAAACCTTCGCCGTCGAAGTGCCCCTCAGGAGCCTCTTCGAACACCCGTCCCTGCTGGCACTGGCCGACCTGATTACCACGCTGCAATTGGCCCAGTACGAGTCGGACGAATTGATGGACCTGCAACAAGAAATGGCTTCGCTGTCTGAAAGCGAACTGCTCGCTATCGTCTCCAAGGATGCTTAACAATTGAACGAACATAACGATAGTCTCGACCAGTTGAAACGTGCCGCACTGCTGCGCCTGCTCAAGCAGCGCGGCGCCACACGGGTCATCGAAACGGCTCCCGACGACATCACCGGCGCGGATCGCGAGGGACCGCTGGCGCTGTCGTTCGCCCAGCAGCGGCTGTGGTTCCTCGATCAGCTGGACCCGACCGCCAGCGCCGCCTATCACATCCCCGCTTCGCTGGTGCTGCGCGGGGCCCTTAACCGGGCCGCGCTGAAGAATGCCCTCGATCGCCTGGTGGCGCGGCATGAAAGCCTGCGCACCACCTTCCGCCGCGATGGCGAACAGCCGGTGCAGGTGATCGCCCCGGCCGACTGCGGCTTCAACCTGCAGGAACAGGACCTGCGCCACTTGCCTCGGGAAGAGGCTGAACGGCAAGCGGCCCGGCTGGCGGAAGAGGAAGCGGCCCGAGCGTTCGATCTGCTGCACGGTCCGCTGATCCGCGGCACATTGCTGTGCCTGGCCGACGATGAGCATCGGTTGTTGATCACCCAGCACCACATCATCTCCGACGGCTGGTCCATCGGCCTGCTGGTCAAGGAATTCGCCGCGCTGTACCAGGCATTCAGTGCCGGACAAGCCGATCCGCTGCCACCACTGGCCCTGCAATATGCCGACTACGCTGCCTGGCAGCGCCGTCACCTGCAAGGCGAGCGCCTCGACCAGCAGGTGGAATTCTGGCGCGCTCACCTGGCCGGCGCTCCGGCGTTGCTCGCGCTGCCCACCGACCGGCCACGCCCGGCGGTGCAAAGCTATCGGGGTGAAACCCTGGGCTTCGACCTGCCCGCCGCGTTGTCCGCCGCCATCGCCCGGTTCGCCCAGTCCCGCGCCGCAACGCCGTTCATGACTCTGATGGCGGCCTGGGCGGTGTTGCTGGCACGGATCAGCGGCCAACAGGACCTGGTGATCGGCACCGTTGCCGCCAACCGCGACCGCCAGGATGTGCAGTCGTTGATCGGCTTCTTCGTCAACACCCTGGCCCTGCGCATCCGCCTGGAAGCCAACCCGACCCTCGAGCAGGTGTTGCAGCAGGTCAAGGATCTGATGCTGGAGTCTTCCAGCCGCCAGGACACCCCGTTCGAACTGGTGGTCGAAGCCCTCAAGCCGCCGCGCAGTGCCAGCTTCAGCCCAGTGTTCCAGACCATGCTCTACACCAATGCCGGGGGTGCCGGCGGCCAGTTGCAGTTGCCGGGTCTGGACCTGGAGTTCCTGCCGTCGCGCAAGGACAACACCCAGCACGACCTGTCCCTGCACATCGACGAAGGTGGCCCGAGCCTGTCATGCAGCCTGTCATATTCCACCGCGCTGTTCGATGCCGCCACCGTCGAACGCCTCGCGGCGCGCTTCGAACGCCTGCTGCACTGTTTCACCGAAGCACCGGACACCCGTATCGGTGCATTGGAACTGGACCCGACCCTGGTCCTGCCACCCATCACCGCGCTGACGCCGGTGCCGGAGCGCATGCCGCTGTCCTATCACCAGGAACGGCTCTGGTTCGTCGACACCTTCGAGAACGGTTACCTGTACGACGCCAACCCGGTCTATCACAACATCCCCTTGCTGCTGGAGCTGACCGGCGAGATCAACCAACCGGCCCTGCAAACCGCCCTCGACGGCCTGCTGGCTCGTCACGACATCCTGCGTTGCCGGATCCAGAGCGACGGTGCAAGTGCCTGGCAGTGCTTCGACGGACCGGCAACCCTGTCTCTTGAACGAATCCAGGGCAACCCGGACACCCTCGCCGCCCAGGCCCTGGCCGAGACCCGTCGGCCGCTGGCCATGAACAGCGGTAGCCTGGTGCGCGCCAGCCTGGTGCAGGCGGACGAACGCACCGCCGTGCTGGCGATTGCCGTGCATCATTTGCTGGCCGACCGCACCTCCATGCAACTGCTCAAGCGCGACCTGCTGGCCCTCTATGAAGCCGCCTGCGCCGAACGCAACGCCGAGCTGCCGCCCCTGCCGCTGGGCTATGGCGACTTTGCCGCCTGGCAACGCCAGCTCCCGGCTGCGGTGCTGGAGAACCTGCGGGCCTATTGGAGCTATCAGTTGCGCGGCAAGCTGCAAGCCCTGGAACTGCCGCTCAATCGGCCGCGCATGGCCGTGCATGTGTTCGCCGAAGCGACCCATGCCTTCAGCCTCGAAGCGCCGCTGGTCCGCCGCCTCGAAGCCCTGGCCCGGGAAGTCGGCGTGAGCAGCGACAGCCTGGCCCTCAGCGCCTTCACCGCGTTGCTGCGCCGCTATGCCGGCCACGACGAACTGGTGATCGGCACCACGGCCGCCTGCCGCGAGCCCGGTCTAAACGACGTCGTCGGGCCGCTGGACAACCTGCTGGTGATGCGCGGCTTCTGCGACAGCGACACCACCTTGCAACAGCTCTGGGAACAGACCAGCCACAACCTGACCCAGGCCCTGCGCCATCGACACATGCAGTTCGACCAGTTGGTGCTGGCGCTGAATCCGGCCAAGGACATGAGCCGCACCGCGCTGTTCGACGTACTGTTCAACTTCCAGCGCGACACCGACGCCAGCGCCCGGGTCGCGGGACTGGCGGTCAATACTCTGGAAAGCAACCTGGGCTACGGCAAGAACGACCTGCACCTGTTGATCACCGCTGGTGAACAACACTGGGCCGGGCATGTGGTGTACAACGCGGAGTTCTTCGACGCCGGGTTCATCCAGCAATTGATGCGCCATTACGTGCGCCTGCTGGAAGCCTTTGTCGAAGATGCCCTGCAGCGAGTCGACGATGTTCCTCTGCTGGACAGCGCCGAGCGGCAGCGGCAGATCATCGACTTCAACGACAGTGAAGCGGCCTGGCCCGACACCCTGACCCTGCAGCAGATTTTCGAGGAGCAGGCCCGCCGGACACCGGAGCGCATTGCCGTCAACCTCGGCGAGGAGCAGTTGAGCTATCGCCAACTCAACGAACAGGCCAACCGCCTCGCCCACCGTTTGCGCGCCGCAGGTGTGCGGCCCCAGGAACTGGTGGCCATCACGCTGGAGCGCTCGGTGCAGATGATCGTCGCCACCCTGGCGGTGCTCAAGGCCGGCGGCGCCTATGTGCCCATCGACCCGGCCTCGCCCCAGGAGCGTATTGCCTATGTGCTGCGCGACAGCGGTGCCCGCAAGGCCATCGCGCGTCAGGGCATGGCGCCGGCGCTGCAGGCGCTGGGTATCGAAGTCCTCGATCCGTCCCTCGGCAACGTCGATGCCAGTGTCGCCAACCCGACCCACGTCAACACCCCGGAACACCTCTGCTATGTGATCTACACCTCGGGTTCCACCGGCGAGCCCAAAGGTGCACTGCTCGAACACCGCAACGTCGTGCGGCTGCTGCACAACAATCGCCCGGACTTCCAGTTCAATGCCGAGGACGTCTGGTCGCTGTTCCACTCCAACGCCTTCGACTTCTCGGTCTGGGAAATCTTCGGCGCGCTGCTCCATGGCGCACGCCTGACCCTGGTGCCTGAAGCCTTGCGTCGGGATCCGGCAGCGCTGCTGGACTTCCTCGAACGCGAACAGGTGACGGTGCTGAACCAGACGCCCTCGGCGTTCCACCAGCTCAGTGCCGCCGCATTGGCGACACCGGACGTGCGCCTGACGGATTTGCGCTACGTGATTTTCGGCGGGGAAAGCCTGGAGCTGGGCAAGCTCGATGCCTTCCACCGTGCCTTCGGGCATGTGGCGCTGGTGAACATGTACGGCATCACCGAAACCTGCGTCCACGTCACCTACAAAGCCATTGGTGCGGCCGACATCGCCGCCGGCATCTCCAATGTCGGCCGGCCGATTCCGACCACCGTGGCCTATGTGCTCGACGCCCAGCAGCGGCTGCTGCCAGTCGGCGTGGCCGGTGAGATCTGCGTCGGCGGCCTGGGGGTCGGCCGCGGCTACCTGAACCGTCCGACCTTGAGCGCCGAACGCTTCATTGCCGACCCGTTCCGGCCCGGCGAGCGGCTGTATCGCTCCGGGGACTTGGGCAAGTTGCTGGACAACGGCGAGATCGTGCACCTGGGCCGGATGGACGCCCAGGTGAAGATCCGTGGTTTCCGCATCGAGCTGGGGGAGATCGAAGCCAAGTTGCTGGCCTGCGAGGGTGTGCGTGAAGCCCGGGTACTGGCCCGTGATGACGTGAGCCAGGGCAAGCGCCTGATCGCCTATCTGATTCCCCGTTCAGGCGCGGTGCTGGAAGTGGCGGCCTTGCGCAAGCAATTGGGTGCGACCCTGCCCGACTACATGATCCCGACGGCCTTCGTCAGCCTGCACGCCTACCCCCTCACGGCCAACGGCAAACTCAACCAGGATGCCTTGCCCGAACCGGACCTGGGCGCCATGTCCGAGCGCGGCTACACCGCCCCCGAAGGCGCCACCGAAATCGCCCTGGCGCAAATTTTCCAGGAATTGCTAGGCCTTGAGCGCGTGGGTCGCCATGACAGTTTCTTCGAACTGGGCGGGCATTCCCTGCTGGCCGCGCAACTGGTTTCCCGGGTGCGGCAGCAGTTGGGCTGCGAGCTGATGCTGCGCGAACTGTTCAGCCACCCCACCGTGGAAGAACTGGCACGGGTGGTGGGTCACCCGCTCACCGCCGAGGCCGAGACCATCGCCCTGGTCGACCGCAACGGGCCGCTGGCCTTGTCGTTCGCCCAACAGCGCCTGTGGTTCCTCGACCAGCTCGATTCCAGCGCCGGCAGCGCCTACCACATGCCGGCGGCCCTGCTGCTGCGTGGCGATCTCGACCGTGCGGCCCTCAAGGCCGCGCTGGATCGCCTGGTGGCCCGGCATGAAAGCCTGCGCACCACCTTCGAACGCCGTGGCGAACAGCCGGTGCAAGTCATCGCCCCGGCGGACTGTGGCTTCGCCCTGGCCGAACAGGACCTGCGTGCGCTGCCCTATGAACAGGCCAGCCTCAGCGCATCACGCATCGGCAACAATGAGGCCCTGGCGCCGTTCGACCTGAGCCGTGGGCCGCTGATTCGTGGGCGCCTGCTGCGCCTGGCCGATGACGAGCACATCATGCTGATCACCCAGCACCACATCATCTCCGACGGCTGGTCGGTGGGGGTGCTGGTCAAGGAATTCGCCGCCCTCTACCGGGCCTTCAGCCAGCAGCAGCCCGATCCCCTGCCGGCGTTGCCGATCCAATATGCCGACTACGCCGCCTGGCAGCACCAGGCCCTCGACGGCGAACGCCTCGATCGCCAGGCCAGGTTCTGGCGTGAGCACTTGGAAGGCGCGCCGGCCCTGCTATCCCTGCCCACCGACCGCCCCCGTCCGGCGATGCAGAGCTATCGCGGCGGCGACGTCGCGGTGACCATCGCCCCGGCCTTGCGCGAACGCCTGGAGCACTTCTGCCAGGCACACAACGTGACCCTGTTCATGGCGCTGCTCAGTGCCTGGTCGGTGCTCATGGCGCGCCTGGGCAACGAACGGGACGTGGTCATCGGCGTACCGACGGCCAACCGCGGCCGCACCGAGACCGAAAACCTGATCGGTTTCTTCGTCAACACCCTGGCCCTGCGCGTAGACCTGACGCAGAACCCGAGCGTGGCGCAACTGCTGGAGCAGATCAAACAGACCACCCTGGCGGCTCACGAGCACCAGGACATTCCTTTCGAGCAAGTCATCGAAGCCGTACAGCCGCCGCGCTCCCTGAGCCACAACCCGCTGTGCCAGGTCGCCCTGTCGCTGGACAACACCCCGGGCGGTGGCGAGCTGAGCCTGCCCGGCCTGACCCTGGTGCCGGTGGCCCAGGCCCATGAAACCGCGCAGTTCGACCTGATGTTGACCCTGGGCAATGACGGCGGCACGCTGGCTGGCGTGATCGAATACGCCAGCGATCTGTTCGACCGCACCACCGTGGAGCGTTTCGCCCAGCATTTCCAGACCCTGCTCGAAGCGATGGTGGCGGATGTCGAGCAACCCGTGCTCGGTTTGCCGTTGCTCAGTCCCGCACAGCGCCAGGCCTCACCTGCGGCGTTACCGCCCAAGGCTGTATTGAGCCCCGAAGCGTTGATACATCAACGCTTCGAACAACTCGCCGCCGCCCAGCCCCACAACATTGCCCTGGTCTTTGGCAAAACGGAACTGAGTTACCAGGCCCTCAATCGCCGGGCCAACCGCGTCGCCCGGCTGCTGCTGGCCCAGGGCGTGCGCCCTGACGACCGGGTTGCGATCCTGGCCCAACGCGGCGTGGAAATGGTCTGCGCGGTACTGGCAGTGCTCAAGGCCGGTGCGGCCTATGTGCCGCTGGACCCGGCCTACCCCGCCGAACGACTCGGCTACCTGCTGGACGACAGCACCCCGGTCGCGCTGCTGGCACAACCGACGTGCCTCGGCGCGCTGCCCGAGCACGCCGTACCGGTGGTGAGCCTCGACGAGGACCTCGCGGCAGATGACCTGACAGAACTGGATCGCAATCCGGACGCTGACGCGCTCGGCCTGACGTCGCAGCACTTGGCTTATGTCATTTACACCTCAGGTTCCACCGGTTTGCCCAAAGGGGTATTGGTGGAACATGGCAACGTGGCGCGTCTGTTCGACGCCACCGCCGAACTGTTCGACTTTGGTCACCAGGATGTCTGGACGCTGTTCCATTCCTTTGCCTTCGACTTCTCGGTCTGGGAAATCTGGGGCGCGCTGAGCTACGGCGGCAAACTGGTAGTGGTGCCGAGCGACGTGGCCCGTTCGCCCGACGACTTCTACGCACTGGTCTGCCAACAACAAGTGACCGTGCTGAACCAGACGCCAAGCGCCTTCCGCCAGTTCATCGAAGCCCGTGAGCGCAGCGACCTGGAACACGGCCTGCGGGAAGTGATTTTCGGCGGCGAAGCCCTGGACTTCCGCAGCCTGCGGCCATGGACCGCGCGTACGGCGCTGTCCCGCACGCGCCTGGTGAACATGTACGGCATCACCGAAATCACCGTGCACGCCACTTACTACCCGGTCAGCCAGGAGGAAATCGACGCGGGCGCGCCAAGCCTGATCGGCCCGCCCCTGCCCGACCTGTGCTTGCGGATTCTCGACGACTACGGGCAACCGGTGCCGGTGGGGGTCAATGGTGAGATCTACATCGGCGGTGCCGGTGTGGCCCGGCATTACCTCAATCGCAACGAACTGAACGCCGAGCGCTTCATTCCCGACCCGTTCGCAACACACGCCGATGCCCGGCTGTACCGCACCGGCGATATCGCCCGCTACCGCGCCGACGGCGGGGTGGTCTATGTGGGTCGTAACGACTCGCAGATCAAGATCCGCGGCTTCCGCATCGAGCTGGGCGAAATCGAAGCCCAACTGCTGGCCTGCGCCGAAGTCCGTGAAGCCCTGGTGACCGTGCGCGAAGACCAGCCCGGCGACAAGCGCCTGGTGGCGTACCTGATCGCCCATGAAGGGGTCGTCGTGGAATCGTCGGCCTTGCGCAGCCAACTGGCGAGCGTACTGGCCGAACACATGGTGCCCAGCGCCTTCGTGACGCTGACGGCCTGGCCACTGACCACCAACGGCAAGCTGGACCGCAACGCCTTGCCGGCACCGGACGCGTCCGCCGCCGCAAGCCAGCGGTATGAGGCACCGCTGGGCGCCATTGAAATCACCCTGGCCAATGCCTGGCAGGAGTTGCTCGGGGTAGAACGGGTGGGTCGCCATGACCACTTCTTCGAACTCGGCGGCCATTCCTTCCTGGTCATCAGCCTGATCGAGCGCCTGCGTCAGGCCGACCTGCAACTGGACGTGCGCACGGTGTTCTCGGCGCCGACCCTCAAGGCCATGGCCGCTGCGCTGGCCGGCGGCAACAACGCGCAACGGATCGTGCCGGAGAACCTGATCCCCGCCGATTGCACCGCCATCGAACCGCACATGCTGCCGCTGGTGACCCTCAGCCAGCAGGAAATCGAACAGATTGTCGCCGATGTTCCCGGCGGCGCCGCCAACGTGCAGGACATCTACCCGCTGTCGTCGTTGCAAGAAGGCATCCTGTTCCATCACCTGTTGCAGTCCGAAGGCGATGCGTACCTGATGCGCACGGTGGTAACGTTCAGCCGACGCCAGTTGCTCGATGACTTCCTGGCCGCCGTGCAGGTAGTGATCGACCGCCACGACATTCTGCGTACCGCCCTGCGCTGGCAAGGCCTGCCGCAGCCGGTGCAGATTGTCCATCGCCAGGCGCAGCTGCCGGTGGTAACCCTGGATTGCTTCCCCGGCGAAGACGCCCTGCAGATCCTGCGTGACACGACCGACACCCATCATCTGCGCCTCGACCTGCAACGGGCACCGTTGATTGCCGCATACATCATCGAGGACGAGCCTCGCGGGCAATGGCTGCTGGCGCTGCTCGACCACCACCTGGTCAGCGACAACGTGACGTTGCGGTTGATCATGCTGGAGATCCAGGCGGTCCTGGCCGGCCAGGCCGACAGTCTGCCGCCATCCCAGCCTTACCGGAACTTCATCGCCCAGGCCGCCAGCGTGTCCCAGGCCGACCACGAAGCCTACTTCCGCCGCTTGCTCGCGGATGTCGACTCCACCACCGCGCCTTACGGGGTGCTGGATGTGCGTGGCAACGGCGCCGGGATCAAGCGCGCGGTCAAGCACCTGGGCGATGAGCTCAGTACCCGGATCCACCGCACGGCCCGCCAGCAAGGGGTGCCCACCTCGGTGCTGTTCCATGCGGCCTGGGGCCTGGTAGTGGCCGCGACCAGCGGCCGCGACGACGGGATTTTCGGCACGGTGCTGTCAGGTCGGTCCCAAGGCACTGCCGGTGCCGACCATGCATTGGGAATGTTCATCAACACCTTGCCGATGCGCATCCGCTTGCAGCAGCACACTGTCAGCGACATCGTCCATGACGCCTACCAGCAACTGAGCGAGCTGCTGACCCACGAACAGGCTTCCCTGGCCCTGGCCCAGCGTTGCAGTGCGGTGGACGCTTCGTTGCCGCTGTTCACGGTGATCCTCAACTGCCGGCACGGCGACCTGGTGAACGCCTCCGGGGAAAACGTCGAGGACATGGGCGAGCACGAAGGCATGCACTTCATCGCCTCGGAAACCCGCACCAACTACCCCATCGAAATCGCCGTGGCGAATGTGGCGGACGGCTTCTCCCTGACCGCCCAATCCATCACCGGCATCGATCCGCAACGCATCGCCGCCTACCTGGGCCAGGCCGTGGCCGCGCTGGTGGACGCCCTGGAGCAGGCCCCTGATCGTCTCGCCAGCAGCCTCGACGTGCTGCCCGCTGGCGAGCGCCAGTTGCTGCTCGAAGACTTCAACCGCACCGCCCGCGATTTTGGCCCGGCGCAACCGATCCACCAACTGTTCGAAGCCCAGGTGCAGGCCAACCCCGACACCGTGGCCCTGGTCTGCGAAGACCGCCAGTTGAGCTATCGCCAACTCAACCGCCGCGCCAACCACCTGGCCCGGCAACTGCTTGAACTGGGCGTGCAGCCCGATCAGCGCGTGGCCATCTGCGCCGAACGCAGCCTGGAGATGATCGTTGGCCTCTTGGGCGTGCTCAAGGCCGGCGCGGCCTACGTGCCCATCGACCCGGCCCACCCGGCCGAGCGCATGGCTTTCATGCTCCAGGACAGCCAACCCCAGGCGCTGTTGACCCAATCGGCGCTGTCCCTACCGTCCGGGGAACTGCCGGTGTTGCTACTGGACATCGTGGAATCGTTGCAAGCGGCGGACGATGCGGCGTTCGACAGCAACCCACAAGTACCGGGCCTGACCGCGGAACACCTGGCCTACGTGATCTATACCTCCGGTTCCACCGGTCAGTCCAAGGGCGTGATGGTCGAGCACCGCTCGGTGTTCAACTTCTGGCACGTGCTGACCCGCACCACCCATCAGCACTGCCCGACCCCGGCCACTGTGGCTCTGAACGCCGGGTTCTTCTTCGACATGTCGATCAAGGGCATCTCCCAGCTGTTCTCCGGCCATCGCCTGGTGATCATCCCGCAACTGATCCGCGCCAGCGGCAGCGAGTTGCTGGACTTCCTCGAACAGCATCAGGTGCACGCCTTCGACTCCACCCCATCGCAGCTCGACACACTGCTCGCCGCCGGCCTGCTGGAGCGCCAGAGCTACCAGCCGGTGAGCGTGCTGCTCGGTGGCGAGGCGATCAACGCCGCCACCTGGGAGAAACTGCGCAACTGCCAGAGCATCCGCTTCTACAACATGTACGGCCCCACCGAATGCACGGTGGACGCCACCCTCGACCTGATCCGCGACTTGGGCGAACGGCCGAGCATCGGCCGACCCTTCGCCAACGTCCAGGTCCACGTGCTGGATGCGCGAGGCGAACCGGCACCGTTGGGGGTGGCTGGGGAAATCCATATCGGCGGTGTCGGCGTGGCCCGGGGCTACCTGAACCGGACGGAGCTGAGCGCCGAGCGTTTCATCGCCGACCCGTTCAGCAGCGAACCGAACGCGCGCCTGTACAAGACCGGCGACCTCGGTCGCTGGTTGGCCGACGGTACGCTGGAGTACCTGGGTCGCAATGACTTCCAGGTGAAGATCCGTGGTTTCCGCATCGAGTTGGGTGAGATCGAAAACGCCCTGGTGGCTTGCCCGGGTATCCGCGAAGCCGTGGTGATCGCCCGTGAGGACAGCCAGGGCGACGCGCAGAGCAAACGCCTGGTGGCCTATGTCTGCGGCGAACCGGTGCCAGCCGAGCAACTGCGCAGTGCACTGTTGAGCGGCCTGCCCGAGTACATGGTGCCCAACGCCTTCGTGCACCTGGACGCCCTGCCCCTGACCGCCAACGGCAAGCTCGACCGCCGCGCCCTGCCCGAGCCCGGCCAGGACGCCCTCGCCAGCAAAGCCTACGAGGCGCCGCTGGGTGATACCGAGATCGCCATCGCCGAGATCTGGAAAGGCCTGCTGCACCTGGATCAGGTCGGCCGTCACGACGGTTTCCTCGAACTGGGCGGCCACTCGCTGCTGGCCGTGCAGTTGCTGTCCAGGCTACGCCGCAAACTGGGCGCACGGATCACCCTGCGCGAACTGTTCGACGCACCGACGGTGCGCGGTCTTGCGGCGCTGGTCGACAGCGCGTCGCCCAACGAGGCGGCATCGATTCCACTGGCCAATCGCTCGGGACGTCTGCCGTTGTCCTTCTCCCAGCAACGGCTATGGTTCCTCGACCACCTGGACCACGCCGCCGGCGCCGCCTACCACCTGCCCCTGGCCCTGCGCCTGACGGGTTCGCTGGACAAGGCTGCCTTGCAGGCAACCCTCGACCGCCTGGTGGCGCGCCATGAAACCCTGCGCACCCGCTTCGAGCTGGTGGACGGCGAGCCGGTGCAAAAAATCGCCCCGGCCGACTACCGCTTCCAGCTGGAACAACGGGACCTGCGCCCGATGCCGGCCGACGAACGCACGGCCACGCTGGAGCACCTCGGTAACCTCAACGCCACGCAGTTGTTCGACCTCAGCCAGGGACCGTTGATGCGCGGCCATCTGGTGCAACTGGCGGACGACGAGCACGTGCTGTTCATGACCTTGCACCACATCGTCTCCGATGGCTGGTCCAACAGCGTCCTGGCCCGGGAAGTGAGCGTGCTCTACAGCGCATTCGCCCAGGGCCAGAAAGACCCGTTGCCGCCGCTGGCGCTGCAATACGTCGACTACGCCGCCTGGCAGCGCAAATCCCTCGAAGGCTCAGCCTTGCAGGCGCAGATCGACTTCTGGCGGCAACAGCTGGAAGGCGCTCCCGCGCTGCTGAACCTGCCGCTGGATCGCCCACGTCCGGCGATACAGAGCTATGCCGGCGGCATCGTCGACTGTGTCTTCCCTGCGCCCCTCAGTGCCGAGCTGCGTGCCTTCAGCCAGGCCCAGGGCACCACGCTGTTCATGGTGTTGCTGGCCGGCTGGTCGGTATTGATGAGCCACCTGAGCGGACAGCACGACGTGGTGGTCGGCACCCCGGTAGCCAACCGTCAGCGCCCGGAGCTGGAGGCGCTGATCGGCTTCTTCGCCAACACCCTGGCGTTGAGGATCGATACCGGGCGCGACAGCCGTGTCGACGAGTTGTTGGGGCGGATCAAGGACCAGACACTGGCGGCCTACAGTCATCAGGATCTGCCGTTCGAGCAGGTGGTCAGTGCGCTGCAGCCGACTCGCAGCATGAGCCACAGCCCGTTGTTCCAGGTGATGCTGAGCCTGGACAACACGCCACCGGCGCCGTTGCAACTGCCGGGGCTTGCGGTGCAAACCCTGGAAAGCCCGCACAACACCACCCAGTTCGACCTGTCGCTGTCGCTGATCGACAATGGCGAGCGCATCGGCGGCAGCCTGCAATACGCCAACGATCTGTTCGACCGGGAGACCGTGCAGAACATCGCCGGACTGTTCGCCAAGGTGCTGGAAAACCTGGTGACCGATTCACGGCAATCCATCGGACAGTTGTTGGAAAACACGCCGCAGCTGGAGCGCTCGGTCACCGCCGTGGACTCGCCGACCGGTACTGAAGACAGCCCTGCCCCGGCCTTGCCTTACGAAGCCCCCCGGGGCGAGACCGAAATCGCCATCGCCGCGCTCTGGCAAGACCTGTTCAAACAGGAACGCATCAGCCGTCACGACGACTTCTTCAGCCTCGGCGGAATTTCGTTGATGGCGGTGCAGATGGCTTCGCGCTTGCGCAAGGTACTTGGCAAGCCCATCGCCGTGCGCGACCTGTTCGTCGAACCGACCATTGCCGGCTTCGCCAGGACCCTCGATGGGCAAGCCCGACCAGGGGCCAACAGCAACCTGGTGCCGATCCGCCGCGGCGGTTCCCAGCGGCCGCTGTACCTGGTGCATCCACTCGGTGGCGAGGTGCAATACGCACGGGACCTGGCGCCGTCGCTGGATCCCCAGATCCCGGTCTATGGCCTGGCCGCCAGTGGCCTGGTGGCGGGCGAAGCACCGCTGTCGGATGTCCCGTCCATGGCGACGCGTTACCTGGCGGGCATCCGTCAGGTCCAGCCGCAAGGGCCGTACCGGATTGCCGGGTGGTCGGCCGGTGGTTTGATTGCCTATGAAATGGCCCGTCAACTGCAGGCTGCCGGAGAGGTGGTGGAGTTCCTTGGCATCATCGATGCCTCGGCCCGTCCTGAACCGGTGCCGACACAAGCGCTGAGCGAAGCGCAGTTCCTGATGGCCTGGCTCCCCGAACAGATCGCCCCCGACCTGCTCGGCCAACTGACAGAACTGGCGCAACACTCGGCCATCGACGCGATGCTGACGCTATGCATCACCCACCGCCTGTTGCCGGAGGAACTGCCCCACGACATCGACGCCGCCCTGCTGCGCACCCACCTGGGGGTGGCCTATGCAATGCGGCTGGCCATCGGCGCCTACGTCAGCCCACCGAGCCCGCTCGAGGTGTCGCTATTCACCGCGAGCGAACAGCAACGCAACGACCCGACCCTGGGCTGGCGCGGCTTGCTCAACGACCAGGTGAACGTGACCGCCCTACCCGGCACCCACAACACCGTGGTCAAGGCCCCTCACGTGGCCAGGTTAGGCAAGGCAATGTCCCAGGCCCTGAAGGATTGCGCCATGTCATAGGATCGGGTTTGCGCAAGTCAGTCAGCATGGACGCTGGCTGACCTACCGCTATCGCGAGCAGGCTCGCTCCCACACCGGACCGGGGCGGACGCAGCCTTCGCATACGCCACAACCCCCTGTGGGAGCGAGCCTGCTCGCGATGGCGGCAGCACATTCAACACCTCCGTGACAGACACCCCGCTTTCGCGAGCAAGCCCGCTCCCACATTGGACTGGGGTGGACGCAGTATTTGCATATATCACCGTCTCCTGTGGGAGCGAGCCTGCTCGCGATGGCGGCGGCACATTCAACACCTCCGTGACAGGCACCCCGCTTTCGCGAGCAAGCCCGCTCCCACATTGGACTTGCGGTGTACGCAACCTTTGCATACACCACCAGACCCTGTGGGAGCGGGCTTGCTCGCGAAGACGGCGGCACATTCAACACCTCTGTGACAGACACCCCGCTTTCGCGAGCAAGCCCACTCCCACTGGATCCGGAGTGCGCGCCTACCAATCGTCGAGTGTCCCCATTTTCCGCCACAGACTTTTGCTTTCTGCCAATGCCTAATGCCCCCCGACAGGCTGAATCGTTTTAGTGGGCGGAGCCCACGGACGGGCTCTGATCGCTGCTGATCAGGGTGGCCTACCACCGCAGGATCACTCTGGAGGGAACCTTATGCATGTGATCATTACGGCCGTCGGCTCAGCCGGTGACGTTCATCCTTTTGTCGGCATCGGCCGTACGCTCGTGGCGCGCGGGCATCGGGTCACGTTTTGCGCCAGTGCGGCGTTCGCGCCGTTGATCGAGCGCTGTGGTTTCAACTTCCTGCCGTTGGGTACCCGTGAAGAATATGACGAGGTGATGGCCGACCCGGCGCTGTGGCACCCGCGCACGTCCCTGCCGACCCTCTGGAAAACCATCGCCAGCACCCTGCGCGAACAGTACCGGTTGCTGGAGCAGGCCTGTGACAATGAAACGGTCATGCTCGGGTCCTTGTGGGCATTCTCAGCGCGTCTTTTGCAGGAGAAACACGGTATCCCACTGGTCACCGCGCAGGTGTCGCCGTTCGGTTTCTGGTCGGCCGCCGCGCCCTCGACCCATCCACCAGGAGCCAATCTGCCGGCCTTCGTACCCTATCCGGTGAAGCGGCTGCTGCTGGGGATGATCGAACGGGCATTTCTCGACCGGGTCATGGCACCGGAGCTCAACAACTTCCGTCAGGAGCTGGGCCTCGCGCCGACCAAGCGCATTATCAGCCAATGGATTTCCTCGCCTGACCGAGTGCTGGGGTTGTTTCCGGAGTGGTTCGCCCCCGTGCAACACGACTGGCCTGCCCAGACCGTGCTGACCGGTTTCCCATTGTTCGATGAGTCCGGGCTGCAACCGCTCGACGCCGAACTGGAAGACTTCCTGAACGAGGCATCGCCGGTGGTGTTTACCCCGGGTTCGACCATGGTCAATGGCGAGCAATACTTCACCGCGGCGGTGCAGGCACTGAAATTGATCGACCGCCGCGGCGTGTTCCTGACCAGCCAGCCGGTAGACCCTTCAGTGTCCAGCGAAGGCAGGATTCTGGTACGACGTTACGTGCCGATGAGTCGCATCCTACCCCACAGCGCAGCGCTGGTGCATCACGGCGGTGTCGGCACCACGGCCCTGGCCATGGCCGCCGGCGTGCCACAGATCGCCACGCCGTTCGCTCACGATCAGTTCGACAACGCCGCACGAATGGAGCGCCTCGGCTGTGGCTTGCGGGTTTTCCCGCCCGCCTCCGCCGAGTCGCTCGCCGCAGCACTGGACAAGATCCTGAACAGTCGGGAAGTGCGCGCCAGTTGCGACCGCTATCGCACGCTGATTCCGAGCGGTGACAGCGCCAGTGAAGCGGCGGCCCTGCAGATCGAGGCACTCGAGCGCACCGCCAGGTCACGCGCTGCCTGAGGCAAGTATTGCCCAGCGTAATCATGGATGAAACAGCCACCGACAGAAGAACGCCAGCCGTTTTTCCGTGTGGCTTTGAAAAGGACGACGAACATGGACGCGCTCTACCCGCTGACTGCCCCACAACTGGACATCTGGCTGGATCAAGTGCTGCACGGCGACAGCCCGCTGTACAACATTGGCGGGTATGCCTGCATCAACGGCCCGGTCGACGCCGCAAGGTTGAAGCAGGCAATCGATCAAGTGATCAGCCGCCACGACGCCCTGCGCATTCAACTGGTACCCGGCTCGGCGGAGCACCCCCTGCCGCGACAGCGCTTCCTGGAATCGGCCAGCGCATCGCTGACCTTGCACGATGTCTCGACAGCAGCCGATCCGCAGGCCAACGCCCTGGCCTTGCTGCAAGCCAACCTGCAAACGCCGTTTTCCTTTGACGGCGGATTGCTGTTTCGCACGGACCTGATCAAGGTTCGCGAAGACCTCCATTACTTTTTCGTCAACTGTCACCACCTGATCATCGACGGCTGGTCCTTCGCCATGATCGGCCGGGCCATCAGCCAGGCTTACACCGCCGCACTGGACCCGACGCAAGCGCCGCTGCCGGCACCGACCTACCAGGCGTATGTCGAACAGCAGAAGAACGACAAGGCCTCACCGGTCTTCCAGCGACAGCGCCAGTACTGGCTGGACAAATACCGCAGCGTGCCAGAACCCCTGCTCGCACCCCGTCACCCCGGTCGATTCGAGCAACGCCTGGCCCCCAGCCAGAACCACGCCTGGCGCTTGCCGCGGGCGCTCTACAATCGTCTCGGAGAACGGGCCAAGGCCTGCGGACAGGCGACGGTTTTCCACGCCATGGTAGGGCTGCTCTACAGCTATTTCGCGCGCACGGCACAACGCGATGAAATTGTGATCGGCATGCCGGTCCTCAACCGCGCCAATGCCACGCACAAGGCCACCTTCGGCCTGTTCGTCGGCATGAGCCCGGTGCGCCTGAGCCTGGGCACCGAACTGAGTTTCAGTGAGTTGGTGACCCGGATCGCGCTGACACTCAAGCAGGACTATCGCCATCAACGCTATCCGTTGAGCGAACTGAACCGTGAGCTGGGCCTGCAAAACACAGGCCGGCGGCAATTGTTCGACCTGGTGGTGTCCTACGAGCAGGACCAGGACACCTGGTACGGATCCGCGCCCGCCCAGCCGGTCAAGCTCAGCAATGGCTACGAACAGATGCCCCTGGCGATGCACATTCGCGAAGCCGCGCCGGACGACGACGTGTGGATGCACTTCATCTACAACGAGGCCTGGTTCGACGCGGCACAGATCGAGGCCCTGCAACAGCGCTTCATGACCGCGCTGCACGCCGTGGTCGATGATTTCGAAGTACCGGTCAACGCCCTCGACATCATGCCGCCTGTCGAGCGCTACCGGGTGGCGCATGAATGGAACCACACCCCGGTCGACTACCCCAGGGACGTACTGCTTCATCAACTGATCGAAGCCCAGGTGGCCGCGCGTCCCGGAGCCACGGCGGTACGCTTCGAAGACCGGACGCTGACCTACGATGAACTGAACCGACGGGCCAACCAGGTGGCCCACGCCCTGCTCGAAACAGGTATCGGCCCCGACGCGCGGGTCGCCATCTGCCTGGAACGCAGCCTGGAAATGGTGGTGGGCCTGCTGGGCATTCTCAAGGCGGGCGGCGCCTACGTGCCGCTGGACCCGGGCTATCCCGCCGACCGCCTGAACCACATGCTGAGCGACAGCGCTCCCAGCGCCCTGCTGACCACCCGCGTGTTGCTCGGCAGCCTGCCCGCCGATACCTTGCCGGTGCTGTGCCTGGACACCGATCTCGAGCAACTGTCGCGGCAACCGCAGCATAACCCGGACCCCGTCGCCCTTGGCTTGACGCCCCGACACCTGGCCTACGTGATCTACACCTCCGGCTCCACCGGCCTGCCCAAAGGCGTCATGAACCAGCATGACGGCGTGGTGAACCGGTTGCTCTGGGCCCGCGACGCCTATCAGGTCGACGAGCACAGCCGCGTCCTGCAAAAAACCCCGTTCAGTTTCGACGTGTCCGTCTGGGAATTCTTCCTGCCGCTGCTCAGTGGCGCGCAACTGGTGGTCGCCGCTCCTGGCGGGCACCAGGACCCTCGCTACCTGCTGGAGATCATGACCAGCGCCGGCATCACCCTGCTGCATTTCGTGCCGTCGATGCTGCAGGTGTTCCTCGATCAGGTCACGGCGCAACCATTGCCAGCCCTGGAAAAAATCCTGTGCAGTGGCGAAGCCTTGCCCCATGCGTTGCAGACGCGCTTTTTCGAGCGCCTGCCAGGGGTGCAGCTGCACAACCTCTATGGCCCCACCGAGGCGGCCATCGACGTGACGGCCTGGCATTGCCGGCCCGATGTACACCCGGGCATCGTCCCCATCGGCCGGCCGATCGCCAATACCCAGCTGTACATCCTCGACGCCAACCTGCAACTGTTGCCGCCGGGCATTGCCGGCGAGCTTCACATCGGCGGCATCGGAGTCGCCCGGGGCTACCTGAACCGTGAACAACTGACCGCCGAACGGTTTGTCCGCGACCCGTTCCAGGCCGACCCGAAAGCGCGCCTGTACAAGACCGGCGACCTCGGTCGCTGGCTGCCCGATGGCAGCATCGAATACCTGGGCCGCAACGATTTCCAGGTAAAGATCCGTGGCCTGCGTATCGAACTCGGTGAGATCGAGGCTCACCTGGCGGCTTGCGAAGGCGTCAAGGAAGTCGTGGTCATTGCGCGCCAGGAAACCGACGGCGATGCCTGCCTCAGCGCCTACCTGGTGGGCGAGCCTGGCTGTGTGCTGTCACCCCAGGCCCTGTGTACAACCTTGCGCCAGCACGTGCCCGACTACATGGTGCCCCGGCACCTGATCCAACTCGAACAATTGCCCTTGAACGCCAACGGCAAGCTCGACCGCAAGGCCCTGCCTGAACCTGAGCAGTCCTTCGGCAGCACCGACACGACCGCGCCGCGCAACGCCCTGGAACAGGCACTGGCCGAACTCTGGGCGGACAACCTGCAACGCCCCATACCCGGCGTCCATGACAATTACTTCATGCTCGGCGGCGACTCCCTGAAAGTCATTCACTTGCAGATCAAGGCCCGTGAACAAGGGATTGCCCTGACACTGGCGCAGGTCTATCAGAACCCGACCATCGCTGAATTGGCTCAGGGCCTGCAGGCGCAAACCGTCGCGTCGGCGGACCTGTTGCCCTCGGCCCATGTCGCCCCCTTCGCCCAGGTGCCGGAGGCGATCCGCCTGGCCAGCGAAGGTGAGTTCGAGGATGTTTTTGCCGCCTCGCAACTGCAGGTCGGGATGATCTATCACTCGATGATGCATCCGGATTCGGCGATCTATCACGACATCTTCCGCTACCGCCTGCGCCTGCGCTGGGATCCACTTGCCTGGGACCGGGCCTGCCGTGCGTTGATCCGCCGTCATCCGGCATTGCGCATGTCGTTCGACATCGGTCACGCCGAAACCCCCATGGCCAGGATTCATTCAAGCGTCGAGCCGCCGGTGCAGATCGTCGACGCCGTGTCGCTGAGCGCCGAAGCACGGGGCCAAGCGATTGCCGCCTATGTGGAGGCGCGCAAGCGCTACCGCGAAGACTGGCAACGGGCGCCGCTGTATCAGTTCTGTGTGTTTGTCGCGGCCCGGGAAATCGACCTGGTGTTGAGTTTCCACCATGCAATTCTCGATGGCTGGAGCGTCGCCACCCTCATGCGTGACCTGATCACGCTCTATACCTCGGAACCCGATACCGACGCACTGCCCGTGCTGACGACCACGCCCGCCGACTTTGCCGTCCTGGAACTGGACGCCATGGCGTCCGACGTCCACCGGCACTTCTGGCGCGACTACCTGCGCGACGCACCCGCCGCGTCCATGACCAGCTGGGTCTCTGTGGTCGCCCCCGATCCGGCTCCGCACCGCTCGGCCTGGCGCGAACTGCCTCCGGCCGACCTGGCGCGGCTCGAAGCGTTCTGCCGCGTCCACGACCTGCCGCTGCGTGCCGTCCTGCTGGCAGCCCACGGGTTCGCCCAAGCCATCCTCTCCAACCAGACGGAAGTGCTGTGTGGCGTCATCAGCCACGGGCGACCGGAGTTCGAAGATGCGGCTTCGGTGCTGGGCCTGTTCCTCAATACCCTGCCCATCCGTTTCAACACCCAGGGCCGCAATTGGCTCGAGGTGATCCGCGCGCTGATGGCCCAGGAGCAGCAGGTGTTCGCTCATCGGCGCTATCCATTCGCACTGATCCATCGCGAAACCTCCGTCGCCCTGGACGTGGTGTTCAACTACGTCGACTTCTACGTGCTCAAGGACATGCTGGCGCAGGATGAGGAAATCCTCACCGAATGGGACACCACGGAAGCCAGTAACTATGACCTGCTGACCACCCTGGGGCGGCATCCCGCCAACGGTTCGCTGATGTTGAAGATGGACTACTGCACGGCGCGGGTCGCCACCAGCCAGGTCGAGGCCTACGCCGATTACCTGCTGCGTACCCTTGAGCTGATGATTTCCGGACCCGGCTCCACGCCGAGCATACCGGCCTGGCTGCCCGCCCCCGTCCAGGTCATGCCGACGGCGGTCACGGCAATGCCCCATGACAATCTGTCGAGCTTGTTGCTGGACAGCCTGGAGCATTACGACGAACAGATCGCCGTAAGCTTCGAGCAGACCCGCTTGTCCTATCGCCAACTGAGCGACAGCTGCGCGCAACTGGTGAGCTGGCTGCACCGGCAGGGTATCGGCCAGGGTGACCGGGTGGCGATCATGATGCCCCGCTCCCCCGAACTGATCGTCGCCCTGCTCGGCGTGGTGCAGGCCGGCGCGGCGTATGTGCCGATCGACCTGAGCTACCCCCATGAACGTATCCGGCTGATTCTCGAAGACTCGCGGCCGAGCCTGCTGCTGTTCGCCGACGCGTCGGCCACCCTGGCCACCGCCCTGGCCGGCCAGACGGTCAAACGGCATTGGAATGAAGTGGCCGCCGGGTTCGACAACGATCTAGCGCGCGGCCATGAGCTGGTCGCCGCCATTGCCGCAGGCATTGCCGGCGAAGATAACGCTTACTTGCTCTATACCTCGGGCTCGACGGGACGCCCCAAGGGCGTGGCCATGCCGCACCGTGCATTGACCAACCTGGTGCTCTGGCAGAATCGCCAGCAGGACGTCGGTATAGCGTTGAAGACCCTGCAGTACTCGCCTATTTCGTTCGACGTCTCGTTCCAGGAGATTTTTTCCACTCTGTGCGGCGGCGCAGAGCTGGCCATGATCGATGAAGGGCTGCGCTACGACTTCATCCGGCTGCTGAAATTCATCCAGTCGCAGGACATCAATCGGCTGTTCCTGCCCTACGTCGCCTTCCAGGGGCTGGCGGAAGTCGCCCAGCAACTGGATATCCGCCCCGTCTCGCTGCGCCAGATCAGCGTGGCCGGCGAACAGCTGAAGATCACCGCCGAGATCCGCAACCTGCTGGACGGCCTCGACGACTGCCGAGTGGAAAATCACTACGGTCCAACCGAAGCCCACGTGGTCACCCGCCTGAGACTGGAGGGTGCCGCCGCGTCCTGGCCGAGCATGCCGCCGATTGGCGCGGCCATCGACGGGGTCCGCATACATGTCCTGGATGCCACGGGCAACGCCTGCCCGGTCGGGGTCACGGGAGACTTGTTCGTCGAAGGCATCTGCCTGGCGAACGGCTACTGGAATCGACCTGACCTGACTGACGAGCGCTTCATCTATCGCCAGCTGGAAGGCAAGACCCGGCGTCTTTATGAAACCGGCGACATCGGTTTCTACCTGCCTTCGGGCGATCTCGTTTACCAGGGCCGCAGCGACGCGCAGGTGAAGATCCGCGGCTATCGGGTCGAACTGGGGGAAATCGAAGTGGCCATGCTCGGCTCCAGCCGGTTCGGCGCCGACATCCAGCAGGTGGCGGTCATCGACAAGGCGGCAGCGGATGGCAGTCGCTATCTGGTGGGTTTCGTCCAGGCCATGCCGGGGCGCGAGCCGGACCTGGATCGGCTCAAGGCCGAAATGCGCCTGGCGTTGCCCGACTACATGGTGCCGAACACCCTGGTCGGCATCGCGCGGATACCCCTTGGCCCCACCGGCAAGATCGATCGCCGGCAACTGCAGAAGATCGAGGTGCAAACCACCCTGCTGCGCCCCTTCACTGGGCCCAGGAATGCCACGGAGGACTTGCTGCAAGCCTACTGGCAAGAAGCCCTGGGCCTGGAAGACATCAGCGTGCACGACAACTTCTTCGAACTCGGCGGCAATTCCCTCAAGGCCGTGCAGCTGGTTGCCATGTTGACCCGGCACCAGGGGCTGGAGCCGTCATTGTCCGACTTCATCCAGGCCCCGACCATTGCCGAATTCGCCCAGGTCCTGCAGCGAACCGAAGCCGCGTCTTCCGACACCGGTGCGCTGGTGGACTTCAAGAATGCCTGCCGGGCACCGACGCTGTTCCTGGTCCACCCCATCGGCGGGCATGTGTTGTGCTACGCCGCCCTTGCCCGGACGCTCAAAGACCAGGTTCATCTCTATGCGCTGCAAGCACCAGGAACCTGGGACGCCCGTGAGCCGCTGCAATCGGTGCAGGCCCAGGCCGTTTGCTACGCGGATGCCATTGAACAGGTCGCGCCCCAGGGCCCGCTGAACATCGGCGGCTGGTCCTATGGCGGCATCGTCGCCTACGAGCTGGCGAGCGAATTGCGGCGACGCGGACGGCGCCTGCATAACGTGTTCCTGCTGGACACCATCGTGCGCGTCAAACAGGGCGAGGTCCGGATAGAACGCAGCGAATTCATGAACTGGTTCATGTGGGAGTTGCTCAGCGGCGACGGCCAGAAGGAATACGACTACCAGGCCCTGGACTTCTCCTGCATGAGCGACGCGGACGCCTTCGATGCGATCAAGCAGCACGGTATCGAGCAAGGCATTTTCGACAACAACATCAGCCGGACCGCCTTGACGCAACTGTTCCAGGTGTTCCATGCCAACTGGCAATCGCTGCTGGGCTACCGCTTCCCGCCGCTGGACCTGCCGATCACGCTGTTCGCCGCGGATGTCGAGCTGCCCGACGTGTTGCAGGCGCCCCATGAGCTGGTGGGCACGGCCTTCCACGACCCGTATCGCGGCTGGCGGACGATTGCGCCCCAGGTGCAGCGGGTGGCCGTGGAAGGCGACCACCTGACCATGATGCGCGAGCCGTACATCGAGCGGGTGGGCGAGATCATCCGCTCACGCATGGACGCGGCCCGGGCCGCACATACGGGCTCAATCGCGGCGATGGTCTAGCTGATCAAAACCGATCTGTGGCGAGGGGATTTATCCCCTCGCCACAATGATTCATACAAACCTCAAGTGAATAGCACCACGAAACAGGTGAAACCAACATGACACAACCCAGGAAAGCCATCATGGCAGGCGCCGGTATCGGTGGACTGACCGCGGCCATTGCCCTGCAACGAGCGGGCTGGCAGGTCAAAGTCTTCGAAGCGGCCCAGACGCTGCGCACCGGTGGCACCGGTTTGTCGATCATGGCCAATGCCATGGCGGCGCTGCATTCGATCGATGCCCACGTTCCGGTGGAACAGGCGGGCCAGGCGATCCGGCACTTTTTCTTCAAGAAGCACAACGGCGAGCCCATCACCCGCATGCCGATCCATGAGGTCGGCGAACAATTGGGTCACGCCAATGTGAATATCCAGCGCCCGTTGCTGTTGCGTGCCCTGGCCCAGCAGCTCACGCCGGACAGCCTGGTCACCGGGTTGCGCTGCGTGGGCTACAGCCATCGCCCGGATGGCGTAACGGTGCAGTTCGAAGATGGCAGCAGCCAGGAGGCTGACCTGCTGATCGGCGCCGATGGCCTGAACTCGGTCATCCGCCGGCAGATGCTCGGCGAGACTCCGACACGCCCCTCGGGCTATATCGCCTGGCTGGCCGTCACGCCGTTGCATCATCCGATGATGACCGAGGGCTACGTGGCGCATTACTGGGGCCGCGGCAAACGGTTCGGGTTGTGTGACGTAGGGGATGGCCACGCGTACTGGTGGGGAACCTGCAACCGCGCCAATGCGGCGGATGACGCCTTGAACGTCAGTAAACAGGAAGTGCTCGGCGCCTATGCCGGCTGGGCACCGGAAGTGGTTGCCGCCATCGAGGCCACGCCCGAGAGCGCCCTGCTGAAAATGCACGCCCGGGACCGTCATCCCGTAAAGCAATGTCGCGACGGCCACGTGGTGCTGCTGGGCGATGCCGCCCACCCGATGCTGCCCAGCCTGGGCCAGGGTGCGGCACAGGCCATCGAGGATGCCGTGGTGCTTGCCGATTGCCTGGCGCAGACGCCGGATCTTGGCGGCGCGCTGACGCAGTACCAGGCGTATCGACTCCCCCGGGCCAACGGCATCGTCAACGCAGCACGCTTCATGAGCGGCATCGAACAGGCCGAATCGACATTCGCCTGCTGGGCCCGGGAATGGTACTTCCGCCTGACGCCACAGAGCAGTTGGCGCAAGAAGAACCTCGACATCCTGTCGTTCAAACCCCGCCTACAACCGGCCGCGACCTACGTCAATGACTGAAATCGACTCACACATAGACAAAAAATGAAAAAAAATTCAAAAATAGGAGGCGTCCTACAGAATTGGAACTTTAATTCCGGACATTTCCCCCGGGAAAAAAGTGCTTTCGGGGCGCTGAAAACCAGGCACAGGAGCCAGATAACGACCCAGATACATCTGTAACATTTTGTTTTTAATAGGAATTTAAAAATCAGTCAGTCAGGCCGGATGCCCGTACTGACCAGGCATTTTGCAAAGAGAGAGGTTTTCTCTGGGAATCGTCAGCTAAAACAGGAGCGTCGAACTGTCCCTGTTTTCCCTTACAGACTTTTCCTACATGAGAATGCTTAATAGTCCCACCGGCTGAATCGTTTTTCATGTGGATGGATTCACAGGTGATTTTGATCCTCAGGTCTTAAATCCAGAAAAGGCTTCAGCATTTTAGGAAGCGATCGGATTTTTCTCCGTCGACGGTCACTGAGATGCAAAGCAGTTTCGATATGCAGGATAAGCATATGAATCGACATGCGGTTTTTGGAGGTGCGCAAAACACGCACATCTACGCGGAGCTAGGGAAGCTGATTTCAAGTGTCGGACACGAGAGTTTTTTGACCAACATGCACCAACTGATCGAAACATCGGTGCCTGTCAGTCGGCTCGAACTGAGCGAATGGACAATTGACGATGCCCAGGCGACGGTCCTCGATGTGCAGTTGCTCGGGGATGCAGGCCAGCCAAAAAGCCCGCAGATGCAATCTGTCTGCCCTACCACCGCGATACAGCGCAACGACCATCCCCTGGTGAAACGGGTGCTGGAAGTGGACGACGCCCTACTGATCCACCTGGGCGCGCGGATGAAGAATGAAAAGGACAACAACTGCCTGGGTACCTCCCATCAGTGCAGCCTGATTTCGCGCAAGGGCAATCGCCGCTGTGTGATCTCCTTGCATCGCCCCCAGGCTCAGCGCGACTTTTCCCTGCAGGAACTGTCCTTTTTGAAATACCTCTCCGAGACACTGCTACCGCTGGGAGAGCGCCATGCCCACCTCAATCGGCAGTCGTCCATCAGGAACCCGGGCAGCGCTACGTCTCATCCGCTGAACATCGCTGACCAGACACAATTGCAACGGGATTTCGATGAACGATTGAGCCCTTGTGACGTGACCCTTTCGGTGCGGGAAAAAGAGGTCTGCCTGGGACTCCTGGCAGGCGGTACCGTCCCGGAAATAGCGGAAAAGCTGCAGGTCAAAAACAGTTCCATCGAAACCTACCTCAAACGCGCCGCCGCCAAGCTTGGTGTCAGCGGACGGCATGGGCTGGCGAAATGGATGATCGGATCCTGATGCGCAGGTACCGGCGAGCACGGATCTAACCGAACCCCTGCCCGTGCCACCGGGGCCTGGCAGGCATCACGATGAGACAGGTCGATGCGTAAACTCCTGAGCCCCTTGACGGCCGCGACACTCCTGCTCGGCGGTTGCTCGCTGATCCCGGATTACCAGCGCCCCGATGCCCCCGTCGCGGCGCAATATCCCCAGACGTCAGCCTACGCCCCGGCCCTGTCGGGACCTGCCGCGGCCGATCAGGGCTGGCGCGACTTGTTCCATGATCCGGCGCTGCAGCAAGTCATCGAAAGCGCGTTGATCAACAACCGTGACTTACGCGTGGCGGCCCTGAGCGTCGAGGCCTACCAGGCGCAATACCGAATCCAGCGCGCGGACCTCTTCCCGGCGATCAGTGCCAACGGCACGGGCTCGCGCCAGCGGCTGCCGGGCAGCCTGACGGGAACCGGCAAGCCGGGGATCAGCAGCTCATATTCCACCACGTTGGGCATCAGCGCCTATGAGCTGGACCTGTTCGGACGCATACGCAGCCTCAGCGACCAGGCCTCCCTCATCTACCTGTCCAGCGAAGAAGCACGCCGCAGCACTCAGTTGAGCCTGGTGGCCAGTGTCGCCAGTGCCTACCTGACTTGGCGTGCCGACCAGGAGTTGCTGGCCCTGACCCGTGACACGCTGCAATCCTATGAAGAAAGCCTGCGCCTGACGGAACGAAGCAATCAGGTGGGCACCGCCTCGGCCCTGGCCCTGAGCCAGTCACGCACTTCGGTGGAGGACGCCAGGGCCCGCCTGGCCCAGTTCCAGCGCCAGGTGGCCCAGGATTTCAACAATCTCACCTTGCTGGTCGGCACCTCGGTCGCGGATGACTTGCCCGCCCGCCCCCTGGCCTCCGAGCTGCTGAGCGAGGTGCCGGCCGGCCTGCCTTCGGACCTGTTGCAACGCCGCCCGGATGTGCTTGAGGCCGAGTACCTGCTGCAAGCGGCCAACGCCAATATCGGCGCGGCCCGTGCCGCCTTCTTCCCGAGCATCAGCCTGACCGCCAACGCCGGCACTTCGAGCAACGAGTTGTCCGGGCTGTTCAAGGGCGGGTCGGGCACCTGGTTGTTCCAGCCCCAGATCAACCTGCCGATTTTCAATGCCGGCAGCCTTCGGGCGAGCCTGAACTATTCGAAAATCCAGAAGGATATCCGCGTCTCCCAGTACGAGAAATCGATCCAGACTGCCTTCCGGGAAGTCTCCGATGGCCTGGCGGCGCGCAAGACCTACAAGGAACAACTGGTCGCGCAGTCCGATCTGGTGCAGGCCAACCAGGACTACTACAGGCTGGCGGAGCGTCGCTATCGCATCGGCGTCGACAGCAGCCTGACGTACCTCGATGCACAACGCTCGCTGTTCAGCGCCCGGCAGACCCTCATCGTCGACCGGCTGTCGCAACTGCTCGCCGAGGTCAATCTGTACAAGGCGCTGGGTGGGGGCTGGGTCGAACGTACAAACACGATCACAGTGAGGTGAATGAAGATGGGCACATTCGAACCGGGAACACTTGTCCGTTTACGCTCGGGAGGCAAGACCATGGTGGTCAAGCCTGCCTCATCGATCGCCCAGTTACCCGATACCTTGCTGCTGCTTTGCGAGTACCGGGCGAAGAATCGGCTGGTGCAGGGCTTCTATGCCGTGCGCGACCTGATCCCGGCGTCCACGGCACCCGATGGTGAAAGAACCTGACCTGGTTTGGCATGTTCACCATCCATGCAAGCTGATCCACCGCTATCGCGAGCAGGCTCGCTCCCACAGAGGATTGGCGCCAGACGCAAATAGCGGATGCACCCCGGATATTGTGGGAGCGGGCTTGCCCGCGAAGGCGGCAGCACATTCAGCATCGATGCAGGCTGATCCACCGCTTTCGCGAGCAAGCCCGCTCCCACAGGGGATTGGCGCCGGACGCAGATACCGGATACGCCCCGGATAATGTGGGAGCGAGCCTGCTCGCGATGACGGCGGCACATTCAGCATCGTTGCAGGCTGATCCACCGCTTTCGCGAGCAAGCTCGCTCCCACAGTGGGAGCTTCATCACTGTCTTACACCGTTCGCGAATACTGGACCGCCGGGGCTGCTTCCAGGTAGGCGTCGAAGGCCATGGCGACGCTGCGCATCATCAGTTGCCCCTGGGGCAGCAGTACCAGCGCGTCGGGGTGGATTTGCAGTAATCCGTCGCGCACTTGCTCCTGGAGCCCGGCCAGCGCATCGGCGAAGTATTCGCTGAAGCAAATGCCGTGACCGGCCTCGATGCGACCGACATCCACGCGCCCATGGCACATCAGTTCGCTGATGACTTCACGCCGCAAGCGGTCGTCGTCGCTCAGGCGATAGCCGCGCTGCACCGGCAACAGGCCCTGGTCCAAGCGAGCGTAATACTGGGACAGCTCCTTGACGTTCTGGTTATAGCTGTCGCCGACCTTGCCGATCGAGGACACGCCCAGGCCGATCAGGTCGCAGTCGGCGTGGGTGGAATAGCCCTGGAAATTGCGTTGCAGGGTACCTTGGCCACGGGCACGCACCAGTTCATCGTCCGGCAGCGCAAAGTGGTCCATGCCGATGTAGATATAACCCGCCTCGCTCAACCGATTGATGGTCAGTTCGAGCAGCTCCAGCTTGCGCTCCGGCGGCGGCATGTCTTCAGGGCGGATCATCCGCTGCGCCCTCACCCGCTGCGGCAGATGCGCGTAGCTGTAGGCCGCAATCCGGTCGGGACGCAGGGCGATGATCTTGTCCAGGGTGATATCGAAACTGGCGAGGGTCTGCAATGGCAGACCGTAGATCAGATCGACGCTGACCGACTTGAAGCGCGCCTCGCGGGCCGCCGCCACCAACGCTGCGACCTGGGCTTGGCTTTGTACCCGGTTGACGGCGGCTTGCACCTGGGCATCGAAATCCTGGATGCCGAAGCTCAGGCGGTTGAAGCCCAATTGCCGCAATCCCCTGACCTGCTCGGCATCGATGGTGCGCGGGTCGACCTCGATGGAAAACTCATGGGCGTCGCTGTCATCCATGTCGAACGACTGGTGCAGGCAGTCCATCAACTCGGCCAGTTGCCCGTGGGTCAGATAGGTCGGCGTGCCACCCCCCAGATGCAGTTGGGTCAGCTTGCGCGTGCGATCGAACAAACTCGCCTGCAGGACGATTTCCCGCTTGAGGTACGTCAGGTATTCGGCGGCGCGATGGCTCTTGCGGGTGATGATCTTATTGCATGCGCAGTAGTAGCACAGGCTTTGGCAGAACGGGATATGGATGTACACCGACAGCGGCTTGGGCACCAGGGCCTGGTTGCTGCGCCGGGCGGCCTCGCGGTATTCGTCCATGGCAAACGCCTGATGAAACTGCGGAGCCGTGGGATAGGACGTATAGCGTGGGCCCGGGCAGTCGTATTTCTCGACCAGGGCCCGATTGAACGCGGATGGGGAATTCATGATGGATTCAACCTTTCAAAAAGCCTGGTCGGTGTAGGTTCGAAGGGCACGGCGACTGTATCGTCAAAGCATGGGTCGAACAGATTACAGATCGCGTCCACGCTCAACCGGCCGGCCGGCAGGATGCCGATGAAACGGCTCGACAACTCGATCAATCCATCGCTATCCAAGGCTTCCAGTTGCGGCCAGATCGACGCGAAATGCTCACGGAAAACCAGTCCGAAACGGGCTTCGATGGCCCGAATGTCCAGTTCCAGGTCACAGGACAGCTGTTCAGTCACCGTCGCCTTGACCTGATCCTCGGCCTCACAGCGCCAGCCACGACAGACCGGCAGTTGCCCGGCCCCGAGTTGCTGGCGGTACTGCAACAGATCGTCGGTGTTCTGCACGTACAGATCGTCGATCTGGGTGATGGCCGCCAGCCCGAACCCCACATGATCACAGCAACCATGCCGGGTGAATCCCTGGCAGTTATGGTGCAAGCGTCCATGTTCCTGGGCGACCGCCAGGTCATCGTCAGCCCGGACGAACAGTCCTTGGCCAATGTAGTGATACCCCGCGCCGATCAATTGTTCGCAGCTGACCCGACGCATGGCCTCCTTGTCCGCCTGGCTGCAAAAGCTGCCGGCCATTGCGGCGTCCGTCGAACGGTAGCGACACGGCGCCCGGGCATAGTCGAAGACATGCAGCCGGTCCGGCTCCAGTTCGATCAAGGTGGCCAGCTTCAGCGCGAAGCTGTGGGGCGTCTGCCAGGCGTGACCATAACCGAGGTCGATGCTGATGGAGCGAAAGCCGAAGGTCCGCGCCGCGTCGATCAATGAATGGATCGGTGCCGGGTTCTGGTAGCTATCCACCGACAGGTCCCGGTCGGCGCCCATGTCGGGGACACCGATACTGACGTGGGTAAAGCCCTGGTCGCGAATCAGGCCCATGGTTGACCAGTCGGTGTGATGCAGGTCCAGCTCGATGCCCTGGTCGCCGCTCTCGGAAAAGTCGAAGCGCTTGCGCAATTCGTCCATCAGCCGCTGTAAATGGACGATCACCGGTGTGCCGCCGGTCAGCCAGAACTGATCGACCCGTCGGCCCGTCCCCAGGTGACAGCCGACCAGGCCGATCTCGTGCATCAGCGATTGCAGATAGACGTCGATCCCGGCGCACTGGCAAACGCTGGCAAGGGAGGAACACGACGCGTGTCTCAGGCGCGACGGCAGGTGCACCGCCAACGAGAGCGGTCGTCGTTTCTGGCGACTGTGGCGCAACCCCCGGAGCAGATCGAGGGAGCCGACGCCTCCGTGGAATTTATGTAGCGGGTCGAACATGACAATCTCCGAGTGGCTGCGCGGGGATATTGTCCGGCTTCACCCGCCACGCCACCTTGACCTGTATCAAGCGCCTTGGACCCACACCAGCGCTGTTACCAGTTGATGTAGAACATGCCCTTGGCCAACAGCACGATTGCCACCAGATGCAGGAACACCCGGGTGTGGATGACCTGGACGTAACGGGCGTTCATGCGTCCACGCCTGAACAGCCACATGGCCCAGAGAAAATGCCCCAGCACGCTGCCCGCCAGCAGGATCTTCAACCCCAGCAACAGACCGAACGACGATTGCCACGGCGCTATCAACACCGGCCAATAGCGCATCCAGACCATCCCGCCACCCGCACCGAACAGCACCAGCAATACCCAGGGCATCAACTGGCGGGCGCGTCCACTGATGCCCTGTTCAAGCAGCACCATGACTTTGGCGGGCAGTTGCCGGCGGATGCTCTCCAGGAACAGCACCTCGAAGAACACCGTGCCGATGAACACCAGGGCGGCGAAAAGGTGCAGGGTCAGGAGCAGCGGATAGATCATGGGACGCTCTGTCAGGCGCGTGGGCTTTATTCGAGGCTACCGCCCAAGACAGATGTTGAGGTTGATACCAATCAACAAAGCCGTAAATGCCATGCGGCGATTCCTCCTGTGGGAGCGGGCTTGCTCGCGAAAGCGGTGGATCAGCCAATCCAGCAGTGACTGACATGACGCTTTCGCGAGCAAGCCCGCTCCCACAGAGGAAACGGCGTCAATGAAACGTAACTTTCCCGAACAAGGTTCCCGACCGCTGATCAGGTAGTTCAGCTTTTTGACACTTGCCCGACATTCGGTCACAACTTTCCCGCTCCGTCAGGTCATAACCCTGTGGTCGCCGATGGAATATTGGCATCTGCCGTGGTTCCAGCCCGATACGGAGATAAGCTCATGATTTTCAACGTACAAAATTTTGGCGCCAAAGGAGACGGTATTACCGATGACACCGCGGCCATCCAGGCAGCGATTGACGCGGCGGCAGCGGCAGGTGGGGGCGAGGTGTATGTGCCGGCCGGAACCTACATCGTTTCGGGGGGTGAGGAACCTTCCGACGGTTGCCTGATGCTCAAGAGCAACGTCCACCTGTATGGCGACGGCATGGGCGAGACCACCGTCAAGGTGGCCGACGGCTCCGACACCAAGATCACCGGCGTCATCCGCTCCGCCTATGGCGAAGAAACCCATGATTTCGGCATCAGCCAACTCACCATCGACGGCAACCGCGACCACACCACCGGCAAGATCGACGGCTGGTTCAACGGTTATATTCCCGGCGAAGAAGGCTACGACTCCAACGTCACCATCGACAGCGTCGAGATCAAGGACTGCTCCGGGTACGGCTTCGACCCCCACGAGCAGACCGTCAACATGGTCATCAAGAACAGCGTGTCCCATGGCAATGGCCTGGACGGCTTCGTGGCCGACTTCCTCAGCGACAGCACCTTCGAAAACAACGTCGCCTACGACAATGACCGGCACGGCTTCAACGTCGTCACCAGCACCCACGATTTCACCCTCACCAACAACGTTGCCTATGACAACGGCGGCAACGGCATCGTGGTGCAGCGCGGCAGCGAGAACATCCCCTCCCCTAGCAACATCACCATCACCGGCGGCGAGGTGTACGGCAACGGCGCCGAAGGCGTGCTGATCAAACTGTCCAGCGAAGTGACGGTCACCGGCGTCGACATCCACGACAACGCCAGCGCCGGGGTACGCATCTACGGCAGCAACCACGTCGAGATCCTGGACAATACCCTCAACAACAACTCCCTGGGCGGCGCGGTCCCGGAGATCATCATCCAATCCTACGACGACACCCTGGGCGTCTCCGGCAAGTACTTCAACGGCAGCGATAACACGATCCAGGGCAACCTCATCAGCGGCAGCGATCTGTCGACCTATGGCGTGGCCGAGCGCAACGAGGACGGCACCGATCGCAACGCGATCATCGCCAACACCATCAGCCACACCAGCAAGGGCGCGACGCTGATCTATGGCGATGGCAGCTACGTCAGTGCCACGGAACCGATGACCACCGTACAAGGCACGGCCGGCAACGACACGCTGCTGGGCACCAGCGCCAGCGAGATCTTCTATGGTGGCGCCGGCAACGACACCATCAACGGCGGCGCCGGTGGCGACATCCTGGTGGGCGGCGCGGGCGTCGACAAACTCACCGGCGGCACGGGCGCCGACACGTTCCGCTTCGCCAGCCAGTCCGACAGCTACCGCAACGCGACCACCAGCTTCGATGACACCATCACCGACTTCGACGTCACCCAAGACAAGATCGACCTCGCCGGCCTGGGCTTTACCGGCCTGGGCAACGGCCGGGGCGGCACCCTGCAGGTCAGCTACAGCGCCAGCAACGACCGCACCTACATCAAGGACTTCGACGCCGATGCCAGCGGCAATCGCTTCGAACTGATTCTTTCCGGCAACCTCGCCAGCACCCTGACGGCCAACAACTTCATCTTCAACCGGGTGATCACCGGCACCAGCGGCAACGACTCGCTGGCGGGCAGCGACTCGGCCGATACCCTGCTCGGCCTGGCGGGCAACGACAGCCTCAGTGGCGGCGCCGGCGATGACAAGCTCGACGGCGGGGCCGGCATGGACACCCTCACCGGCGGTGCCGGGGCGGACACCTTCGTGTTTTCCAACCGTCTGGACAGCTACCGCAACTACAACACCGGCGGCGTCAACCTGGGCGACCTGATCACCGACTTCAATGTCGCCTCCGACAAGATCGACCTGTCGGCCCTGGGCTTCACCGGCCTGGGGGACGGCAAGAACGACACCGTGTACCTGGTGCTCAACAGCGCCGGCACCAAGACCTACATCAAGTCCCTGACCGCCGACGCCAATGGCAACCGCTTCGAAGTGGCACTGGACGGTAACTACCTGAACACGCTGACCAGTGCCAACTTCGTCTTCGCAACGTCATCGCCGACCAACCATGCGCCGGTGGTGGCGACCCCACTGCTGGACCAGAGCGCGACGGAGAACACACCGTTCAGCTACGTAGTGCCGGCCAACAGTTTCAGCGACCCGGACAACGACAGCCTCAGCTACACCGCCAAACTGGCCGACGGCAGCGCCCTGCCCAGCTGGCTGGTGTTCGATGCCGCCACGCGCACGTTCAGCGGGACACCAAGCGACACCGCTTCGGGCACCTACTCCATACAAGTCACCGCCACGGATGGCAGCAACGCCACCGTCAGCGACAGCTTCACCCTCGCCGTGCAGGATGTACCCACCTCCGTCGTCATCAACGGCACGCCGAACAACGACACGCTGACCGGCACCGCGGCCAACGAACAATTGTTCGGTGGCGCCGGGAACGACACGCTCAATGGCGGCGCCGGGAACGACATCCTGGTCGGTGGTACCGGGGTGGACAAACTCACCGGCGGCACGGGTGCCGATGTGTTCCGCTACACCTCGAAGCTCGACAGCTACCGCACCAGCTCCACCAGCGCCAGTGACCAGATCCTCGACTTCGACGTGGCCGCCGACAAGATCGACGTCTCGGCGCTCGGCTACACCGGCCTGGGCAACGGCCTCAATGGCACCCTGCAACTGACCTACAGCGCCTCGTCCAACCGCACCTACCTCAAGGACCTGACCGTCGATGCCAACGGCAACCGCTTCGAAGTGTCGCTGGCGGGCAACCTGGTCAGCAGCCTGACGGCCAACCACTTCGTGTTCGCCGACCAGAACAACCCCGGTAACGTGGCGCCGGTGGTGGCCATTCCGCTGCTCGACCAGACTGCCAGCGAAAGCACGCCGTTCCGCTACACCGTGGCCCACGACAGCTTCACCGACGCCAACCAGGACGTGTTGACCTACACCGCGACCCTCGCCGACGGCAGGGCCCTGCCCGCGTGGCTGACGTTCAATGCCACTAGCCTGACCTTCAGCGGCACGCCGACCAGCACCGCATCCGGTAGCTATGACGTGCTGGTCAAGGCCACCGATCCTTCGGGTGCTTCGGTCAGCGACAACTTCGCCCTGGTGGTGGCCGACGCACCGGCCAACACCATCACCGGGACCAGCAGCGCCGAGACCCTCAACGGTACCGCCGGCGCGGACCTGATCCTCGGCCTGGGCGGCAACGACACGATCAAGGCCGACACCGGCGCGGACATCGTCGACGGCGGCGCCGGACGCGACTCGCTGTACGGCGGCGATGGCGCCGATACCTTCCGCTACACCAACGTGCTCGACAGCTACCGCGACTACGACACCGGTGGCGTGACGGCCACCGACACGGTCTATGATTTTACCGTGGGCGTGGACAAGATCGACGTGTCCAGCCTGGGCTTCACCGGCCTTGGCGACGGCACCAACGGCACGCTGTACATGACCCTGAACTCGGCCGGCGACAAGACCTACATCAAGTCCGCCGAAGCCGACGCCGATGGCAACCGCTTCGAGATCGCCCTCAACGGCAACTACCTCAACACCCTGACCGCCAGTGATTTCGTGTTCGGCGAGCGCGCCCAGCAAGACATCCTCTACCTGCCGACCCTCGGCCAATCCAATGCACGCCTACTGCGCATGACCGAGGATGACGATCAATCCGGCACCTCGATGCTGGTCAAGGACCTGGACCGCTACACCACCTATGACGTACGCAGCCAGTTCACCGACGCCGACGGCAATGGCATCGATATCGCGGTGGGCGGCAGCACCGTCAACGGCTTGTCGACACTGAGCCCCGAAGAGCTGAAGCTGTGCTGGTGGCTGACCGACACCAACCAGCCCGGGCCCGCGCTGTTGCGCGCCGTGACATTGCTCAAGGACCAGCTCAGCGAACTCAAGGCCATCGATAACGTCACCATGGGCATCATCTGGGGCCAGGGCGAAGAAGGCGCCCAGGAGATTGCCCGCGCCACCGACAAGCAGGCAGCGGCCGCTGCCTACAAGGCCGCGACACTGAAGGTGTTCGACTACCTGCATGCCCAGCTCGGCAATTTCAACGTGTACCTGATGGAAACCGGTCACTACGAGCAGGATGCGGCGCGAGCCCGTGGCTATTCCGAGGAAAAGATTGCCGCGATTGTCGAAGGTGTCGGCTATGTCCGCGCCGCCCAGGAAGCCATGGCGGCCGAGCGCGCCGACGTCAAGCTGGCGGTGGACTACACTGACCTGCCGTTGCGCTACGAAGTCGATCCGCTGGTGTACCCGGACGACGTCTGGCATCTGCACGAGGAATCGGCGGAAATCGTCGGCCAGCGACTGGCCGACTACATCGCCGACGACCTGGGCTTCCATGGCGATCCCAACGACAACAACAGCGTGCAGGACATTTTCGACCACGCCAACCAGGGCGGGATGATCTCAGGTACCGACCAGGCGGACACCCTGGTGGGCAGCTCGGGCAACGACACCCTGGATGGCGACCTGGGGGCGGACTCCCTGACCGGTGGCGATGGCAATGACATCTACGTGGTCGATAACGCCTTCGACAGCGTGGTGGAAACCAACACCTCGACCTCACAGATCGATACGGTAAAGGCCTCGGTCAGTTGGACACTGGGGGCCAATCTCGAGAACCTGGTGCTCACCGGCGTCTCGGAGATCGATGGCACCGGCAATGAACGACGCAACTTCATCACCGGCAATATCGCCAACAACGTGCTCGACGGAGCCGCCGGCAACGACAGCATGAGCGGTGGCGATGGCAATGACACGTACTATGTCGACAATACCGGCGACACGGTGATCGAGACCAACAGCAATGCACTGTCCGGGGGCATCGACAGTGTGCACAGCCGCCTGGCGACCTACACCCTCACCAGCAACGTCGAGAACCTGTATATCGACACGCCCGATGCGGCCAACGGCACGGGCAATACGCTGGATAACACGTTGTTCGCCGGCGCCGGAAACAACGTGCTGGACGGGCGTGAAGGCAACGATACGGTGTCCTTCGCGCAGGCGCTGGCGGGGGTGACCGTGACGCTCTCGACGTCGGCGCAACAGAACACCGTAGGCTCGGGCCTCGATACGTTGAAGAACTTCGAGAACCTGACTGGCAGTGCCTACGCCGACACCCTGACCGGCAACAGCGCCGGGAACATCCTGGATGGCGGCGCGGGCAACGATACGCTGGTGGGTGGCTCGGGGGATGACCGCTTGATCGGCGGCGCCGGGACCGACAACCTTACCGGTGGCACCGGCGCGGACACCTACGTGTTCGGAGCACTGGCGGACATGGGCACCGGAACCTTGCGCGATGTGATCAACGGCTTCAAGAGCGCCGAACTGGACCACTTGGATCTCACCGGACTGGACGCCAACCCGTTGACCGCCACTATCGATGCCTTCACCTTCATTGGCAGTAACGCCTTCGACGCCACCAATGCCACCGGTCAGTTGCGCTTTGCCGACGGCATTCTCTACGGCAGCGTCGACGCCGATGCTACCGCCGAGTTCGAGTTCGAACTGGTCGGCGTCAAGGAACTGCACGCCAGCGACTTCACGGCGTGAACCCTTGGGTGAGGGCTGGGTTGCCCGCGATGGCGGTGGGTCAATTGGCATCGAGGCTGAATGTGCCGCCGCCTTCGCGGGCAAGCCCGCTCCCACAGGGGATCAGTAGCGTGTGCAAATCCTGCATTCACCCAAGACAATTGTGGGAGCGGGATTGCTCGCGAAAGCTGTAGATCAGCTTGCACTGATGCTGAATATTCCGCCGCCTTCGCGGGCAAGCCCGCTCCCACAGGGGATCAGTAGCGTGTGCAAATCCTGCATTCACCCAAGACAATTGTGGGAGCGGGATTGCTCGCGAAAGCTGTAGATCAGCTTGCACTGATGCTGAATATTCCGCCGCCTTCGCGGGCAAGCCCGCTCCCACAGGGGATCAGTAGCGTGTGTAAATCCTGCATTCACCCAGGATCAAATGTGGGAGCGGGCTTGCTCCGGGCGGCGTTCCGACGATGGCGGCAGTCCATCGAACCTCAATGGAACTGCCACCCTGCGACGGTCAAAGCGCTTCGCGGCCCGGGACTCCGTCCACCAACCGCAGGATCCCCAACGGGTTGGCATTTTTCAGGGGTTCCGGCAGCAGGTTGTCGGGGTAGTTCTGGAAGCATACCGGCCGCAGGAAGCGGTCGATGGCCAGGGTACCCACCGATGTGCCGCGGGCATCGGAGGTGGCCGGGTAAGGGCCGCCGTGGACCATCGAGTCACACACCTCGACACCCGTCGGGTAACCGTTGAGCAGGATCCGGCCGACTTTCTGCTCCAGCAACGGCGTCAATTCGCTGAACCGCTGGAAATCATCCGGCTCGCCGATCATGGTCGCGGTGAGTTGACCATGCAGGCCGTTCAGCGCGGCACTGAGTTGCGCCTGGTCGGCCACTTCGACGAACACGGTGGTCGGGCCGAACACCTCCTCCTGCAACGCCTCGTCCCCCTCGATCAACAGGCTGGCGTCGGCCTTGAACAGCTGCGGCTGGGCCTGGTTGCCCTGCTGTGGGCGTCCGGCCAGGTGCTCGATGCCCGGGTGAGCCAGCAACTTCTGCAAGCCCTTGCCATAACTCTGCAAGGTACCGGCATTGAGCATGGTCTGTGGCGCCTGGTCACCGATCAGCGCGGCGACCTGCTGGGTGAAGGCCGTAAACTGCGGCGAGCGGATGCCAATCACCAGGCCCGGGTTGGTGCAGAACTGACCGCAGCCCATCACCACCGAGGCGGTCAGGTCGCGAGCAATACTGTCGGCGCGGGTCGCCAGCGCTTCAGGCAGGACGATCACCGGGTTGATGCTCGACATCTCGGCAAACACCGGGATCGGCTGCGCACGCGCGGCGGCCATGTCGCACAGGGCCCGCCCACCCCGTAGGGAACCGGTGAAACCCACGGCCTGGATGGCCGGGTGCTTGACCAGCCACTCACCGACGCCACCGCCGTAGATCATGTTGAAGACGCCGGCCGGCATCGCGGTTTTTTCGGCGGCACGGATGATCGCATCGGCCACCCACTCTGCGGTCGCCATATGGCCGCTGTGGGCCTTGAACACCACCGGGCAGCCGGCCGCCAGGGCCGACGCGGTGTCGCCGCCAGCCGTGGAAAAGGCCAGCGGGAAATTGCTGGCGCCGAACACCGCCACCGGGCCCAGGCCGATGCGGTACTGACGCAGGTCCGGGCGCGGCAGCGGTTGGCGCTCCGGCAGGGCCCGATCGATACGCGCGCCGTAGAAATCGCCGCGGCGCAGGACTTTGGCGAACAGGCGCATCTGCCCGCTGGTACGACCCCGCTCACCCTGGATCCGTGCCGCAGGCAACGCGGTTTCACGGCAGACCACGGCGACGAACGCATCGCCCAAGGCATCCAGCTCATCGGCGATGGCCTCGAGAAACTCGGCCCGGCGCACGGCGCTCAGGCTGCGGTAAGCCGGGTAAGCCGCGGCGGCCGCCTTGGCGGCTGCATCGACCTCTTCAGCCGTGGCCTGCATGAAATCACCCGGCAAGGCTTCGCCAGTGCTGGCGTCGAGGCTCTGCAAACGCGTCTGGCCGGCCGCACTGCGCGCCCCACCGATGTAGTTGTGACCAAGGATCTGGTTCATCGCAAGTCTCCTCTTAAAGTGTGCCGATAGTACCCGGGTTGAACGCCGCGTCCACCGGGGCAATGCCGTTGACCAGCGGCGCGCCGAATTCGGCCTGGCTGATTTCGAACACGTCCCCCGGCTGGGTACGGATGCCATCGGCGAACGACAGGGTCGCGGTGCCGAAGAAGTGAACGTGCACATCCCCCGGACGCAGGAACTGACTGTACTTGAAATGGTGGAATTCCAGGTTTTCGAGGCTGTGGCACATGTTGGCCTCGCCGCTGAGGAATTCGTTCTGCCACAGCACTTCGCCGTTGCGCAGGATACGACTGCTTCCGGAAAGATGTTGAGGCAATTCACCGACACGAAGTTCCGGACCAAAACTGCAACTGCGCAGTTTCGAATGGGCCAGGTACAGGTAATTCTTGCGCTCCATCACATGATCGGAAAATTCGTTGCCCACCGCGAAACCCAGGCGATAAGGCTTGCCGTCGAGGCCGATGACGTAGAGGCCGCTGATTTCCGGCTCTTCGCCGGCGTCTTCGGCGAACGGCGGCAACGGGAACGGATGACCCGGACGGACGACAATGCTGCCGTCACCCTTGTAGAACCATTCCGGTTGCACGCCGGCCTGGCCGGCCTGGGGCTTGCCGCCCTCGACGCCCCACTTGAAGATGCGCATGGTGTCGGTCATGGCGGCTTCGTCGCCAGCCTGCTGGTGCATCTTGTCCCGGGCCGAGGCGCTGCCCAGGTGGGTCAGGCCGGTGCCGCTGACCAGCAGGTGCGCCGGGTCCGGGTGATCCAGCGGCGGCAGGATCCGCAGCTCGGCGAGCAACCGCGGGTAATCATACTCGGCGCCGAATCCCAGGCCATTGACCTGCTCTGCAAGCTTCACACCCGCCTCGATGGCCGCCAGCGCCAGCTCACGCACAGTCTGCGCCCCCAGCACTTCGCGCACCTGATCGCCCTCGACCACACCGACGCGGCGTTCACCGTTGGGTAATTCGAATTGAACTAAACGCATGGATCTCTCCTTGTAAACAAACCTTGAACACACCGCCAATCCCCTGTGGGAGCGGGCTTGCCCGCGAAGACGGTGGCACAGTCAATATTTATGCAAGCTGACCCACCGCTTTCGCGAGCAAGCCCGCTCCCACAGTGACCGCCACAGCCATCAAAATCAGGTACGCGTCGCCCCCCGCGCACTGGCCGCGAACTGGTCGGCCGGCAGCACATGCCTGCGCTCCAGCAGGCGATACACTACGCCGGTCAACACCAGGCCGAACACCATCACACAGGACAGGAAGTACAGCCCAGAGGCCAGGTTGCCGGTGTATTCCTTCAGCGCGCCAATCACGAACGGCCCGATGTAGCCACCCAGGTTACCCACCGAGTTGATCAAGGCGATGCCCGCCGCCGCACTGGCGCCGGCAAAGAAACGTCCCGGCAAGGTCCAGAACACCGCCGTGCAGGAAAACAGGGCAAACGCCACCAGGCACAGCGCCGCCAGTTGCAGCACCGGCACCGACAACCACGCACTGAGGAACAGCCCCATGGCGCCCAAGACATAAAGCACGGCCAGGTGACCATAGCGATCATTCAAGCGGTCGGAGCTGCGGGGTATGATCAGCAATCCGACAATGCCGAAAATATACGGCACTGAAGACACGAATCCGGTCACCAGATCACTGCCACCGAACTGCTTGATCAGCGTCGGCAACCACAAGCCCAGGCCATAGATACTCAGGGTCACCGGCAGGTAGAACAGCGCCAGCAGCAAGACCCGTTTGTCCTTCAGGGCATGCAGCGGGTTACCGTGGCGGGTCTGGCCGTACTCCTGCAGATCCTTTTTCAGCTCACCGGTCAGCCAGTCCTTCTCGGCCTGGTCCAGCCACTTCACCTGTTGCGGGCCATCCGGCAGGTAGCGCAGCACCGGCCAGGTCAGCAACACCGCCGGCAGGCCGATGACAATGAACAACCACTGCCAGCCGTGCAGGCCCAATACGCCGTCCATGCCCAGCAAGCCGCCGGACACCGGACCGGTGATCATCATGGCGATGGGCTGCGAAAGAATGAACAGCCCCAGGATCTTGCCGCGATGGCGAACCGGGAACCATTGGGTGATGTAGTACAGCACGCCGGGGAAGAATCCGGCTTCGGCGGCGCCGAGCAAAAAGCGCATCACATAGAAGCTGTGGGGGCCCTGCACAAACGCCATGCCGATGGTGATCGCGCCCCAGGTGATCATGATCCGGGCGAACCAACGCCGGGCACCGAACCGTTCGAGCATCAGGTTGCTGGGAATCTCCAGCAGGAAATAACCGATGAAAAACAGCCCTGCGCCCAGGCCGTAGGCGGCATCGCCGATACCCAGGTCGGCGCCCATGTGCAGCTTGGCAAAGCCCACCGCAGAGCGGTCTACATAGGCGATCAGGTACAACAGGATCAGGAAGGGAATCAGTTTCAGCGTGATGCGACGGATAAGCCGCAATTCCTGGCTCATGGGACCGGTCTCCGATTGTTGTTGTTATGGAACCACGGGGGATTTCTCTCGCGAATGCACGCCAGGACAATCCCTCCATTGAGCTGGACTATATAGTAATACTATTTACCCAACAACACTTCCAAAGCGTGCAAATTGCGCTTATGTTACGCTTCATCCGGAACAATATAGTCATACAATAAGAGAATCGATCATGTCTGATAAAAAACCCTCCCTGCGCTCGGCCCAATGGTTTGGCACTGCCGACAAAAACGGCTTCATGTACCGCAGCTGGATGAAAAATCAGGGCATTGCCGACCATCAATTCCATGGCAAGCCGATCATCGGCATCTGCAACACCTGGTCGGAGCTGACCCCGTGCAACGCGCATTTCCGGCAGATTGCCGAGCACGTCAAGCGCGGCGTGATCGAAGCCGGGGGCTTCCCGGTGGAATTCCCGGTGTTCTCCAACGGCGAATCGAACCTGCGCCCTACCGCCATGTTGACCCGCAACCTGGCGAGCATGGACGTGGAAGAGGCGATTCGCGGCAACCCGATTGACGGCGTGGTGCTGCTCACCGGTTGCGACAAGACCACCCCCGCCCTGCTGATGGGGGCCGCCAGTTGCGACGTACCGGCCATCGTCGTCACCGGTGGCCCCATGCTCAACGGCAAGCACAAGGGCCAGGACATCGGTTCCGGCACGGTGGTCTGGCAATTGAGCGAGCAGGTGAAGGCCGGCACCATCACCCTCGACGACTTCCTCGCGGCCGAGGGCGGCATGTCCCGCTCGGCCGGCACCTGCAACACCATGGGGACCGCCTCGACCATGGCGTGCATGGCCGAAGCCCTCGGCACGTCGTTGCCCCATAACGCCGCGATTCCGGCCGTGGACGCGCGCCGCTATGTGCTGGCCCACATGTCCGGCATGCGCGCGGTGGAAATGGTCCGTGAGGACCTGAAGCTGTCGAAGATCCTCACCAAGGAAGCCTTTGAAAACGCCATCCGCGTCAACGCCGCTATCGGCGGCTCCACCAACGCGGTGATCCACCTCAAGGCCATCGCCGGGCGCATCGGCGTGCAGTTGGACCTGGACGACTGGACCCGCATCGGCCGGGGCATGCCGACCATCGTCGACCTGCAGCCGTCCGGGCGCTTCCTGATGGAAGAGTTCTACTACGCCGGTGGCCTGCCTGCCGTATTGCGTCGTCTCGGTGAAGCCAATCTGATCCCTCACCCGAATGCCCTGACCGTCAACGGCAAGAGCCTCGGAGAAAATACCAAGGATGCGCCGATCTACGGCCAGGACGAAGTCATCCGCACCCTGGACAACCCGATCCGCGCCGACGGCGGCATCTGCGTGCTGCGCGGCAACCTGGCGCCTTTGGGGGCGGTGCTCAAGCCCTCCGCCGCCACCCCCGAGCTGATGCAGCATCGAGGTCGCGCGGTGGTGTTCGAGAACTTCGACGAGTACAAGGCGCGGATCAACGATCCGGAACTGGATGTGGATGCCGACTCGATTCTGGTAATGAAGAACTGCGGACCCAAGGGTTATCCGGGCATGGCCGAAGTGGGCAACATGGGCTTGCCGGCCAAGCTGCTGGCCCAGGGCGTGACCGACATGGTGCGGATTTCCGACGCACGCATGAGCGGCACCGCCTATGGCACCGTGGTGTTGCACGTGGCACCGGAGGCTGCGGCCGGCGGTCCTCTTGCAGCGGTGAAAGAAGGTGATTTCATCGAGCTGGATTGCGCCAGCGGCCGCCTGCACCTGGACATTTCCGACGCCGAACTGGCCGCCCGCCTGGCCGACCTGGCCCCGCCACAGCAACTGCTGGTGGGCGGCTACCGTCAGTTGTACATCGACCATGTCCTGCAAGCGGACCAGGGCTGCGACTTCGACTTCCTGGTGGGCTGCCGCGGCGCCGAGGTGCCGCGACACTCCCACTGACCCTGCAAATCCCATGTGGGAGCGAGCTTGCTCCGGGCGCCGATCCGACGATAGCGCACTGTCAGCCAGCATCCATGTCGGCTGACTCGCCGCCATCGCGAGCAGGCTCGCTCCCACAGGGGGATCTGCATCTCACATACAATCGCACTAGCGACCCGCCCTCGCTGCGCCTGCTATCATGCGTAGCATCTCCTCCACAGGATCGCGCCGCACCCCATGGATTACCGCAAACCCTCCGACCGCAAAAGCATGCACGCACGCATCGTCCAGGAACTGGGCATGCAGATCGTGTCCGGACGCTTCAAGCCCGATGACAAGCTGCCCGCCGAAGCCTTGCTCTGCGAAGAATACGCCGTGAGCCGTCCGGTACTGCGTGAAGCCACGCGGGTGCTGGTCGCCAAGGGCCTGGTGTATTCGCGGCCGCGCGTGGGGACGGTGGTCAAGGCCCGGCGGGAATGGCACATGCTCGATCCGGATGTATTGCACTGGCTGATGCAGAGCAGCCCGCAGAACGAGTTCTTCGGTTTGCTCACCAGCGTGCGTAGCATCATTGAACCGGCCGCAGCCGCCCTGGCCGCACAGTTCGCCACCGACGCCGACATCGCCGCCATCCGCGAAGCCTACGAGCGCATGGACGCGGCACCGACGCCCGAAGCCCTGCTGCAACCGGACCTGGATTTCCATAGCCGGATCGCCGACGCCACCCACAATGACCTGCTCGCCAACCTGTGCAACATGTTGTCGGTGGCCATCGCCGAAGCGCTCAAGCATTCCAACCAACGGCCCAACCTGCATGAACTGGCGATGCCACGGCACAAGGCGATCCTCACCGCCATCGAGAACCGTGATGCCCTCGGCGCCCGCCATGCCACCCTGGTGCAACTGGACGATGCACGCAGTGCGCTGAACGTCGTGCTGGGCAACGATCCGTCCTGATCAACCGATCGTAGCGAACCGGTCATTCATCCCGTCGATGCCAGCGAAAGGACCTTTCACAACCGCTCTTCGGTAGGGTGGTATTTATGTACCACCCGCTCAGGGCAGAGAAGTCGATACTTTTCTCACCGTCATCCCGACGGCCATGTTTTGTGAAAAGGACTTCTCATGACCGCCCCCTCCTCCGCTGACGCCATCCCCGCGTTGACGCAAAGTGTCAGCCTGCAATTCGCCAGCCACCCGACCTTCGAACAGGTCGTGCAACGCATGCTTGAACAAGCTATCAAGCGGACATATCCCTGGCTGGATGTCGACCTGGCCACGGTTCAATTGGCGACCCCGGACACTACCAGACGTACCTGGCATTTCCAGCCGTTCATGCCCGTGGTGCTCGATCATCTGGCCGTCGGCACGCCCGTGGACTTCAGCCCACAGGGCCACCTGGACTGTTTTCTATCCGACATCCCACCGCGCCGCCTGCGGGCAGGCAACCGCGAGGTGGACATCCAGATCATCAAGCAATCGCTGCTGGAACTGGCCTGGAGCGTACCGCTCGGGCTGGAGGATGCGCTGGTCCGTTATTGGGGCGACGACATTGACGCAACCGATACGAAGCGCCGCGGCAACCGCTGGCGCTGGCTCAGCGATGTGCTGAGGAACATGCTGAGCATCCGCGGGCTGCAACAGCCCGACCTTGCTGACACGGCACGCGAGATGCTCGATCAGGTCGTCCGCTGGCCAGACCGGGAGCGGCGCTTTCGTCTCGACCGACAGGCACCTGTGTACGCCTATAACCTGGAAACCCGGGTCACCCGGGGCACCACCAGTACCGTACTGGTGGGCAGCGAGATTCTCCTGGTCCGCACCACGAAAGGCGCCACGGAGTTCCTGCTGTGCAGCCCCGGCAGCGCGGTGCAATCCTTTGCCTCTGTGGAAGCTTTCTATCAGCATTGGGGCGCATCGATCGCCAGCCGTTACACCGTCGACACCGTCACCTGCCAACGCTACGAGATAAGCGGCGACGTCTTCGAGAGCCAGGCGGCAATGTTGCTGGAGCAGCAACTGGCCGAGTTGAAGGCGGTACGGCTGCCAGCCGGGATCGGCCTGCAGAACCTGAAGGATCTCTATAACGACCTGAGCGACCCGGCACGCTACCTGCTGGAAGCCCCTCGGCTCTCACCGCAGACCTCGGCACGCCTGGCCCCCTTGCTGCCCCGCTGGCTGAAAAAAACCTCCATCGTCGACCAGACGAAGCTCCAGCACCACAGCCTGACCCTGGCCAGCGCCAAAAAACGCCATCAGGGCCAGACCTTTCTCAGCGGCATCGAGGACATCAAGGCTTTCACCGCCAGCGCCTTGTCCAACCGCATGCGGCAAGCCAACGACAGCAGCCCGGACAAGGTGCCATCGGGTCAATACCAACCCGACGATGTGCTGCTGAACTTCACCGTTTCCGCAGGCTATCCCGGGACCATCGGCCTCAGCGAGAAGCGGCAGATGAGCCTGACCGAACTGGCCATCCACAACCTGGTCGCCCGCCCCAGCGGCCGCTTCACGCTCAGCCATCGTCGTGGCCTGACACTGCCGGCCTGGTTGACGCCGGGCTTCGTGACCGGGCTGATCGAACAGGTCGACATTGGCACCACCTATCCGCGCTACCTGCAACAGCACCTGCTCGGTAGCTCGTCCCAGGCAAAGAGCCGTCAACGGATCTTCGCCGAACAGATTCCTGCGCAACTGGCCCTCGACGCGCTGAAACAGCGGCTGAACAACGAAAACGGCATGACTCTCCAAGGCCAGCGCCTGCTGGAAGCCGTTCTTCAACCTGACGTGGCGAGCCAACAGGTCAACGGTCGCCCGGTGGTCATTCGCCACCTCGGTCTGGTGCGCAGGCCCCAGGCCCAGCCCGACATCGTGACCAACATGTTCCTTATCGAAGCGCAGGACACCACCACCGGCCCGCATCTGCTGTATCGGCCGCTCCATACCCCCATGCTGCAAGCGTTCCCGACAAGGGAGGCGCTGCTGCAAGCCATCGCCACCGCCGGAGACCTGCAGGATAGCGTCCTGACCTGGCTGTCCGACTCGGCCCGCCCGGTGTACGCCAACGGCGGCTTCCTGGAACCGCACATCGTGCGGTTCTTCCCCGGCGACGAGTTCAACGTTCCCGACAAACCCGCCCCGGCCACGCTCGCCACGGCAGACACCCACGGCGAACTGCTGCAAGCGCTGCACAACGGCGAGCTGATGCAGTATCTCTATGGCTGCAACGCCCAGGCTTTGATCACCCAGGCCGACCGAGACTCGGTGTCCAACAGCGAGAGCCGCTGGGCGGTGTTGCTCCGGGGCGGCAGCCTGTTGTTCAACACGCTGTTGTTCCCCTTGCTGCGCGGCCCGGTCATGACCACTGTCTGGCTATGGAACCTGATGGCCAGCGCCCAACAGGACATTCCAGCCCTGATCAGCGAGGATCCAGTGACACGGGAGCTGGCCGCCGTCGACCTGCTCGTCAACCTGGCCATGCTGGTGGGCCAACTGCCCACCGGCCATGCGCCGGTCACCCGTGCGGCAGTGCCCGAATCGGTGAAGAAGCAAGCCATGCTCCCCCCGGCACCTCAGGCCATTGCCGAGCAGTGGCCCGTGCCGGCACCGCCCACCGTCGTGGAGGGAACCATCGCCATGCCTGGCGCCCACGCCGATGCTGCCAGTAGACGCCTGGACTTCAGCTTCGCCAGCGCCCGCCAGCGCCTGACATCGGAACAACGCACCCGGCTGCTGAACTTGCAGACAACGCGCCCTGCGACAATGCCCGAACCCATCGGATATGGCCCGTACAAGGGTTTGTACGTGATCGCCCAAAAATGGCATGCCGAGGTGGAAGGCGTTCTGTATCAGGTCACCCCTGAAGCGGACGGCAGCGCGACCATCGTCGACCCACTCGACCCCAGCCGGAACGGTCCGCCGTTGAAAGCCGACAGCGAGGGGCGCTGGTCCCTCGATCTGCGCCTGCGCCTGCTGGGCGGCTCGCCCCCCAAACGGTTGCAAGCACAGCGCGACCTCAATCTGGAGCGAAGGCGGGTACTACAAGAGGAATACAATCAGGTGGTCAAGGGAGACGCAGCTCGAGGCAGAGCCCTGCAAGTGGCCCAGGAAGTGATGATCAGGCTCGATAGCGGAGCGAACTATACCGAGGCACAACGCACGGCGAAGCGCAAAGTGTACTATGACCTGCTTCAGGAACAGACCGACCTTTATCTGAAGCTGGTGAACAGCGCGCCCGAGCGGGCCAGCCTGGGCATCGAGCTATCCCCGGCAGCCTTGCGCGGGATGATGGAAAACGTGGTGAACAATGCCCGCAAAGCCGTCATCGTCACCGAAAATCAACGCACGGCCGTCATCAATGCCCATCCTCAGTTTAAAGGGGAGGTCAATCAGATGGAGGCCGTCCTCATTAACCTGCAGGAATACCTGAAGTATCTCGAGACCCTGAGCGATCTCAATGATCAGGCGATCCATTGGCTGGAGCTCAAGGACGATTTTCTCGATCGACTATTGAATCTGGATGAGGCCGGCGCCCAGGCGTTCGAGCGCCTCACCAAAGACCGGCCGCACGACGAAATAAACTCAATCAGCAGCAAAGCCCTGCAATTCGCTACGCTTCCGATGCTGTCGGTCAAGAACTCCAGTTCCAACCTGTCCGAGAGCCTGCTGCACATCGTCGTGCCCTTGGGGGAACAAGTGCGCTCCCATTGCGAACTGCGAATGTACGAGCTCCCCGCCTCGGAACAGCTTGAGGTGCTGACCAGCCTGACCGAGCAGTACGGCAAGTCCCTGGACGCCTTGCAGGGGATCAAGACCCTCTACCTCGACCACCTCAACGAAGCCTATTTCGACAGGTTACTCAGGCTGGTCGACAGCCTGTATCAGGAGGTCTCCAGCAAACTCGCCGCAGAAATCAAGCCCGAGCCAACGCCGCGCAGGCGTGCGCCAAAACAGTCCAGGGTGCCCGCCGGACGCCCACAGAAAAAGGTGATCAGGACCCGCAACAGAGGCGTCCTGATCGGTGACTTGAAGCCGGCCGGCACGGCCCTGCCGATTGAAGTCGTCGAGCTGCGTTTCAACGATACGCTATTGTCCACCTACTCGCGTCACGACGATGTGTGGGATGCCGTCGATATACGCAAACCAACCCCGGCGCCCAAGACGAGATCGGTCAAGGCGATCAAGGGCGATGTGCACCAAATGCTCGATGAACTGGACGAACGTCTGCGCCGTGCTGAAAGCTACAAGAAACACTGCCGTCATCCTCAGGAAATCGAGGAGATCATGAACAATGAGGCGAGTCGTTTCCGTAAGCTTTCCGAAGAGCTTGACCGGGCCCTCGCCGCGTCGCAAACCCCACGCACGCCGGCAGATCAGGCACTGAGCAAGCAGCTGTCGGACGCCATATCGAGCCTGACCACCAGGGGCAACGCCCTGCGCACCGAATTGAGTCTGAAACTGCCGCCTACCGACGGCAACCTGCGGTTTCTGTTCGAAAAAAACCTGATACAAGTCGCACGGCTCGGCGATCGCAAGGCCTTGAAAGGGAGCCGCAAGGACTTCCTCCAGGAATACGCCATCAACGACCGTGATGGCTTCCCCCTCTGGTACGCGCATTTCCACTACGAAACGGCTGATACACCGAAGGCGGACTACAGCGTCGCGCACTTGAAAACCAAGGAGCAGCGCCGGGAGCACTACCACTCGTTACTCGCCAAGGCCGATAGCCCTTATGCGGTGGTGAATGTGCATCGGGGGCAGCTCAGCAAGTCCCTGGCGCAGGGCAAGTTCTTGCCGTTGGCGTCGTGATCACTGGCTAAGGTAATTCTTGTGGCGAGGGGATAAATCCCCTCGCCACAAAACTGTGTTTGGCAGTGGCCCCATCAATGGGCAAACAACGAATTCCCCTTCTGCCCCGCCAGCTTCTCAGGCTTGATCAGGAACCGCGCCAAGGCCGGCAGCAGCCACAGTGCCCCAAACATGTTCCACAGCAGCATGAACGTCAGCATCAACCCCATGTCCGCCTGGAACTTGATGGCCGAGAAGATCCAGGTGCACACGCCGATGGCCAGGCACAGGCCGGTGAACAGCACCGCCTTGCCGGTGGATTTCAGCGTCTGGTAATAAGCTTCCTGCAACGGCAACCCAGCCCGCAGGAAGCTTTCCAGGCGGCTGTAGATGTAGATACCGTAGTCCACGCCAATCCCCACCCCCAGCGCCACCACCGGCAGGGTCGCGACTTTCACGCCGATACCCATGAACGCCATCAGGGCGTTGCCCAACACCGAAGTCAGTACCAGCGGCAGGACAATGCACAGGGTCGCGGCCCAGGAGCGGAAGGTGATCATGCACATGGTCGCCACGCAGATGTACACCAGGATCAGGATGGTCAGTTCCGACTCCTTGATCACTTCGTTGGTGGCGGCTTCGATGCCGGCGTTACCGGCGGCCAGGATGAACTCCAGGCCATCGCGGTTGTTTTCCTTGGCGAAGGCCTGCACCGCTTTTACCGCACGATCCAGGGTCTCGGCCTTGTGGTCGTTGAGGAATACCAGCACCGGTGCCAGGGAGCAGCTGTTGTTATACAGGCCATCGGCCCGGGCGATGGAGTTGTTCAGCACGTCGGGGTTGCGCGAAAGGGTTTCCCATTTCAGGTTGCCCTCGTTCATGCCCTTGATCATCTGCTTGGACACAGTCACCAGGGAAATCGCCGATTGCACGCCCTCGGTGTTCTGCATCTTCCACATCAGCTCATCGATCGGTGCCATGGCTTCGTAGCGCGAGCAGCCTTCGGCCTTGGTCTTGACCATCACCACCAGCACATCGGAACTGGTGGAGTAATTGCTGATGATGAAGTTGTTGTCCTGGTTGTAGCGCGAGTCGGGACGCAGTTCCGGTGCACCCTGGTCGAGGTCGCCGATCTTCAGGTTCTGGCTGTACCACAGGCCCCCGCCGAAGGCGAGCACCGCCAGGGCAATGGACACCGGCGCGACCTTGGCACTGGCGAAGTTCGACAGTGACCGCCAGAACGGATGCTCGCGGTTCGCGTCTTTCTTGCTGCGCTCGACGGCGCGCTTGCTGATGCCGACGTAGGAAATCGCCACCGGCAGCAGGATCAGGTTGGTGAACACGATCACCGCCACGCCGATGGACGCTCCGATGGCCAGCTCGCGGATCACGCCGATGTCGATGATCAGCAAGGTAATGAAGCCTACCGCATCCGCCAGGATCGCGATCATCCCCGGCAGGAACAGTTGCCGGAACGTGCGCCGCGCCGCCGTCAGGGCGTTATCCGCCTCGCTGGACTGCAAGGCGATGCCGTTGATTTTCTGCACCCCGTGGGAAATCCCGATGGCGAAAATCAGGAACGGCACCAGCATCGAGTAGGGATCGAGGCCGAAGCCGGCCGCGTGCATCAGCCCCAGTTGCCAGACCACCGCCACCAGCGTGGTGCTCAACACCGCGATGGTGCTGCGCATGCAGTGGGTGAACCAGTACAGCAGGACCAGGGTGATGACGAAGGCCACGCCGAAGAACATCACCACCATGATCAAGCCATCGATCAGGTCGCCGACCTTCTTCGCGAAACCGACGATGTGGATCTGTACGTTGGGGTTCTGGGCTTCGAACTTGTGGCGGATCTTGTCTTCGAGCTCGTGGGAGAATTTCTGGTAGTCCAGTTTCAGCAACTTGCCCTGGTCCTGGGGATCCGGGTAGGACTCCAGCAACGGGATGTCGACGATGCTCGATTTGAAATCGTTGGCCACCAGCCGCCCGACCTGGCCGGACTTGAGCACGTTGTTGCGCAGCAGTTCGAGACTGTCGGCCGAACCGTTGTAGCTCTGGGGGATCACTTCGCCGCCGGCGAAGCCCTCTTCCGTCACTTCGGTCCAGCGCACGCTCGGGCTCCACAACGACTTGAGGCCGGAGCGGTCGACGCCGGAAATGTAGAAGACCTCGTCATGGATCTGGCGCAGGGTCTCCATGTAGTCCTTGGAGAAGATGTCGCCGTTGGTGGCTTCCACGGAAATCCGCACGGTGTTGCCAAGGTTCGCCAGGTCGTTGCGATGTTCGAGCATCTTCTCGATGAACGGATGCTCGAGGGGAATCATTTTTTCGAAGCTGGTGGAGGGACGGATCAGCGTGGCCTGCCAGAACAGGAAAATACTGACCAACAAGCAAATGACGATCACCGCCGGGCGGTTGTTGAAAATCAGGCGCTCGAGGAACGTCGCCTTGTCTTGGTGATGACTGCTCATGGGGTCCGCCTTCTTGTTATTGTGCCCGACTCATATGCGCGGCTCATTTGTTCAGTTCAGCGCCGCTGGCCGTGGTGACGCGCACGCCCCCCTGTCCGGCCAGGATCAGGTTGCCATTACCCGCCGCCGTGACGGCCGCCACGGAAATCCGGTCCGGACGGTTGAAGACGCTGAAGGTCACGCCGTCGTCGGTGCTGCGCACCACGCTGCCGCCGTTGCCGACGATCACGATGGAACCGTCCGGCAACAAGGTCGCCCCTGACAGGCCGAACTCCAGGGCGCCCCGGGCGGCCTTGAGCTCGACCTGCTCCCAGGAGCCGCCGAAATCGGTGGAACGATAGAGGTTGCCGCGCAAGCCGTAGACCAGCAGCGTCGAAGGTTGGGCGGTGCCGATGACGCCGAACAGCGAACCTTCGTAAGGGCCTTCGAGCTTCTCCCAGGTCTGGCCCCAGTCGGCGGAGCGGAACATGCTGCCGGCCTCGCCGACGATGAACAGCCCGGCATCCTTTACCGCGGTGATGGCATTGAGGTGGAACTGGTCTTCGTTGTCGAGACGGTCACTGGCGTCTTCCCAGTGCTTGCCACCGTCGGTGGTTTCGAGCAACGCACCGTAGGCACCCACGGCGAACCCCTGGCTGGCGTCCTTGAACCAGACGTCCAGCAACGGCGCTTCACGGGTGAGGTCTTCGTATTGCCGGGTCCAGGTGCTGCCGCCGTCTTCACTGGCGAGGATCTGCGCGTCGTGCCCCACGGCCCAGCCGTGTTTGTCATCGACGAAGAATACGGCGGTAAGCAGTTGGCGGGTCGGCACCTTGGCCTGGGTCCAGGTGTTGCCCTGGTCGTCCGAATAGACAATGTGCCCACGATCACCGACGGCTACCAGGCGCTGGCCGGCGTGGGCCACGTCGAGCATCAGGGTCTTGCTGGCCTTGGCCGATTCGACCGCATAGATGACGTCGGTTGTCGTGGCTGCAACGGCCAGCGCCGGCGCCGACAACACAACAGAGCCCAGCAGCGAGAGCGCCGAGACCAGCAACGCGACTCGCCGCAGCACAGGCTGGCGGGCGCGACCCACGGCCATGACAGGCTCGTTCATAGACCTTTCCCCCATTATTATTGTTCGGCCATACGGCCTTTCAGGGCGCCGTAGGCAGCTCGATCGGGGCGCAAACCTGCAATCTAGAGCCACTTCGGAAGCTGACCTATCCTATCGGGCTTTCAGAAGGCCTGACAATCGACGCCGCGTTATCTTTTGTTAACCAGGGGGGTTGGCGCAGGGGGTGAATGGCGGGGTATTCGGTGGGGTGATGGCTGTATTCCAAAGGTAGATCGATGTTGCTCCATTCGCGAGCAAGCCCGCTCCCACAGGGATCTGCGGCGGACACAAAGCTCGTGCACACCACAGCTCCTGTGGGAGCGGGCTTGCTCGCGAATAAAGGCACCGCGGTCTAAAAGACAAACCGCGGCATCAACCTCAAGCCAGGCTCTTGCTCACCACCTCGAACACATCGCTGGACAGCGCGCCGGACGCCAGGATGCGCTCAAGCTCGGCTTTCATCAGCGCCTGGCGGGCGTTGTCGTATTTGCGCCAGCGGGTCAGCGGCGCCAGTTGTCGCGAGGCGATCTGCGGGTTGAAGCCGTTGAGCTGGATGACCAGGTCCGCCAGGAAGCGGTAACCCGAGCCGTCGGCGGCATGGAAGTTGATCAGGTTCTGCCCGGCGAACGCACCGATCAGTGCCCGCACCTTGTTCGGGTTCTTGATGTTGAACGCCGGGTGCTCCATCAGCGCCTTGACCCGCGCCAGGCCACCCGGCAACGGGCTGCCGGCCTGGACGCTGAACCACTGGTCCATGACCAGCGGGTTACCCTTGAAGTTCTCCGCGAATACTTCCAGCGCCCGGGCCTTCTCGGTTTCGAATGGCGAATTGACCAACACCGCCAGGGCCGTGAGGCGTTCGGTCATGTTGTCGGCGCTGTCGAACTGCTCCAGGGTCGCGCTCAGCACTTCGGGCTTGTCGGTCAGCATCAGGTACGACAAGGCGATGTTCTGCAATGCACGGCGGGCAAAATGCTCGGCTTCGGCCACATACGGCGTGCGCTTCGACAAGTCGCGGTTGGCCTCGTAGCGCAGCCACAGAGCTTCGAACAGGTTGTCGGCCAATTGCTGGCGGGCGAACTCACGGGCGGCATGGATCGCCTCGACATCGGCCACTTCGCTGATTTCCGTCAGATAGGCTTCGCTTGGCAGCGAGAGCATTTCCGCGACCATGGCCTGATCCAGGGATTCGTCCGACAGCACCGTGCGCAAGGCAGTCATCAGACGCGGGTCCAGTACCAGGCTCGCGCCTTGCTGATGCTGGGCAATCAGTTCCTGCAACACCTGCACGGACAGTTGCTGGCCGGCATCCCAGCGGTTGAAGCCGTCGCTGTCGTGCTGCATCAGGAACATCAATTGGTCGCGGTCATACGGGAAGCTCAGCTTCACCGGCGCCGAGAAGCCACGCAGCAAGGACGGCAGCGGTTTTTCGACGATGTCGACGAAAGTGAAGGTCTGCTCGGCTTCGGTCACCGAGATCACTCGGGACGTGCCGTTTGCCGCCGCTTCGCCGCTCAGGCGCAACGGGATCTCGGCCCCCTGGCTGTCCAGCAGGCCCAGCTCGACGGGAATCACGAACGGCAGTTTTTCCGCCTTGTCCGGAGTCGGCGGGCAGCTCTGGCGGAAGGTCAGGCTATAGGTCTTGGCGGCGGCATCGTAGGATTCGCTGACCGCCAGCCGTGGCGTACCGGCCTGGCTGTACCAGCGCTTGAACTGGGTCAGGTCGACACCGTTGGCATCTTCCATGGCCTTGACGAAATCGTCGCAGGTCACGGCCTGGCCGTCGTGGCGCTGGAAGTAGAGATCGCTGCCCTTGCGAAAGCCTTCAGGGCCCAACAGGGTGTGGATCATGCCGACCACTTCCGAGCCCTTTTCGTACACAGTCAGGGTGTAGAAGTTGGAAATCTCGATGAAGCTGTCCGGGCGCACCGGATGGGCCATGGGGCCGGCGTCTTCGGCGAACTGGTGGGTACGCAGGTAGGCCACGTCCTGGATGCGTTTGACGGTGGCGGAGTTCATGTCGGCCGAGAACCCGGCGTCACGGAACACCGTGAAGCCTTCCTTGAGCGACAGCTGGAACCAGTCGCGGCAGGTCACGCGGTTGCCCGACCAGTTATGGAAATATTCGTGGGCGACGATGGCCTCGACCCGCTGGTGCGCGGCGTCGGTGGCGGTCTCGGCGCGGGCCAGTACCGCGCTGGAGTTGAAGATATTGAGGCCTTTGTTCTCCATGGCGCCCATGTTGAAGTCGTTGACCGCGACGATCATGAAGATATCCAGGTCGTACTCACGGCCGTACACCTCCTCGTCCCAGCGCATGGACTTCTTCAGGCTGGTCATGGCGTGCTGGCATTTGTCGATGTTTTCCGGCTCGACGTAAATGCGCAGCGCCACGCTGCGTTCGGTCATGGTGGTGAAGGTGTCTTCGACGCACCACAGGTCACCCGCCACCAGGGCGAACAGATAGGCAGGCTTCTTGAACGGGTCTTCCCAGGTCACCCAGTGCCGGCCGTCTTCGCCGGGGCCGCTGGCAATCGGGTTGCCGTTGGACAGCAGCACCGGATAGCTGTGCTGCTCGGCCACCACGGTGGTGGTGAACTTGCTCATGACGTCCGGACGGTCGAGGTAGTAGGTGATCTTGCGGAAACCCTCGGCCTCGCACTGGGTGCAGAACATGCCGCCGGACTTGTACAGGCCCTCCAGGGCGGTGTTGGTTTCCGGGTGGATCCGCACCGTGGTGTCGACCGTGAAGGCCTGGGTCTTGGGCTGCAAGGTCAGGTGGCTGTCGTCCAACTGGTAGTCGCCCGACGCCAGGTCGGTGTCGTCGAGCTTGATCGAGACCAGCTCCAGATGTTGCCCGTCGAGCACCAGCGGCGGCAGCCCGGCACCCCGCTCGGGGTTACGACGCATCACCAGTTGCGCATGGACCAGGCTGTGGTCCTCGAACAACTCGAAGGTCAGGTGTGTCTCGTCGATCAGGTACTCGGGGGCCTGATAGTCCTTCAGGTAGATCATCTTCGGTTGTTCGGTGCGCATGGGTCGAATCCTTCTACTGATGCTGATGCACGGCGAGCTGGTAAGCCGTGTATTTACGAATGTTGATCACGCCGGTGTCGAAAATCAGGTACTGGCCCTTGATCCCCAGCAGTGTGCCTTCGGCAATCGGGTCCTTGTCCAGGTTGAAGCTGACGATCTTGGCCGGGTATTGCTCCACCGGGTAACGGATCTCGAGCGGTTCGACGTCCGCTATGGTCTGGATCGCCTGCAGGCCGAATCGTTCCTGCAAGCCCTGCAATCCCTGGGCGCAACTTTCAAACAACGCGTCGCGGATCTTCGGCAGGTCAATCGCCACCGCATCGCCCTTGAGCAAGGCACGCCAGTTGGTCTTGTCCGCCACCTGGCTGCGGAACAGGTCTTCGACGAACCCCGACTGTTGGCGCGTGGCCACCCGCAGGATCGGCAATGCCTGGCTCGCGCCCTGGTCCAGCCAGCGAGTCGGTAGTTGCGTGGCGCGGGTGATCCCGACTTTCACGCCCGAGGAGTTGGCCAGGTACACCACATGATCGGTCATGCAGAACTGCTCACCCCACGCCGGCTCGCGACAGGTACCCGCGTCGAAATGGCAGCGCTCGGGGCTCATGATGCACACATCGCACTGCGCCAGTTTGGTCATGCAGGGGTAGCAATAACCCTGGCTGAAACTGGTCTTGGTCCGGCGTCCACAGTGACTGCAGTGGATCGCGCCGAGAAACTCCAGGCGCACCGTGCTGCCGATCAACGGGTTGACTGGCACCTCGACATCACCCAGGCGAAAGGCATATTGAACGGTCGGCCCGTCCAGGCGTGCCGACATCTTGCTGATTGCACCGCGGCCGATCTCGATCAATGGATGGCATCCGACTTGAACAGGATGTTCGGCACTTCGATCGATTTCGACTGGCACTCCTGGGGGCCCATGTAACCGGTGCGCTCTTCTTCGGGCAGGTTCTGGATTTCCCAGGCGATCATCGCCTGCAACGACAACTCGCGTTGTTCGGCGGTGAGCTTGTTGCCATCGGCCCATTTGCCGATTTCCACGGCCAGCTTCAGGCTCCTGTAGATGTCGGGGGTGATGTTCTGGATCATTTCGTTGAACGAGGACATGGGGTCTCCGCGCGTTCGTTAAAGTGTCAATAATGAAAAAGGTAAAGCTGACTACCGGGGCATTCGTGTCATTACCGGAGCATTTTACGGCGAGCGAAGAGCCCGCCCAACAAGCCCGTGAAGCAGCCGACGAGCAGGCCGCCGACATGAGCGCCGTTGGCGATTTCGCCGAAACCGATCATCGAGACCAGCCCGGACAGGCACAGCGCCAGCCATACCAGCATCATCACCAGGACCCCACGGGGCAAGTGATAGGCCGGGTTCGGCGCCAGCAGTTGATAGATCCAGCAGTGGCCCAGCAGGCCGTACAACACACCTGACAAGCCACCGAACAGCGTCGCGCCGCTGACAGCATACTGAACGAAGTTGGACACGAGGCTGAACAGCAGCGTCAGCCCGAGCAGGTTGATGCTGCCCTGGCGCGCTTCGATCCGCCGCCCCAGCTCCCAGTACCACATGCCATTCATGGCGATGTGCAGGAAGCCGAAGTGAATCAGCATCGGCGTCACCAGGCGCCACCACTGCCCTGCCGCCAGGCTGTCGGCCAGGGGCGAGAACTGGATGTAGTCACCGACCACACGAAATTCCAGGAAGGTCAGCCATCGCAACACCTGGAGATTATCGCCCAGCAGGGTCACGGCGCTGACTATCAGACTCAGCAGCAATACCAGGGCGGTGACGGGGCTTCGGATCAGTTGTTCGACGACCCCGGGCCGTCGCGTGTCGGTGCCCATGGTTGGAAGCTCCAACGTCTGCTCCGGATCGCCTACCGGAAAACGCGCGTACAGGGAGCGCACGTCTTCACCGATTTCGTCCGGCACCCAGAGCACCTGCTCGCCCGCCTCTTCGCTGACGCGGTGAGGCACTTGCATGCGCTGCAGGAGCTTGACGAAACCGCTCAGGTCCACCGCCAAAGGCAGGCGCAACACCGCGACAAGGTTCATTTCACCATCTCCGGACGCTCCACATCGACCCAGACGAATTTATGCGGGTCCAGCTGGGTTTCCTGGTCCAGGCGATAGGCGGCCAATTTGCCGTAGAGCACCGCACTGTAGTCCAGGCAGGCCAGGTTCGCGCGGATCGGCGCGGGTTTTCCGCTGCGCCAGTAGTGACCGACAAACAGTAGTGGCTCATCGGCACCATAGCGCAGCAGGTTGTTCTTTTCATCCGGGGATAGCGGCCTGCGGGCCACCGGCTCGGGCAAGGCATCGGGCTGGAACACGATGTCCCCGTAGGTTTTCGGATCGTCCTCCCAGAACTTGGTGCGAAAGAACGAACGGGTCAGGCCATCGCCCCCGGTCAGGGTCATGCCGTGGGGCAGGCGCATGTCGGTGCCGCGCAGCAAGCGATCGAACACCGTGCAGGCGAAACTGCCCGCCTGCGCCGAAGCCTGGAGGAAGGGTTCGTCGACCCGACCATCCGGGAACAGGCCCCGCAACGGTTCTATCAAGCCGGCATCCCAGCAGGCGTGCACCACCCGGAAGCGACCGGCATCGACGAACAGCGGCAGTTCATAGAACCACTGGAGGAAGTCATGCCATTCGCCAGGGTATTGCTCGAACTGGGTCAGGGTTTCCTTGAGCAGGCGGGCATGCCGCGGCGTGTGTTCGCGCACATGGCGCTGGCCGCTGCCGGGCGGTGCCGGCGTGCTCCAGCCCAGGGCGTTGAACTCGTGGTTGCCCATGATGCACAACGCCTGGCCGGCCACGACCATGTCGTGGACGATGTGCAACGCCTCGCGGATCCGCGGCCCACGGTCGATGATATCGCCCAGGAATACAGCCATGCGCGACGGATGCCGCCAGACCCCGCCCTGCTTGTGGTAACCGAGTCGGTCCAGCAGGTGTTCCAGGGTCAGGGCGCATCCGTGCACGTCACCGATCAGATCGTAACTGCGCGCAGGATCGAGCATCAGTCGCCTCTACCTCCCAATCGACTGCCCCAGCCGAGCTTGGTCCGGCAGACTTCGTAGTAATTGTGATCCAGAGGATGGATCAGGCGCAGCTTCTGCGCCTTCTTGCTGACGGTGATGGTGTCGCCCGGCGCGCAGGTGAAATGGTTCTGGCCATCGCAGGACACTTGCGGGTAGATCTGCATATCCTTGGACACGACGATTTTCAGCTCACTGTTGCCATCGACCACGATAGGTCGCCCAGACAAGGTATGGGGGTACATGGGCACAATCACAATAGCGTCGAGCTTGGGATGCATGATCGGGCCACCGGCGGACAGCGCGTAGGCGGTGGAGCCGGTGGGCGTGGCGACGATCAGGCCGTCGGCCTTCTGGCTGCAGACGAACTGACCGTCGATGTACAACTCGAATTCGATCATGCGCGTGGATTTGCCGGGATGCAGCACCACGTCGTTGAGGGCGTCGCCCTGGCCGATGGCCTCGGCATGACGGCGGACCTCGGCTTGTAGCAGAAAGCGGTTTTCCACCAGATAATGGCCGTCGAGCACCTCGGCCACTTTGGTTTCCAGCTCATCGGGGCGGATGTCGGTGAGGAAACCGAGGCTGCCTCGGTTGATCCCCAACACCGGAATGTTGTGCCGCGCCAGGGCCCTGGCGGCCCCCAGCAGGCTGCCGTCGCCACCGACCACAATGACCATGTCGCAGACTTCACCGAGCATCTTGCGCGACGACGTCTGCAGGCCATGCCCCGGCAGCACTTCGGCGATGGTATCTTCGAGGATCACATGCAGGTGTCGCTCCAGGAGAAACCGTTTGAGGCGGCGAACGGTATCCAGGACCTGCGAACTGCCCAGGCGACCGATGATGCCGATATTGCGAAATTGCTCCATGGGGCTCCTGCGAGGGTCTGCGGCGGGCGAAAAACCCGATTATGGGCGAAAGCGGCCCATAGACAAAATGCTTTAAGCCTTCCCTACAGGCTATGCTCGCAAAATGATCCTGTTTCCCGAACTGCTGGACCTGCCCCGCCGCTTGCGCCACCCCGAGGTGCGCGATCTTGCGTGGGTGATACTCGCCCCACCGATGCTCATCGACGCGCCCTGGCCCCAACGTCATCCCCTGACCGGCAGCGATTGGGTGCAGCATCCCCACCAACTGGAACATTGGCTGCAACAGCTGGACCGCGACAGTTACCCGCTGCTGCACTGGCTGTCCCAGGGCCGGACCCAACGCCTGGGCCTCTATTACGAACGGTTATGGCAATTTGCTGTGCGGCATGCGCCGGGCATCGAGCTGATTGCCGCGAACCTGCCGATCCGCCGCGACGGCCAGACCCTGGGTGAACTCGACCTGCTGCTGCGCGATAAGGATGGCATCCATCATCTGGAACTGGCGATCAAGCTGTACCTGGGGCCGCAGCAGGGTGACGGCCGCGACCCCGCGCAGTGGCTTGGTCCGGGCTGCCACGACCGGCTCGACCGTAAACTGACCCATCTGCGGGAGCACCAGCTACCGATCTCGGCGCGCCCGGAGAGCCGTGAAGCCCTGGCGGCACTGGGCGTTGAATCCTCGGGCCTCGAGCGGTTCCGCTCCGAGCTGTGGCTGGGGGGCTACCTGCTCTATCCCTGGCCCGGACAGGCCGAACCGCCAGGGGGCGCGCATCCCAGGCATCTGCGCGGCAGTTGGCTGCGCCAACGCGACTGGCCGGCGTTCATTGCCCAGCGCCCGCCGGGCCGCTGGCAACCCCTGCCCCGCGCCGCCTGGCTGGCGCCGGCCCACTATCCGGCGGAGCAGACCTGGAATACCGGGCAACTGGACGCCTGGCGAATGGCCCTGGACCCGATGGCGCCTGCACAGTTGATGGTGCGCCTGAGTGAAAACGCCAGCGGTGAGTGGGAAGAGGCCGAGCGGGTGTTCCTGGTGGCGGATCCGTGGCCGGATGTGCCGGGTAATGGTTGAGCTTTGCGGCGTCTGAGCGGCCGACTTCGCGAGCAAGCCCGCTCCCACAGAAGGAAGGCATTTCAAATGTGGGAGCAACTGTCTTGGATGATTTATTTAGCCATTCTTTTTCAAGGCAGCAAAAGCTCTCACAGCTCTTGGCAGTGCAGATATCTGGA
>NZ_VIUG01000023.1:0-104900 GCF_007828255.1 Pseudomonas sp. SJZ078 | reverse complement strand
TTTTGTGTGGTGCAACACAAGCTGCCGACTCATGCAGGTCTCTTCAATATTCCAACTTCTTGATTTTTCGTAAGAAAATTCGGGGATTCCTCAGGAGCAGAGTGCATTCCATTGCTCTTATGTTTCCGCATTTTACGTGCCGAAATTATAGGTACATTCGGATCGAGAAAGACGCCACTAATCGAATTGTAAAACTTCGTAACAGTTTGAGTTACGGAGACCTCAGCGAAGCTAGTAGGGAAGTTTCTACGTTGAGTGACATCGGGGCAGGTAAAGAACAACCTTTCATGCGTTGTGCCATTTAAAATCCATTCACGAAGCTTTAGGTATTCTTTCAAAAGCGGCAAGCCAGTGTTCCGCCCAACATTATAGGTCGTCGATTTCCCTCCTGCGCGAAACTTTACGGCAGACAACTCTTTCTTTAGAGGGGATTTCTCTACTTCCTGCGCATCTTCGTAGCTGAATTGGGCAAGCTCGGTTGGCGTGGCGCCCGTGATCAACAAAAATAGGCACGTGTAAGCTCTTGCAGCAAGATACGCCACATGCAGACGGTGCCAATGGCGGTCATCTTCATTGGAAGAGTCTAGGTAAGTTCGCGTCTTTTCTAAATCAAAGGCGATGTTACTTCTAACCCCAGGCTTACAGCCACGCTTAACACAGGCAGAAATATACTCTTCCACCGTTGCAATACGACGCTCAGCTGCATTATAAGAAAGCGGAGATTCCTTGAAGGGTCCTACTGCACCATGAAAAGAAGGAAATACTACGACTTCATAATCCCTGATGTTGACCACACATGGGTACGGCTTGTTGGCCAAAACAAAATACCCGCACTGTAGGGCAATAGCCAAACAAACGTCCCTATACAACCCAACATGTATTTCATTAGCTGACTCCGACCCTCTGTCCGGAATTATTTTAACCGCACCCGAAAGAATATGGTGATAGCTCTCAGGAAAACATAATTCGATCAGTCTCACGGCTCCGCTTTGAAACTGCGAGGCTGTCGTGGGTTTCCAAATACTGTGTGCTATCTGGTGATTAAGATACGCGGTATAATCCCGATATGCTTGTTGTGCATACATTTCACTGAAAAAAGCTTCTTTGTAGCCGTTCGTATCTACCCAGTCGATGAAGCGCTCGGCATTGCTGAAAAATTGCAACACCGATGCGTCGCGCAATCCTATAAAAGACTCTAGAAGCCTCACAACAAGCTCACGGCGATTTTCAACAAACGAACTAATTACAACCGGCGTTCCGCGATTATCCTTCGCGCTTTCATTTCTTCTTCTAAGTAAATAAACTAAACTGCCAACATCCAACGGTTTCTTTTTCACCTTCGCGGACAATTGAAGGCGCAAGCGCTCCGGCTCGGAAAACTGCTGAGCCAACTCAGCTGGAGTAATAATCAGCGTATCGGGCCGATGCTCGTAATAGTGTAAATTATCGATCTTCCGCCTCCAAATTCAGCACTTCATAGCTGCCATTGAACAGACTTTTCTCCCACAGCTCTTGGGCAATTACTTTTTCCTGGGTCATTTTAAATAACTTTAGATAATTCTCGGTAGTTTGCCTAGATTCATGATGCATTCGCTTTTGGATGAAGTCGATATCTTCACCCGGCTTCAGCAGTCCTTTTTGAACAAATACCTGCAGGCGCTGATAGAGCTGATAAGCAAATGTCGCTCGAAGCCAGTGATATGAGAAATCCTTCGGAAAGCGGCTGGGAGCTTTGTTAATTAATTTGCGCTTGATCGTATCGGTAACCTGCCCCGACTGTGGTGACCTTACAACAGGATAGCGTGGGTCATTTACTGCCATGTAATAGCAGTTTCCTTGATCAGAGAGAAATAGATAAATATCATCCTCATCCATGGTTACGCCTGGATGGCTTTCCTCCAGTTGGACCCTGAATTTCCCCCGCCGCTTCTTCATTAGGGGGCTTTCAGCAAGGGCGACCAGTTCGTCGGCGAGTTGCTTAGGGAAGTGTAGAATTTGCGCTTTGTCGAATTTTGTATCTATACCTGTTCGGGGACCAGCATGCAATTTATACGCTCCGTCCCTGCCGAGCCGGCCCTCTGTAAATTCTTTAAGATGCTTCATGCGAATGGTCAACACGCTTTGCTTGCGGGCGCCCGTCATTAGTGCGGTAAGTAGGATCAAACGCTCAACTGAAGACCATTCATTTTCAGTATTTATAGTTTCCAGAAATACACCCAACTCTAGATTAGATAGCGGCCTAAGATCCTCGCCGTCTTCTCGCACGAAGCCTAATGGCACCGAACTAACAGGAGGGGTACGCCGCGTTTGGCTTCTCTTATCAGCTTCAACAACCTTCACCCCCTTACGAGTCTGCACTAAGATTCGGACCTGTTTGATCGTATCGACTCGTTTCATGTCAAGGGGATGCCAATTCTCGGACACGTACCGATAAAAATGATAGACCGCCGCGGTATACTGATTAATTACTTGGTTGCTACGCGCACCTTCATCAATCAGATGATAAAAATATTTATAGGTTGGTCGAAGTGGAGGTCTTGCACCTGAAAAGTCCAGCCAGTCTAAATCGTTATCCTCACAATATAAGAGATAGTCAAGTAATTTACTGGCACGGCGTCGAACGTCATCCGTTCGTATATTTACCGAGGAGTTGTCCCGCATGAGGCTCAGCAAATAATCATTTGCCTCGTGCCAGGGGTCTCCGCTCGCATGAAATAAAAATGGAAAATTGAACAGATCACGAACACTTCCACTGCCTACTTCATCGAGTTGGAAAACGACTAGAGAGTTGTCCCCTTCGATCTCCATTGCAGTCGCCCCAGGAGGTGCTTCGTTGACGTGTAGGCTGGCAAACGCATCACGCAGGTGCGGGATGATAATCAGACGGCTTTCGTGACGTGGATTGGTGTAGGCCATGACTCCCCCTTAACGAAGGAGTCAGATCCTAGAGACTTCGAGATGTACTCACAACGTGAGCAGTCAAACTATTTTTTGTTAAGGGATTCAACCCAAGGATCAAGCTTATGGAATAGCTTGGGGTAACGCCCCTTGAGGTCCTTCTTCACCTCGGCGTAGGTGCTGCGCCAGAAGTTCGCCAGGTCCTGGGTCACCTGCACCGGCCGACGTGCCGGTGACAGCAAGTGCAGCTTGACCACCTGGCGTCCGCCGGCAATCCGCGGGGTGTCGGCCAGGCCGAACAGTTCCTGCAAGCGCACCGCCAGGATCGGCGGATGTTCGCTGTAGTCCAGGCGGATCGACGAGCCCGAAGGCACGCCCAGGTGATGGGGTGCTTGCTCGTCCAGCCGCTGCGGCAACGGCCAGGGCAGCAGGTTGTGAACGATGCTCGACAAGTCCAGGTTAGCAAAATGGCTGAGGCGCGAAACCCGGCCCAGATAAGGCATCAGCCAATGTTCAAGACTGCCGAGCAGCGCTGCGTCGCTGACGTCGGGCCATTCGCTGTCACCCTTGGCGTCCAGGTCCAGCCGACGCAGCAGTGCCACCCGCGCCTGCCATTGCCGCAGCTCCGGGGTCCAAGGCAATAATTCCAGGCCCTTGCGCCGCACCAGCTTCACCAAGGCCTGGCTACGGGCAGACTCGTCCAGGCCGGTCAGCGGTTCGCGGCTAAGCACCAGTTCGCCGACCTTGCGCTGGCGCTCGGCCCGGAGGACACCTTCGCGCTCGTCCCAATCCAGTTGATCAACCGTGTGCACCTGCTCGGCCAGCGCCGAATCGAACAGCGCCGGGTCGAAATCCGTTGCCAGATAGATGCGCTCTTCCCGCTGGCCCTGGCGACTGCCCAGATCGGCGATCACCAGCCACGCTTGTTTCATCAAGCTGTCAGCCTCGGCAAACAACGCCGCACGACCGTTGGCCAGACGGTACTCCGCGCCGCCGGGTCGTCGTTGCTGCGCGACCCGATCCGGATAGGCCAGCGCCAGCAGCGCTCCGAGCCAACGCGGGTGATCGGGATCGGCCACGGCTTCTTCGGGCTTGCCCCGCAAGTAACCACGATACTGCCGGGCCAGTTGCCGCGCCCGTGTCACGCCGCCTTGTGCCCCGCGCGCTGCCCGTTCTTCGCCGGACAGCAAGGCCAGGCGACTGTGCAAGTCCGCGCCGGCGCCACGCAATATGTCGCGTTCACCCAATAGCGCAGCGACGTTACAAGCCATATCCGCCAATCCCAATGCCTGGCCACGCAACAGCAAATGGGCGATACGCGGGTGAGCCGGCAGTTCGGCCATGGCCTGGCCGTGGCGGGTCAGTTGCTCGCCGTCCAGCGCTCCCAGGCGTTGCAGCAAGTCCTGGGCCTGGGCGTAGGCGGCGCTGGGCGGCACGTCGAGCCAGACCAGTTGCTGCGGCGTCACGCCCCAGCGCCCCAATTGCAGGGCCAGCCCGGCCAGGTCCGCCGAAAGGATCTCCGCGCTACCGTAGGCGGCCAGTTGTTCATGCTGGTCCTCGGACCACAACCGGTAGCACACCCCGGGCTCCAAGCGCCCGGCCCGACCGGCCCGCTGGGTGGCGCTGGCCCGTGAAATGCGCTGGGTGTCTAGACGGGTCATGCCGCTACCCGGGTCGAAACGTGGAACCCGGGCCAGCCCGGCGTCGACCACCACCCGCACGCCGTTGATGGTCAGGCTGGTCTCGGCGATGTTGGTCGCCAGCACCACTTTGCGCTGGCCAGGAGGCGCCGGGTCAATGGCGGCACGTTGGGCCGCGAGATCCAATTCGCCGTGCAGGGGACACAGCAGCACATTGCCGCCCTCGCCCAGGGCCTCGGCCAGTTGCTGGTGGACCCGACGGATCTCCGCCTGCCCGGGCAGAAACACCAAGACACTGCCGGTTTCATCGTGCAGGGCTTGGAGTACGGTCTGTACCAACCGCGGCTCGATGAATTCACCGGGCTGGAACGGACGGCCCCAGCGCATGGTCACCGGGAACATCCGCCCTGCACTGCGCAGGATCGGCGCGTCGTTCAACAACCCGGCCAGGCGCTCGCCCTCCAGGGTCGCAGACATCAATAGAATCTTCAGCGGCTGGTCTTCGCGAAACAGCTCCCGGCCGTTGAGGCTCAAAGCCAGGGCCAGGTCGGCGTCGAGGCTGCGTTCGTGGAATTCATCGAAAATCAGCAGCCCCACGCCTTCCAGCGCCGGATCGTCCTGCAAGCGGCGCGTGAGAATCCCTTCGGTGACCACTTCAATACGGGTGCTTGGGCCAACCTTGCTGTCCAGACGAATCCGGTAGCCGACGGTCTCACCAACCTTTTCCCCCAGCTCGCTGGCCAGCCGCTCAGCCGCCGCCCGTGCCGCCAGGCGCCGGGGTTCGAGCATCAGGATGGTCTGTCCGGCCAGCCAGGGCTCGTTCAGCAAGGCCAGGGGAACACGGGTGGTTTTACCGGCACCGGGCGGTGCTTCGAGCACGGCTTCGTGGCGCGATGCCAGGGCCTGGCGCAGGACGGGTAAAACTTCATCGATCGGCAAAGAAATCATGCTGGCTCCAAAACAGAGGGCCGAGTATAACGGCGAACTGTTTAGCGTGGTCTGGACTCCAACCAGTAACGCCTCTACTACCTGCTCAGGAGATTGCTATGCGTATTCCCTTTCGCGTGATCGGTGGCGTGCTGGTCGCCTCCCTGCTGACTCAAATCAGTGCCTGTGGCTCGATCTTCTACCCGGACCGTCGCGGCCAGATCGACGGCAAGATCGACCCGGCCATTGCTGCGCTCGACGCCGTCGGCCTGCTGTTCTACATCATCCCCGGCCTGATCGCGTTCGCAGTGGACTTCGCCACCGGCGCCATTTACTTCGAACCGGGCAAGACCGCCCAGGTCGCGCCGGAAAAACTCAAACAGGCCATCAACCCTGACGGCAGCGTCGACAACCATAAACTGCAGGCCATCCTGGAAAGCGAACTGGGCCGCAGCTTTCCCCTGGACGATCCTCGGCTGATCCAACACAAGGGCAGCGCACAGCAACTGGCCGCCCTCGGACTCAAGCCGGCCGCATAACGGGCGCCACTGAAGGAACGACCGCGCCATGACCACCAGCACCGAACACGCTCGTCTTCTACGCCTGGCCACCCGCGCCTCGGTGGCCGTGGCGTCGATCCTGATTATCGCCAAGGCCCTGGCCTGGTGGCTGAGCGGTTCGGTGAGCATGCTCGCCGGCCTGACCGACTCGGCTTTGGATGGCGTCACCTCGCTGCTCAATCTGCTGGCGGTGCATTACGCCTTGCGCCCCGCCGATGCCGATCATCGCTACGGCCATGGCAAGGCCGAGTCCCTGGCCGGCATGGCCCAGGCGCTGTTCATCGGCGGCAGCGCCGTGCTGATTGCCCTGCAGGCAGGCGAGCGTCTGAAAAGCCCGGTGCCGGTGGAGGCGCCCTGGCTCAGTGTCGGTGTGATCGTGTTCTCTCTGGCCCTGACCCTGGCGCTGCTGGCATTGCAGCATCGGGTCATCCGCGCCACCGGCTCCAATGCCGTGCGCGCCGACTCACTGCATTATCGCTCCGACCTGTTGCTCAACGGCAGCATCCTGGTGGCGCTGGTGCTGGCCGGGTTCGGCTGGTACCAACTCGACGCCTGGTTCGGCCTGGGCATCGCCGCCTACATTCTCTGGAGCGCCATCCAGATCGCCCGGGAAAGTTTCTCCGTGCTGATGGACGAAGAACTGCCACCCGATGTCAGCCAGCACATGCTGGAGCTGGCCTGCGCCGTGCCCGGTGTACTCGGTGCCCATGACCTGCGCACACGGATTTCCGGCAACCACTGGTTCGTGCAGCTGCATCTGGAATTGCCGGGGGAGCTGACCTTGTCAGTGGCCCACGGCCTCAGCGACCAGGCCGCCGATGCCATCCACCGTGCCTACCCGAAGGCCGAAGTGCTGGTGCATGCCGATCCAGTAAGGACAGCTGCAAGCTGCAAGCTTTAAGCGGCAAGTAGAATCGCCATCAGCTTTTACTTGCCGCTTGAAGCTTGCAGCTTGTGGCTGCTACTGAACCTGATACCCACGGCTGCTCAAGCAACTGCCTTGGGCCTGGCGATAGGTCTGCACCACTTCCGGTGCCGGCGGGTAGGTGTAGTTGCGCGGGTCGAACCCGCTCTGCTGCACCGCCCAGCGATAGCAGTCATAACCATCCTGATTGACCTGCTCGGGCGACTGACCGTTGGCCGGATAGGCCACCACATCGAAACTGTTGCCCTGAGGTTGCGGCTGCGGGTTGGCGACCGGCGCATCGACCACGACATAATCCTGGGTGTTGGCTTCGTAGATGTAATATGCGCCGGCGGCGAGGAAGAACAGCGAACTGCCAATCCACACTTCCCGGGCGTAATCGGGCAAGTAGCGGGTGCGGATGCCCCGCGGTGGCGCGACCACGACGTAACGCGGCCCTTGCGGGCGATACCAATAGCCGCCCGAATAGAAATAGTCCTGGCCGCGATAGGGCACGCGGTAATTGCGATCCGGGAAATGGTCGACCACATAACCCGGGCGGTATTCCGGCCCCGGGCCCCAACCGTTGCCATGCCCATCCGGCCGACCAGGCCAATGCTGACCGGGACGACCGTCATGGTCTGGTCGCGGACCTGCGTTCGGATAACCATCGTTGCGCCGAGGGATATCGCGGTAATACCCCGGTTGCGGTTCGCGGGTCTGGGTCACGCTGTCGGGCCGCCCCTGGATCGGCAGGTTGTTGCCGGGCGGTGGCTGCGGCGGACGACCGTGAGCGTTGGGGTCCTGCGGTGGACGACCGTAGTGTTGTCCGTCCGGGTGCTGCGGCCTGACCTCGAATTGACGACTGTTGTCGCCCCGAATGATTTCATTACTCTGCGGCCGCGGCTGGCCCGAGTAACCCTGGCCATTGCCACCGCGCCCATCCGGGCCGCGATTGCCATCCGGGCCGCCACGGTTTTGCTGATCGTCGGCCATTCCCTGCGCACTGACACTTGCCCACAACAGACCAACACCTGCCAAACGCCAGATGCGCGACTTCATGAAATTCCTCACAACGGTTCAGGGCCTGATGATAAGACTGGGAAAGCCCAGGCCGGTTCTGCGACAGATTATCAGCCACGAGGTTTATTTCGCAGGCATTAAAAAAGGGAGACCCGTCGGCCTCCCCTTGAGAATTTCGTCCGTGCTCGACGCTTATGACGTCGGCTCACCTCACGCCGTCTTCTGGACAGTGTGCAGCTCGGGGGTCATGGGTGGCCTGTCTGGCTACCAGGCACCGGTGGGTGCCGCGACCGCAGCCGGCCTGCTTGGGCGGGCTGCATTGGACTGTCTGTCCGAGCAGTGATCTTGGTGATAAGAATAGGCTCTGGGCGGCGACCAATGATTGCGAAGATTGCTCGATTAAACATCGCTTGCGCAATTTTTACCCTCGGATAGATAATCCCACGCAATTAACAGGATAAAGGCCCGACCGATGAGCAAACTCGACCGTTACGACCTTAGCATTCTGGCGGAATTGCAGCGCGACGCGCGCATCTCCAACCAGGAACTGGCCGAGCGCATCGGGCTGTCACCCTCGCCTTGTTCGCGGCGGGTCAAACAGTTGGAAGACGACGGTTACATTACTCGCCAAGTCGCATTGCTCGACCGCAAAATGCTCGGACTGAGCCTGACCGCCTACGTGTTGATCGGCATGGACCGTCACACCCCCGAGCGTTTCGAAAACTTCGAAGCCGCGATTCGCAACCTGCCGCAGGTGCTGGAATGCAGCTTGGTAACCGGCATGGACGCGGACTACCAGCTCAAGGTGGTGGTGCCGGACATGGACCACTACCAGAAACTGTTGCTGGGCCACCTGACCCGGATCGACGGCGTCACCAGCGTGCGCTCGAGCTTCGTGCTGAACCAGGTGCTCAGCAGTACCGAGTTGCCGTTGACCCATCTGCGCAACTGAAGGCCCCATCATCGGATCGCCGTCCGCAGATGTCGCATCGATCCCCGGACCAGTGTGGGAGCGGGCTTGCTCGCGAAGGCGTCGGCACATTCACCATCAATGCAAGCTGAGCCACCGCTTTCGCGAGCAAGCCCGCTCCCACAGGGGGTTGTGGTAAATCCAGATTTTCTGATCAACGGCATTCAACGGTAGGAGCGAGCCCGCTCCGGGCGGCGATCCGACGATGATGGCGGCCCGGCGATGAATAGCTGCGACACACCGCCGCAGGCCAATCCCTCGCTCTCCCCCCATGCCGTATACTCGCCCCGCCTTTTCAACCCCGCCCACGCCGGAGTGTTTCGATGGATCCTGTCGTTTTCGAAGAGTGGATGATGACCGGCCTGGTCAGCATCCTGATCATTTTCATGGGTTTCATCGTCTGGGATCTGGCGAAGAAGTCCAAGGCCGGGCGTTTCGGTTCGTTCATCCTGTTCTTCGTGCTGGGGCTCGGCGTGGCGGCGTTCGTCATCAAGAGCGTGGTGATCGGCCTGATCGAGTCCGGGGCGCTATAGGCGCGCCGGGACCTCTTTCCACTGGCCCTGGTCAAGCCCTTCGATTGTCCAATCGCCAATCCTGACCCGCACCAGCCGCAACGTCGGCAACCCCACGGCTGCGGTCATCCGCCGCACCTGACGGTTGCGCCCCTCGCGTATGACCAGTTCCAGCCAGCTCGTGGGCACGCTTTTGCGAAAGCGCACCGGCGGGTTGCGCGGCCACAGCTGCGGCTCCTCCAGCAGTCGCGCCTCGGCGGGCAGCGTCATGCCGTCGTTCAACTCGACACCTTCGCGCAGACGCTGAAGTTGCTCGCCGCTCGGCTCACCTTCCACCTGTACCCAGTAGGTCTTGGCCAGTTTGTGCTTGGGGTCGGCGATACGGGCCTGCAACTGTCCGTCGTTGGTGAGCAACAACAACCCTTCGCTGTCGCGATCCAACCGCCCGGCCGGGTAGATGCCCGGAATGTCGATAAAATCCTTGAGCGTCGCCCGCCCCTCGCCATCGCTGAACTGGGTCAGAACATCGAAAGGCTTGTTGAACAGAATCAGCTTCGGCTCGGCCGGGGCCGCCTTCGCCACACGGCGCGGCGCGGCGGCTGGAGGCTTCGCGCCAGGGCGACGGGAAGCAGGGCGTGGAGGACGGGACATGGCGGATACAACATCTAACGGTCAGGGCCGCCAATGCTAGTGGCCTGACCGCTAAATAACCACCGCCGTATTAGCGGAACGGCGGCTCGTCGAAGCTGCGCAGTTTGCGCGAGTGCAACGAATTGAGCTCGGTGCGCAGCAGGTCCAGCGCCTCGATACCGATTTTCAGATGCTGGTTGACCGCCCGTTCATAGAACGCGTTGGCCGAGCCCGGCAGCTTGATCTCGCTGTGCAGCGGTTTGTCCGAGACACACAGCAACGTGCCATAGGGCACCCGCAGACGATACCCCTGGGCGGCGATGGTGCCGCTTTCCATGTCCACCGCCACGGCGCGAGACAGGTTGATCAGCGGACGCTCCTGAGCCCAGCGCAGCTCCCAGTTGCGGTCGTCGTAGGTCAGCACGGTGCCGGTGCGCAGGCGTTTCTTCAGCTCATCGCCTTTTTCGCCGGTGATATTCGCCGCGGCTTGCTGCAGCGCCAGTTGCACTTCTGCCAGAGCGGGAATCGGGATGTTTGGTGGCACCACCCGGTCGAGGATGCCATCACGGCGCATGTAGGCGTGGGCCAGCACGTAGTCGCCGATGGTCTGGGACTGCCGCAGACCGCCGCAATGACCGATCATCAGCCAGCAATGAGGTCGCAGCACGGCCAGATGGTCGGTGATGTTCTTGGCATTGGAAGGGCCGACACCGATGTTCACCAGGGTCACGCCATGGCCGTCGTTGGCTTGCAGGTGATAGGCCGGCATCTGGTAGCGGTGCCAGACCACGCCGGCGGCGATGGCCGAGGCTTCGCTGTGGTCCATGTGCTTGTCGATGATCACATTGCCCGGCAGGACCATGCGCACGAAGCGCGGATCGCTGCGCAACTGTTCCAGGCCATGGACGATGAACTGGTCGACATAGCGATGGTAGTTGGTCAGCAAAATCCACGGTTGCACATGCCGCCAATCGCTGCCGGTGTAATGCACCAGACGGCGCAGGGAAAAGTCCACGCGGGCCGCGTCGAACAGCGACAGGGGCAGCGGGTCGGTGTTCTCCCAATCGTAGAGGCCGTCGGCGATGCCATCGGTGGCGGCCGACAGGTCGGTGCTGGGGAATACCCGCGCCAGCACCGCCGCCGTCACACCGGAACCTGCCAGTTCATCACCCTGCTCCACTACATAGGGGTAGGGAATGTTCTGCTCGCTGACACCCACTTCCACGGTGACGGTAAAGTCATGCATCAGTGGGACCAGTTGTTCGAGCAGGTATTTGCGGAACGCGGCAGGGTGGGTGACGGTGACGCTGTAGGTACCCGGCAACTGGACCTTGGCATAAGCGCGGGTGGTTTGCGGAACTTCGCCGTGGCAGTGATAAGTCAGGCGCAGGGCCGGATAACGAAACAGCGCACGTTGCTCGGCATCCGGCTCGATGCGGTCCTTGAGGTAGCGCATAAGCGCCTGATTCAACGCGGTGGTCGCACGCTCGTGCAGGGCCGCCAGGCGATCCACGGCTTGTTCGGCGGTTTGAACGACAATAAACGCTTCGGTCACGATCAGCTTCCTGTGTTCTGACTTGCAGGCTTTCATCTTGCCTGCATCGTCGCCCTACGGGAACAGTGGCGTGTTGGACACCCACCCTGACCGAAGGCACCCGCAGCCTGTCGCGCACACCATTCCCCCTGTGGGAACGAGCCTTGCTCGCGATAGCGGTGGGCCAGCTTGCATCGATGCTGGATGTGCCGACGCCTTCGCGAGCAGGCTCGCTCCCACAAGGAGGTGGTGCTTGTCGCAGACTTTCAGAAACCCTGCGGGGTCGAGCGCGTCACGATGGCTTCCACATTCAGGCCTCGCGGCAAGGCACCGTAGACCCGACCAGTCGAGCCCAGGCGGCTGGCAATAAAAGCATCGCTGACCTCACTGTTCCCCGCCTCGAGCAACAACCGGGCTTGCAGGCCCACGGCGATGTCTTCGGTCAACTGTCGGGCGCGGTACTGGATGTCGCCGGTGTCCTTGAACGTCCCATGCAGTTGATTGATATGGCCAGCCAGGCGTTTATCGCCATGACCGTCACCCAATTCGCTAAACAGCACCTCAAGCACCCCGGGCTCCTTGGACAGGGCTCGCAACACGTCGAGGCATTGCACATTGCCAGAACCTTCCCACGTCGAATTGACCGGCGCCTCCCGGTACAGGCGCGGCAGGATGCTGTCTTCGACATACCCGGCACCGCCCATGCACTCGGCGGCTTCATTGATCATCGCGGGGGCGCGCTTGCAGATCCAGTACTTGCCAACCGCCGTCACCAGCCGGGCGAACTTGGCTTCGTGCTCGTCACTCAAATGATCCAGCGCCCGGCCCATGCGCAAACTCAAGGCCAACGCGGACTCGCTTTCCAGCGCCAGGTCGGCCAGCACGTTTTGCATCAAGGGCTGCTCACTCAACAGCTTGCCGCCGACGGTGCGATGAGCGCAGTGATGGCTGGCCTGGGTCAGAGCCTGGCGCATCAGGGCGCTGGAGCCGACCATGCAATCGAAGCGGGTCATGGCGACCATCTCGATAATGGTCGGCACGCCTCGCCCTTCCTCACCGACCATCCAGGCCAGGGCACCGCGGAACTCGACTTCGCTGGAAGCATTGGAACAGTTGCCCAGCTTGTTTTTCAGGCGCTGGATGTAGAACTGGTTGCGGGTGTCGTCCGGACGATGGCGCGGCAGCAGGAAACAGGTCAGCCCCTTGTCGGTCTGGGCCAGGGTCAGGAAGGCATCGCACATCGGCGCCGAACAGAACCACTTGTGGCCTACCAGTTCATAGGCCTGGCCCGGCCCCCGGGCGCCCACCGGAAAAGCCTTGGTGGTATTGGCCCGCACATCGGTACCGCCCTGTTTCTCGGTCATGGCCATGCCAAGGGTGACCCCGGTCTTGTGGGCCATGCCGACATTGCGCGGGTCATACTCGGTGGCGAGCACTTTCGGCAGCCAGCGCTCGGCCAGATCCGGTTGCAGGCGCAGCGCCGGGACGCTGGCAAAGGTCATGGTCAGCGGGCAGCCCGTGCCGGCTTCGGCCTGGCTGTGCAGATACGTCATCGAAGCCCGGGCCACGTGGGCACCGGGTTGCGGATGGGCCCAGGGCAGGCTGGGCAGGCCATGTTCGATGGCGGTCCGCATCAACTGATGATAAGCCGGATGAAATTCCACCAGATCGATGCGATGACCATAGCGGTCATGGCTGGAAAACACCGGCTTATTCTGGTTGGCCAGGAACCCTGCCTCCATCAGCGGCCCACCGGCCAACCCACCGTATTCATCGATCCGTGCCTGGGCCCAGCCGGCACCGAAACGCTGTGACCATTGCTGCAGTGGCAAGTCGATGCGGTACAGATTGGCGCCGTCCAGGGAGGGCGGCTGATTGGTGACATCGTGGGTTTCGGCGAACTGGTGCAGGTTCATGACGGGGCTCCTCGGTCGGCCAGCAGGAACCAGTTAAGCACCGCCTCCAGGCTTAACAAAGTGTCATACCCGCCTAAATGTCGGCGCTTTCACCCTGTCTCGGACACAACACACGACGCTGCAAAATCGCCTGCAGAACCTCGAATTTCACTGGTTTACCCAGGTAATCGACCAACGCGCCCGCCGGGCAACCATTCGGGTCCAGGTTCGGAGCGACCACCAGCACCGGCAAATCCTCACAGCCGGCCAGGGTACGGATCTGGCAACAGACCGACACGCCGTCCAACGGTGGCGACTGGCAATCGAGTACTACAGCGTCGAAACGCTCGTTCCGCAACATCTCCAGCGCCCCATGGCCACTGTCGGCGGTGCGCACCCGGTAGCCCAGCTTGAGCAGCATGCCGCGCATGACCAGTTGATCGATGCTGTCGTCATCGGCCAGCAACACCGTACAGTCCTGGGGCTGACGGCTACCGTGCCTTCTGTTGAACGGAAACGGCGTGGGGCCCGGCATCGGCAAGGCCATTTCAAACTCGATGTCCAGCTGGAAACGGCTGCCGCGCCCGGGCTCGGAGGAATGGGTCAGGCGTCCGCCCAGCAAGCCCACCAGTTGCCTGCAAATCGCCAGGCCCACGCCCAGGCCGCCGTACTCACGAGTCATGGAGCCGTCGAGCTGGAAGAAGCGCTGGTACAAGGTCGCCTCGCCCAGGTCGGTGAAACCGATCCCGGTGTCGGTCACGGCAAAGGACACCCCCCAGCGATCATGTTCCATTGGCTTGCCGCTGACTCGCAGGGCCAGGCCGCCCACCCGGGTAAACTTGATGGCGTTGTCCAGCAGGCATTCCAGGCACTGGGTCAGTTTGCAGCTGTCACCAAGCAGTCGATCCGCCAGCCCCGGCGCCATCTCGACCTTGAAATCCAGGCCCTTGGCCTGGGCAGTGGCCGCGAACTGCACCTGCAGGACATCGATCACCCCGCGCAGGCTGAACGGCGCCGGATTGACCTTGAGCTTGCCGGCCTGCAATTCCGTGAGGGTCAGCATGCCGTTGACCATGCGCATCATATCCCGCGCCGAACCAGCGGCGGTCTGTTGGTACTGGGTCAGTTCCTCGTCCATCTCGACGGTTTCCATCAACTCCAGCGAGCCAATTACGCCATTCATGGGCGTGCGCAGTTCATGGGTCAGGGTCGCGAGAAACTCGTCCTTGAGCTTGTTGCCATGGGCCAGTTGCTGGTTGAGCACTTCCAGCTTCTGCCCGGCATCCAGCAGGGTCTGGGCCTGTTGCTCGCGCATGGCATTGATGCGGTCGGCCAGGGCCAGGGACAACAACGCCACTTCGATGGCCGAGCCGATCTGGCTGGCGTACATGGTCAGGAACACATTTGGCAGGTAACCAAGCACCATCAGGGTGTTGACGATGCCTCCCAGCAAGAAGGCCGACCAGGCAATGATGAAGTAACGCGCCACCCTCAGCCCACGCCACCAGGCGAACAGGCCGGCGGCAAAAATCACCACGGTGAACACCAGCGCCAACGCCGTCGCCAGGCGTAGTGCCAGGGCGTAGCTGGCCATCAGCGACAGCCCCACCACCCCTGCGCTGAAGACGATCAGCCCCAACAGCAGGCGATCGAGCCAACGGCTATGTTGGCCGGTTTGCAGGAAGCTGCGGGCAAACTGGCTGCCGAACAGACCCGCGCAGCCAATGAAGAACGGTGTCGCGGCGTTGGTCCACCAGGGATTGTCCGGCCAGAAATACTCGGCGGCGGCACCGTTGACCGACAACTGGTACAGGCCGAACGAGGCAATGTAGACGATGTAATAGAGGTAACTGGTGTCCCGCACACTGAGGTAGATGAACAGGTTGTACACCAGCATGCCCAGCAGTACGCCATAGATGATCCCCAGCACATACAAGCGCACCGGCTGCTGTTCGAGAAAAGCAGTGCTGGACCAGAGCGTCAGCGGCGCCTGGATCGATCCCTCGCTCTGCAGGCGCAGATAAACGACCTGGTGCTGATCGGGGATAAAATCGAGGCTGAACAGGTAGCTGTTCTGACGAATTTCCCGGGCGCCGAACGGCAGCGCATCGCCGGTCTGGCGGACCAGGCGATAAACGCCGCCGACATCAGGCAGATACAGATCGAGGTGATCCAATGGCGGATAGGCCAGCTCCAACAACCAGGTGCGCTGGGCATCCACATTGTGTGGGCGGTAGTGAAGGTCGATTTTCAACCAGAACGCCGACCGCGAGTAACCGGCATTCAGCGTTTCCTTGTCCTGGGACTTGAAGCGACCGGCTGCGGCCTCGGCCAGCACGTCGTCGATGGTGGCGGTGCCATTTGCGTCTTCGAATACTTGCAGCGCCTGGCCCAGCGGCAGGCTTTGGGTGGACTCATCGAATTCGAGGGCACTTGCCAGGGGGGACAAGCACAGCAGCAACATCAGCAAATAGCGCATTTAAGCCCCAGCGTGGCCTGTCCGGTTGAGTCAGGAAGCCCCCCATTCCCTGAGTAGACGTAAAGCCGGCATTACCTGTTATTGAGTTGGATCCATCCTTAGCATAGCCGTTGATGGCCAACTTGCACCATTGAAATTTCTCCGACAGAAGGCTCTAGAACGGGCGTTCCAGAGCAAAGCATTGAGATAGAGCTGTTGCTTCGAGCCAAGGAGCCACGCTGCGTCGGCACACGCTTACCCAATGGCCGGGAAATTTAACGGTGGCGCCGACCGAAGAGGTTTGGTGGTAAGCTCGCGCACCATGAATATCTACAGCTCTCGTCCCGTTGTCCTCTGTCTCTCCGGCCACGACCCCAGTGGTGGCGCCGGCTTGCAGGCAGATATCGAAGCCCTGCTCGCCCAGGGTTGCCATGCCGCCCCGGCCGTTACAGCGCTAACCGTGCAAGACACGGTGAACGTAAGCGACTTCCGCGTACTCGATCGCGAGTGGGTCCTGGCGCAAGCCAATGCCGTGCTCAACGATTCGTCGGTGGCGGCGGTCAAGCTGGGCATGCTCGGATCCCTGGAGATGGTCGACACCGTGGTCGAACTGCTCCAGGCGCATCCGCATTTGCCGACGGTCTGCGACCCGGTGCTGCGCGCCGGCGGCGGTGGTCGCCTGGGCAAGGATGAAGTCGGCTATGCCATGCGCGAACGCCTGTTGCCTTTGTCGATCATTGCCACCCCGAACCTGCCGGAAGCCCGCATCCTCGCCGAACTGCCCGAGGGCAGCGCCGATGAGTGCGCCGAAAAACTGCTGCCCTTCGTCAAACACCTGTTGATCACCGGCGGGCATGGCGACGAACATGAAGTCCATAATCGCCTGTACAGCCGTGACGGTCGCCGCGAGACATTTACCTGCCAGCGCTTGCCCGGCAGCTACCATGGTTCCGGCTGCACCCTGGCCAGCGCCCTGGCCGGTCGATTGGCCCAGGGCGAACAGCTCGCCAGCGCCGTGCGCAGCGCCCTGGACTACACCTGGCGCACCCTGCGCGATGCCGAAAAACTGGGCAAAGGCCAGTTCGTGCCACGTCGCCTGCCGCTGGATTTCTGCTCGTAACATTTTTGCCAGTCACATTTTTTGCCAGAAACAGAGGGCAGTGGAATGAAATTACGTGGCCTCTATGCCATCACTGATAGCCAGTTGCTGGCCGGTAAATTCCTCGCCTACGTAGAAGCGGCACTGGAAGGCGGCGTCACCCTGCTGCAATACCGCGATAAAAGCAGCGACGAGGCCCGACGCCTGCGCGAAGCCGAAGCCCTGCGTGACCTGTGCGAGCGCTACAAGACCCGGTTGATCATCAACGACGACGCCGAACTGGCCGCGCGCCTGGGCGTCGGCGTGCACCTGGGACAAACCGATGGGCCGTTGGCGCCGGTGCGGGCATTGCTCGGGCACAAGGCGATCATCGGGTCGACCTGCCACGCCAGCCTGGAACTGGCTGCACGGGCCGCCGCCGAAGGCGCGAGCTACGTCGCCTTCGGCCGCTTCTTCAATTCCAACACCAAGCCCGGCGCACCCAGCGCCAACCTTGAACTGCTCGAACAAGCCCGCCTCAAACTGCATGTACCGATATGTGCCATCGGCGGCATCACCCTGGAGAACGCCGCCCCGTTGGTGGCCCATGGTGTCGATCTGCTGGCAGTGGTCCATGGCCTATTCGGCGCCGACAGCACTCATGAAGTGACGCGCCGTGCCCGCGCATTCAACGATCTGTTGAAGATCAAATAATTTCCGTTTTCGAGAGACTGACCATGTCCCGTTCCGAAACCCTGTTTGCCAACGCCCAAAAACATATCCCCGGCGGTGTGAACTCGCCCGTTCGTGCGTTCAAGAGCGTCGGCGGTACCCCGTTGTTCTTCAAACACGCCGAAGGCGCTTATGTAACGGACGAAGACGACAAGCGCTATGTGGATTACGTGGGTTCCTGGGGTCCGATGATCCTGGGCCACAGCCACCCGGACGTGCTGGACGCCGTGCGCAGGCAGCTGGAACACGGCCTCTCCTACGGCGCCCCGACTGCCATGGAAACCGAAATGGCCGACCTGGTCTGCGCCATCGTGCCATCGATGGAAATGGTGCGGATGGTCAGCTCCGGCACCGAGGCGACCATGAGCGCGATCCGCCTGGCGCGGGGCTACACCGGCCGCGACAGCATCATCAAGTTCGAAGGCTGCTACCACGGTCACTCCGACAGCCTGCTGGTCAAGGCCGGCTCCGGCGCGCTCACCCAGGGCGTGCCGAGCTCGGCCGGTGTACCGGCGGCATTCGCCAAGCACACTCTGACCCTGCCGTTCAACGATCTCGAAGAGGTCGAAAAGATGCTTGCCGACGTCGGTCAGGAAGTGGCCTGCATCATCGTCGAGCCAGTGGCCGGCAACATGAACTGCGTACCGCCGGCGCCAGGCTTCCTCGAAGGCTTGCGCAGCCTGTGCGATAAACACGGCGTGGTCTTGATCTTCGACGAAGTGATGACCGGTTTCCGTGTCGCTCTCGGCGGCGCCCAGGCCCACTACGGCGTGACGCCGGACCTGAGCACCTTCGGCAAGATCATCGGCGGCGGCATGCCGGTGGGCTGCTTCGGCGGCAAGCGCGCCATCATGGAATGCATCGCGCCACTGGGCCCGGTCTACCAGGCCGGCACGCTGTCGGGTAACCCGCTGGCCATGGCCGCCGGCCTGACCACGCTGCGCCTGATCAGCCGACCCGGCTTCCATGCCGAGCTGACCGACTTCACCACCCGCCTGCTCGACGGCCTGCAGATTCGCGCCGATGCGGCCGGCATCCCGTTCGTGACCACCCAGGCCGGCGGCATGTTCGGCCTGTACTTCAGTGGCGCCGACGACATCGTGACGTTCGAAGACGTGATGGCCAGTGACGCGGATCGCTTCAAGCGCTTCTTCCACCTGATGCTCGAGGGCGGCGTCTACCTGGCGCCGAGCGCGTTCGAAGCCGGCTTCACCTCCATCGCCCATGGCGAGGCCGAGTTGAAGATCACCCTCGACGCGGCCGAACGGGCCTTCGCCGCTATGAAATAAGCCTGTGGATAACTGACGCTGGCTGACGCCGGCGTCAGTGATTAACGACACGCTTTGTCTTTTTTCCTACGTATTGATCTATAAAGCAGCCATCGACATGCTCTGGGAGCAGAAAAACGAGTAAAGACTTTGTAAGGATGGCCCTGCTTATTTCATAATGCGCGCTTATTGGATCCCCCGGAGGGTCCGCGCGCCCCTCAGAGGTAAGTCGATTCCCATGAACCGCACCGGCCGCACCCTTGCCCTGGGCTGCCTGTTGCTCCTTCAGCCGCTGCTCGCGAATGCACAGGCAGGCGGCAACTCGTTGTTGATCCCGGCGGTGGGCCGTTGCACGCTCAATACCCAGCCACAAGATCTCGCACCGGCACTCGACGCCTGTCAAAAAGCAGCGGATGCCGGTGACGCACAAGCGCAATACGAGTTGGGCGAGTTCTACTACGAAGGCAAGGCCGTGCCACGGGACCTCAAGCAAGCCCTCAACTATTTCGAAAAAGCCTCGCTGCAGGGCCATGCCCAGGCGCAATTCAAGCTGGGTGGCATGTTCTTCCATGGCGAAGGCGTACCCGCCAATAACGTCCAGGCCTACATCGTGCTGAAGATGGCGGCCGTTAACGGCGCTGAAGATGCGCTGGACACCGCCGACGAAGTCGCCGAGCAGATGCCTCGTGACGAACTGGAAGTGGCGACCCAGGTGCTGGGGCAAATCTTCCGCAAATACCTGATGGAACTGCAGAACGCCGACGGGCGTACGCCCTTCTCGCCGCTGCCCTGAATCTACCCCGGCCTGCTGTGGCGAGGGGATTTATCCCCGCTGGGCTGCAAAGCAGCCCCAACAGCCGATGCCATTAGCCTGACCCACCGAGGTACAGAATCTTAGGGCTGCTCCGCAGCCCAACGGGGATAAATCCCCTCGCCACAGGTACTGCTCGGCTTCATTCTTTTAGCGTCTGGTCTTACTTCTCAGGCATCGGCATCGGAAACGGCATCACATTGCCGACCGTACCGCGGGCTTCGCTGATTTTCGGGGTGCCCAGGCGCTCGACTTCGTCGATGCGCACGATCGAATGCATCGGCACGAAGCTGCGCACCACGCCTTCGAACTGGGCCTTGAGCTTTTCTTCGCTCGGGTCGACGACCACTTGCGTGCGCTCGCCAAAGACGAACTCTTCCACTTCCAGGAAGCCCCACAGATCACTTTGATAGATCTGCTTGGCGTACATTTCGAACACCTGGCCCTGATTGAGGAAAATCACCTTGTAGATTGGAGCTTCACGTTTGGTCATGGCGGGCGAAACACATCGGCAGGTAAAAATGAGGGCGCGAACTATAGCATAGCCACTGCTCGCACAGCGGTAGGAACCGCGGGACTTGTTCCCTATAATGCGCGGTTCTTTGAATCACGTGATGACCCCTCCATGGCCAAGAAGCTTTACATCGAAACCCACGGTTGCCAGATGAACGAGTACGACAGCTCGCGCATGGTCGATCTGCTGGGTGAACACCAGGCCCTGGAAGTCACTGCACGCGCCGAAGACGCGGACGTGATCCTGCTCAACACCTGTTCGATCCGCGAACGCGCCCAGGACCGGGTCTATTCCCAGCTCGGCCGCTGGCGCGAACTGAAGCTGGCCAATCCGGAAATGGTCATCGCCGTAGGCGGTTGCGTGGCCAGCCAGGAAGGCGCCGCCATTCGTGACCGTGCCCCCTACGTGGACGTGGTCTTTGGCCCGCAGACCCTGCACCGGCTGCCGGAGATGATCGACGCGGCCCGTGTCACCAAGCTGCCGCAGGTGGACGTTTCGTTCCCGGAAATCGAAAAATTCGACCACCTGCCAGAGCCGCGTATCGATGGCCCGAGCGCCTATGTCTCGGTCATGGAAGGCTGCAGCAAGTACTGCACATTCTGCGTGGTGCCCTATACCCGGGGCGAAGAAGTCAGCCGCCCTTTCGACGACGTGATCGCCGAGATCATCCACCTGGCGGAAAACGGCGTGCGGGAAGTGACATTGCTGGGGCAGAACGTCAACGGCTATCGCGGCCTGACCCACGACGGACGGCTGGCGGACCTCGCCGAGCTTATCCGCGTGGTGGCGGCGGTGGACGGCATCGATCGCATTCGCTACACCACCTCCCATCCGCTGGAGTTCTCCGACAGCCTGATCCGCGCCCACGCCGAGGTCCCCGAACTGGTCAAGCACCTGCACCTGCCGGTGCAATCGGGCTCCGACCGGATCCTGGCCGCCATGAAGCGCAACCACACGGCGCTGGAATACAAATCCAAACTGCGCAAGCTGCGGGCAGCGGTGCCGGGGATCTGCATCAGTTCGGACTTCATCGTGGGCTTTCCCGGCGAAACCGAGAAAGACTTCCAACAGACCATGAAGCTGATCGAAGACGTGGGGTTCGACTTCTCCTACTCGTTCGTTTACAGCCAGCGCCCCGGCACCCCGGCGGCAGACCTGGCGGACGACACCCCCGAAGAGCTGAAAAAAGAACGGCTCAATGCCCTGCAACATCGTCTGAACCAGCAGGGTTTCGAGATCAGCCGACAAATGGTCGGTTCCGTCCAGCGGATTCTGGTCACCGATTATTCGAAAAAAGACCCGGGCGAGCTGCAAGGCCGGACCGAAAACAATCGCATCGTCAATTTCCGCTGCGACACCCCGGCCCTGATCGGCCAGTTCGCCGACGTGCACATCGACTCCGCGCAACCGCACTCCCTGCGCGGCTCGTTGCTCTAGTAAAGCACTCACCTGTGGGAGCGGGCTTGCTCGCGAAAGCGGTTTGGAATTCAACACTGAGCTGTCTGACACACCGCCTTCGCGAGCAAGCCCGCTCCCACAGGGACTGCGCCGGTCGCCAAAATCAGATCGTCGCCGCTTACAGAGCTTTCGCACCCAGCCTACTGGCGTTATCCTTGATTTCATCTCAATTGCCCCTGGGCGGCTAAAAACGACCTTGAACGCACCCATCGAACCCCATCGTTTCATTCTGGAGCCCTTTGAGGCTCGCCGCTTCGCCAATCTGTGCGGGCAATTCGACGAGCATCTGCGCTTGATCGAACAGCGCCTGGCCATCGAGATCCGCAACCGCGGAAACCAGTTCGAGCTGATCGGCGAACCCAAGCACACCACCTCCGCGGAAAACCTGCTGCGCCGCCTCTACCGGGAAACCAAGGGAAGCGAGCTGTCGCCGGACACTGTCCACCTGTTCCTGCAGGAATCGGCCCTCGAAGAGCTCGACAACCACGCCCCGGCGGAACCTGCCGTGGCCCTGCGCACGAAGAAAGGCATGATTCGCCCTCGCGGCTTGAATCAGCAACGCTACGTGAAGGAAATCCTCGGCAACGATATCAATTTCGGTATCGGCCCGGCCGGTACGGGCAAGACCTACCTGGCCGTGGCCTGCGCAGTCGATGCCCTGGAGCGCGAGCAGGTGCGACGCATCCTGCTGGTGCGCCCGGCGGTCGAAGCCGGGGAAAAACTCGGCTTCCTGCCCGGCGACCTGACCCAGAAAATCGACCCGTACCTGCGCCCGCTCTATGACGCGCTGTATGAAATGCTCGGCTTCGAATACGTCGCCAAGCTGATCGAACGCCAGGTCATCGAGGTCGCGCCGCTGGCCTACATGCGTGGCCGGACCCTGAACAACAGCTTCATCATCCTCGACGAAAGCCAGAACACCACCGTCGAACAAATGAAGATGTTCCTGACCCGGATAGGTTTCGGTTCCACCGCCGTCATCACCGGGGACATCACACAGGTCGACCTGCCCCGCGGCACCAAGTCCGGGCTGAACCACGTGATCCAGGTGCTCAAGGACGTGCCGGGTATCAGTTTCACGCATTTCCTGCCCAAGGACGTCGTGCGCCATCCATTGGTGCAACGCATCGTCGAAGCCTACGAGCGCTTCGAGCAGCGCGCCGAGGACCTGCACGAAAGCAAAGGCAGCCGCCAAGATGCTTGAACTTGACCTGCAACTGGCCAGCGCACATGCCGTCCCCAGCGAAGTCCAGTTCCGCCAGTGGTGCGAACTGGCCCTGCGCCAACGCAGCGCCGATTCGGAGCTGACGATCCGCCTGGTGGACGAACCCGAAGGTCGGGAGCTGAACCATACCTGGCGGCAGAAAGACTACGCGACCAACGTACTGTCCTTCCCCGCCGACGTGCCCGACGAACTGCTCGACATCCCGCTGCTGGGGGATCTGGTGATCTGCGTCCCGGTGGTGGAGCGCGAAGCCACGGAACAAGGCAAACCTTCCGAGGCCCACTGGGCCCATCTGGTCATTCACGGCTGCTTGCATCTGCTTGGTTACGACCATATCGAAGATGACGAAGCCGAAGAAATGGAAGCACTGGAACGAACGTTGCTTGCAGAGCTGGGTCATGCCGACCCCTACGCCGGCGACGAGCACTGATACATCAACCTGTAACGACAAAGGATTCAGAGTAATCGCTATGAGCGAAGATCGATCGAGCAACGGGCAGAAGTCATGGCTGGGCAAGCTCACCCAGGCTTTTGCCCATGAGCCGAAAAACCGCCAGGAGCTGCTGGAGCTGCTGCGCGATGCACACCAGAACAAGCTGCTGGACAGCGAAGCGCTGGCCATCGTCGAAGGCGCCATCCAGGTCGCAGACCTGCAAGTACGGGACATCATGGTGCCGCGCTCGCAGATGGTCAGCATCAAGGCGACCCAGACACCCCGCGAATTCCTGCCTGCCGTGGTCGACTCCGCCCATTCGCGCTATCCGGTGATCGGCGAGAGCCATGACGACGTCATGGGCGTGCTGCTGGCCAAGGATCTGTTGCCGCTGATCCTCCAAGAGAACGGCGACAGTTTCAATATCAAGGACTTGCTGCGCCCGGCCACCTTCGTGCCCGAGTCCAAGCGCCTGAACGTGCTGCTGCGTGAGTTCCGCGCCAACCACAACCATATGGCCATCGTCATCGACGAGTACGGCGGCGTGGCCGGGCTGGTCACCATCGAGGACGTGCTCGAGCAGATCGTCGGTGACATCGAGGACGAGCACGATGTCGAGGAAGACAGCTACATCAAGCCGCTGCCCAGCGGCGACTTCCTGATCAAGGCCCTGACGCCGATCGAGAACTTCAACGAATTCTTCGACAGCCAATTCTCCGACGACGAGTTCGACACCGTCGGCGGCCTGGTGATGAGCGCATTCGGACACCTGCCCAAGCGCAACGAAACCACGGAAATCGGCTCGTGGCGCTTCCGCATCCTGAACGCCGACAGCCGCCGGATCCACCTGTTGCGCCTGTCACCCATTGGCCGTTAACCCCTGCGAGACCCGCTAAGGATACACATGCGCTGGATAACCCGCCCCGGCTGGCCCGGTAACCTGCTGGCCGTGGCGGCCGGTGCGATCACCACCCTGGCCCTGGCGCCATTCGATATATGGCCGCTGGCACTGCTGGCCGTCGGGCTGTTCTATGCCGGGTTGCGCGAACTCTCGCCGCGCCAGGCCCTGGGTCGGGGCTGGTGCTTCGGTTTTGGCCTGTTTGGCGCCGGCACCAGTTGGATCTACGTCAGCATCCATAATTTCGGCGGCGCCTCGGTACTGCTCGCCGGGCTGTTGATGTTGCTGTTCGTGGCCGCCATCGCCTGGTTTTTCGCCCTGCCCGCCTGGCTGTGGGCGCGCTGGCTGCGCCGTAACGAAGCCCCGTTGGCCGACGCCTTGGCATTCGCCGCACTGTGGTTGGGCCAGGAAGCCTTTCGCGGTTGGTTCCTCACCGGCTTTCCATGGCTCTATTCCGGTTATAGCCAGCTTGACGGCCCCTTGGCCGGTCTCGCGCCGGTGGGTGGGATGTGGCTGATTTCCTTTACCCTGGCCCTGACTGCCGCGCTGCTGTACAACGCCCCTCGCCTGATCCGCACCGGACGCAAGGGCTTTATCGCGGCGGGCGTGGGCCTGCTGATCGGCCCATGGGCAGCCGGCATGGCGCTCAAGGGCCATGCCTGGACCAGCCCCTCGGGCAACCCGCTCAGCGTTGCCGCCATCCAGGGCAACATCGAACAGAGCATGAAGTGGGATCCCGAGCAGCTCAATGCTCAACTGGCGCTGTATCGCGATATGAGCTTTACCTCCAAGCGCGTCGACTTGCTGATCTGGCCGGAAACCGCGGTCCCGGTGCTCAAGGACTCTGCCCAGGGCTACCTGGACATGATGGGCAGTTTCGCTGCCGAGCGGCATTCGGCGTTGATCACCGGCGTACCGATTCGCCAACTGGTAAGGCATGAGAAACGCTACTTCAATGGCATCACCGTGACCGGCGAAGGCGACGGTACTTACCTGAAGCAGAAACTGGTGCCGTTCGGCGAGTACGTGCCCCTGCAGGACCTGTTGCGCGGGCTGATCGCCTTCTTCGACCTGCCCATGTCGGACTTCGCCCGGGGGCCGGCCGATCAGCCGTTGCTGCAGGCCAAGGGTTACCAGATTGCGCCGTTCATCTGCTATGAAGTGGTGTACCCGGAGTTTGCCGCCGGCCTCTCGGCCCGCAGCGACCTGCTGCTGACCATCAGCAATGACACCTGGTTCGGTACCTCGATCGGCCCGCTGCAGCACTTGCAAATGGCCCAGATGCGCGCCCTCGAAGCCGGTCGCTGGATGATTCGCGCCACCAACAACGGCGTGACCGGCCTGATCAACCCCTTCGGTCAGATCACCGCGCGGATCCCGCAATTCGAACGCGGCATCCTGTACGGCGAAGTGGTGCCGATGCACGAATTGACGCCGTATCTGCAATGGCGGTCGTGGCCGTTGATCATCCTGTGTGTGTTGCTGCTGGGTTGGGCGTTGGTGACCAGCAGGATCGCCAAGACCGTTTAAGGTTTTTGATCGTTCCCACGCTCCGCGTGGGAATACAGCCCGTGACGCTCCGCGTCACATTGGCGGCCGACGCCAGCCCGATTTGGAACGCAGAGCGTCCCTTGAGGCATTCCCACGCAGGAGCGTGGGAATGATCCGGTAACACCTCAGCGGTAAAACACCCAATACCCCACCAACCCCGCCGCCTCATTCAGCAATTGCCCGGACTGCCAGATCGACTTGAACTCCGGCATCCAACCGCCCAGCGGCCGGGCGTTGTCCTGTCCCAGGAAGCCCACCGGCGCCGGCAGTACTTCAAACCCAGCACGCTCGAAACTCCAGACCGCCCTTGGCATATGCCAAGCCTGGGTCACCACCACGACGCGACGGATCCCTTCCGGGTGGAGGATCCCGGCGCTCATCTGCGCGTTTTCCCAAGTGGTACGGCTGAGCCCCTCTTGCCAACGCACAGTGACGCCAAAATCATCCAACATCGAATCGGCCATCAACTTCGCTTCACTGGGCGGGGTGCCATAGTGCAAACCACCGGTCACCAGCACCGGCAACCCTGATGCCTTGGCCAACCGCGCCGCATAACGCTGGCGCTCCAGGCCGACACCGGTGGGCTGGTCGGCGGCGCCCCAGGCCAGGTCGCCACGCTCACGGCCCGATCCCAGTATCACGATGGCATCGGCACGCTGGGCCAGGGTCGCCCATTCACTGCGAGACAGTGGCGGCTGGCGCTCCAGCGCCTTGGCGCCCCATTGCACCACCACGGGCAGGCTCATCAGCCAGAAACCGCCCAAGCCGACGATAAAACACAGGCGCGCCAGGCGCGGCCGGGAATTGCGCCACCACCAGGCAAGCACCAACAGCAGCAAAAGAATGCCGGGCGGCAGTAGCAATTGTTTGATGAAATAGCGAAATGGCATCGGGCATCTCCAGAGATGCCCGAAGCCTAGGTGGGTTGACGCAAAGCGACAACTGATTCGAAAGAAACCTGAATCAAAAGCTTGGACCAAAAAAGCGCAACGCGTGAATCCGGCTTTACTTGAACTGTAGCGACCGGACTTTTACAGCATCCTTGTCGGGCGTCCGATCCTTGAGCCAGACAACCTTGGCCGAACGGGGCGCATCAAGACGCTGGAGTACCTGGGCCCCGCTTGTGCGGGCCTGATGTCCGACCTGTTCGAGGTAAGCCCTGACCAGTTCGAACTCTGCGGGGCTCAAGCCACGCAGTTCCAGCTCTGCCGGACGTTCATCACGCAAGCGTCCGGCGGTTCTTGCAGCGTCCAGGGCCACCCCGAGACGATCGATCAGCTTTTCATACAACTCCGGTGTAGCGACTTCTCGTTGTGATTCAACCATCCCTCACCTCATTGAAGATAAGACTCACTCCCCACTCAGAAGCTTAGCTTCGCTGGGCAAACCGACAGGACGCCGCGACCAACGGCCCTGAACGCCCGGCACCGCCGGCTGTCGACACTGCCCGACACGCAATCAGGGTTTCCCTCCGCCGAGCGCGGTCATGTATGCTACGGCGCTTCCTGTAACTCCACTTCCAGCTCCGCTGGGCATCGAAAGCGCCGTATTCGGCGTCGTCTGCGTCCAGCATGGCAACGAAGAGGATTGGGCCACCCCATTCAGTACAAAAGTAGCCATGCACGAACACTATCAGCCCCGTGAAATCGAAGCCGCCGCCCAGTCGTTCTGGGACGAGCAAAAGTCCTTTGAAGTCAGTGAACAGCCAGGCAAGGAAACCTACTACTGCCTGTCGATGTTCCCTTACCCCAGCGGCAAGCTGCACATGGGGCACGTGCGCAACTACACCATCGGCGACGTGATTTCCCGCTACCAGCGCATGCAAGGCAAGAACGTCCTGCAACCCATGGGTTGGGACGCCTTCGGCATGCCGGCGGAAAACGCCGCGATGAAGAACAACGTGGCGCCCGCCAAGTGGACCTACGAAAACATCGCCTACATGAAATCCCAGCTGCGCAGCCTGGGCCTGGCGGTGGACTGGTCCCGGGAAGTCACCACCTGCAAGCCCGACTACTACCGCTGGGAACAATGGCTGTTCACCCGCCTGTTCGAAAAAGGCGTGATCTACCGCAAGAACGGCACCGTGAACTGGGACCCGGTGGACCAGACCGTACTGGCCAACGAGCAGGTGATCGACGGTCGCGGCTGGCGCTCCGGCGCGCTGATCGAAAAGCGCGAAATCCCGATGTACTACTTCAAGATCACCGCCTACGCGGATGAACTGCTGGAGAGCCTCGACGAACTGACCGGCTGGCCCGAGCAGGTCAAGACCATGCAGCGCAACTGGATCGGCAAGTCCCGGGGCATGGAAGTGCAGTTCCCCTACGACGTCGCCTCCATCGGCGAGGCCGGTACCCTGAAGGTCTTCACCACCCGTCCGGACACCCTGATGGGCGCCACCTACGTGGCCGTGGCCGCCGAGCATCCGCTGGCGACCCTGGCGGCGCAGAACGACCCCGCGCTGCAGGCGTTCATCGCCGAATGCAAGGGCGGCAGCGTCGCCGAAGCCGACGTCGCCACCCAGGAAAAGAAAGGTGTACCGACCTCACTGTTCGTCGAGCACCCACTGACCGGCGAAAAACTCCCGGTGTGGGTCGCCAACTACGTGCTGATGCACTACGGCGATGGCGCCGTCATGGCGGTACCTGCCCACGACGAGCGCGATTTCGAGTTCGCCCACAAGTACAACCTGCCGGTCAAGACCGTGGTCCGCACCAGCGCCGGTGACCAGACCCCGGCCCCCTGGCAGGACGCCTATGGCGAACACGGCGAGCTGATCAACTCCGGTGAATTCGACGGCCTGGATTTCGCCGGCGCGTTCGACGCCATCGAAGTGGCCCTGATCAAGAAAAACCTGGGTGCTTCCCGCACCCAGTTCCGCCTGCGCGACTGGGGCATCAGCCGCCAGCGTTACTGGGGCTGCCCGATCCCGATCGTGCATTGCGCTACCTGTGGTGACGTACCGGTACCGGAAGATCAATTGCCCGTGGTCCTGCCGGAAGACGTCGTTCCCGACGGCGCCGGCTCGCCCCTTGCGCGCATGCCCGAATTCTACGAGTGCAACTGCCCGAAATGCGGCGCTCCGGCCAAGCGTGAAACCGACACCATGGATACCTTCGTCGAGTCCTCGTGGTACTACGCCCGCTACGCCTCGCCGCACTATGAAGGCGGCCTGGTGGAAAAATCCGCCGCCGACCACTGGTTGCCGGTGGATCAGTACATCGGCGGCATCGAACACGCCATCCTCCACCTGCTCTATGCGCGCTTCTTCCACAAGCTGATGCGTGACGAAGGCCTGGTGAGCTCCAACGAGCCGTTCAAGAATCTGCTGACCCAGGGCATGGTGGTAGCCGAAACCTACTACCGTCGCGAAGCCAACGGTGCCTACACCTGGTTCAACCCGGCCGATGTCGAACTCGAACGCGACAGCAAGGCCAAGGTCATCAGCGCCAAGCTGATCGCAGACGGCCTGCCGGTGGAGATCGGTGGCACCGAGAAGATGGCCAAGTCGAAGAACAACGGCGTCGATCCGCAGTCGATGATCGACCAGTTCGGCGCAGACACCTGCCGCCTGTTCATGATGTTCGCCTCGCCACCTGACATGAGCGCGGAGTGGTCCGACTCCGGCGTCGAGGGTTCGCACCGTTTCCTCAAGCGTGTCTGGCGCCTGGCCCAGGCTCACGTCGTCCAAGGCCTGCCAGGCAAACTGGACGTCGCGAGCCTGAACGACGAACAGAAGGCCATTCGCCGCTCGATCCACCTGGCCATCAAGCAGGCCAGCCATGATGTCGGCCAGAACCACAAATTCAACACCGCCATCGCCCAGGTGATGACGCTGATGAACGTGCTGGAGAAAGCCGCGCAGGCGACCGAACAGGATCGCGCGCTGGTTCACGAAGGCCTGGAAGCCGTGACGCTGTTGCTGGCTCCGATCACACCGCACATTAGCCATGAACTGTGGAACCAACTGGGCCACGCTTCTCCGGTGATCGACGCCGGCTGGCCGGTGGTGGATGAAAGCGCGCTGGTGCAGGACAGCCTGACCCTGGTCATCCAGGTCAACGGCAAGCTGCGCGGTCAGATCGACATGCCGGCCACTGCAACGCGCGAAGAAGTCGAAGCGGCCGCACGGACCAATGAAAACGTGCTGCGCTTCGTCGATGGCCTGACGATCCGTAAAGTGATCGTCGTGCCCGGCAAACTGGTCAACATCGTCGCAAGCTAATTGGATCGGGCGCCCGGTCATGGACCAGGCGCCGAATATGACCTGCCGGGGCCGCACTGCCGGCCCATAGGTTTCAAGGGGAGCAACAAGATGATGAAACGTAATCTGCTGGTCATGTGCCTGACGGTCCTGCTGAGCGCCTGCGGCTTCCAGCTGCGCGGCACCGGCACCACCGAGCTGGCCATCAATGAACTGGATCTCAGCGCACGCGACGCCTACGGCAGCACCGTGAAGATGCTGCGCGAGACGCTGGAGAACAGCGGGGTGAAAGTCTATAGCGGTGCGCCCTACAAGCTGGTGCTGACCCGTGAACAACAAACCCAGCGCAGCCTGAGCTACGCCGGCGCCGGTCGTTCGGCCGAGTACGAATTGAACAGCGTGCTGAGCTATGAGATCCGCGGTCGGAACGGCCTGGTGCTGCTGGACGACAAGTTGCAGGTGCAGAAGGTCTACCTGCACGACGGCAACAACATCACAGGTTCCGACCAGGAGTCGACCGAGGTACGCGAGGAAATGCGTCGCGACCTGGTCCAGCGCATGATGCTGCGCCTGCAACAGCTGAGCCCGAGCCAGCTGGAACAGCTGCAACAGACCGCCGACGCCAAGGCCAAGGCTGAAGCCGAGGCGCTGGAAGCGGCACGCAAGGCTGAGGCGGAAACCCCGCAACAGTCGCCCATGCAAATCCCGGCTGAATAAGCTTAGTGAGGCGCTTCGGCGCCCCACATGCCCGCTCTTATGAAGCTCGCCCCCGCCCAACTCGGCAAACACCTGCAAGGCGCTCTGGCGCCGGTCTATGTCATCAGTGGCGATGACCCGCTGTTGTGCCAGGAAGCCGCCGACGCCATTCGCTCCGCCGCCCGCCAGCAAGGCTTTGACGAACGCCAGGTGTTCGCTGCCGACGCCAGTTTCGATTGGGGCACGTTGCTGCAGGCCGGGGCGAGCATGTCGCTGTTCGCCGAAAAGCGCCTCCTGGAACTGCGCTTGCCTTCGGGCAAACCCGGTGACAAGGGCGCCGCCGCGCTGATCGAGTACTGCTCGAGGCCGGCCGAGGACACGGTGCTGCTCATCAGCCTGCCGAAACTCGACGGCAGCGCGCAAAAGACCAAATGGGGCAAGGCGCTGGTCGAAGGCCCGCAGACCCAGTTCGTGCAGATCTGGCCGGTGGACGTCAGCCAACTGCCGAGCTGGATCCGCCAACGCCTGTCCCAGGCCGGGCTGTCGGCCAGCCAGGATGCGGTGGAGCTGATCGCCGCCCGGGTCGAAGGCAACCTGCTGGCTGCCGCCCAGGAAATCGAGAAACTCAAGCTCATGGCCGAGGGCGGCCAGATCACCGTGGAAACGGTACAAGCCGCCGTGGCCGACAGCGCGCGTTTCGACGTCTTCGGCTTGACCGATGCGATCCTCAACGGCGAAGCCGCCCACGCCCTGCGCATGCTCGAAGGCCTGCGCGGCGAAGGCGTCGAGCCGCCGGTGATCCTCTGGGCCCTGGCCCGGGAACTGCGCCTGCTGGCGAACCTGTCATTGCAATACAGCCAGGGTGTACCGCTGGACAAAGCCTTCAGCCAGGCCCGTCCGCCCGTGTGGGACAAGCGCAAGCCGCTGATGAGCAAGGCGCTGCAACGCTATTCAGCCCCGCGCTGGGCGCAATTGCTGCTGGAGGCCCAGCGCATCGACGCACAGATCAAGGGCCAGGCCGCCGGATCGCCGTGGATGAGCCTCAGTCGCTTGTCCCTGCTGATGGCCGGGCAGCGGCTGGCGCTGCCTGCCGAATAACCCACCGCTCTGCCAGATGCCTTTGTGGCGAGGGGATTTATCCCCGCTGGGCTGCGCAGCAGACCTGAAACCTGCCACTGCGGTGTATCAGACAGTTCGAATGGGGACGCTTCGCGTCCCAACGGGGATAAATCCCCTCGCCACAGATAAATCCCCTCGCCACAACTTTGTACGACTTACTGACAATTGAAGCACGCTGCCGGGACTGGACAACCCCCCAACTCTGTCCCATGATTTGCCCCGCAAACCACCCCCACGAGAGATCCACCATGAGCAAAAAGCCATCCAGGCATGGCCCCAACAAGGCCAAGTCCATCATCGCCCAGCCCCTGTTCCGCAGCCGTCAGGAACGACCCGCCAAGGGAAGGCAGCTACCGCCGCGAAGCCTTCCAGTCTGACAACTGGGAGGCTTCTTGCTTTCTGGCTGCTTGAAACATCCGGACAAGCCCTTTACACCCTGCCCATGATAAGGTCAGCACCTGATTTGCATTTCTGGACCCCTGCATGCCCTTTTGTCTTACCCGCCGCTGGCCACTGCGCCAATTGATGGCCGCCACAAGCTTCGCACTGCTTGTCGCCTGCGCAGAAAAACCCACCGCCGCCGATGCCCAACCGCTCCAGACCGTTCCTGCAGTGACCGCCCCGGCCGTGGTGCCGCCCGTAGTGCCTACCGGTGAAAACCTGGACATCGTCCCGACCCAGACCTTCGCCGAATGGCAGGCCGGCTTTCGCAAGGAAGCACTGGCCGCCGGTATCCGTGCCGACCTGTTCGATCGCGCCTTTATCGGTGTGAGCCCCGACATGAGCGTGATCAAGGCCGATCGCAGCCAGCCGGAATTCACCCGCCCTGTGTGGGAATACCTCGATGGCGCGCTGTCGCCGCTGCGGGTCAACAAAGGCAAGACGCTGATTCAACAGAACACCCAGATTCTGCAAAGCATCGAGCAGCGCTACGGTGTCGATCGCCAGGCGCTGGTGGCGGTGTGGGGCATGGAGAGCAACTTTGGCCAGTTCCAGGGCACCAAGTCCGTCATCAACTCCCTGGCGACCCTGGCCTATGAAGGACGGCGCCCGGGCTTTGCTCACGCACAACTGATCGCCGCGCTGCAAATCCTGCAACAGGGCGATATCACCCCGGAAAAAATGCTTGGTTCCTGGGCCGGCGCCATGGGCCAGACCCAGTTCATCCCCACCACGTACAACACCCACGCGGTGGATTTCGACGGCGATGGCCGTCGCGACATCTGGGGCAGCTCCACCGACGCCCTGGCCTCCACGGCGCATTACCTGCAAAGCTCCGGCTGGCAACGCGGTCAGCCGTGGGGGTTCGAAGTAGAGCTCAAAGAAGGCTTCGACTACTCCCTGGCCGACGGCACGACTCGCAAGCCATTTTCCGAATGGATGCGGTTGGGCGTATCGACCTACGACGGCATGCCGATTCCTCCGGGCGACCGACAACTGCCAGCAGCACTGCTGCTACCGGCTGGCTACCGAGGCCCGGCGTTCCTGGTGTTCGACAACTTCCGCGCCATCCTCAAATACAACAACTCGTCATCCTACGCATTGGCGGTCGGGCTGTTGTCGGAGCGCTTCAGCGGCGGCGGGCTGGTCTATGGCCAGTGGCCCAAGGACGACCTGCCCCTGAGCCGCAGCGAACGTATCGAATTGCAAACGCTGCTGAGCGCACGCAACTATGACACCGGCAACCCCGACGGCATCATCGGCGCCAACACCCGCAAAGCCATCCGCAGCGCCCAGCAATCGCTCGGCTGGCCGGCGGATGGGTATCCGACGCACAAGCTGCTGGAGGCGTTGCGTAGCCGCTGAAGATTGTCTTAATGGCCGCTGCCGCTTTCGCGAGCAAGCCCGCTCCCACAGATGATCGTGTTTCCATGAAGGAATGCGATCCCTGTGGGAGCGGGCTTGCTCGCGAAGACTGAGTCACGGACGACACATGATTAGCGTGTGGTCACCACATCCTGCTCCAACACCAACCTCTTCTCCCCCGCATCCAGACTCACCAATGCACCCATGGGCAAGGTCAGGTTCGGATCGCAGTGACCGCTGCGCCAGCCGGACAGCACCGGGATCCGCAATGGCTCGAAGGTCTGCCTGAGCAACCGGTTCAGCGCCTCGCCATCCACCCCGGCAACGTCGCCCACCAAAACTGCGCGCAACTTCTGCAACGTACCCGCCAACCGTAGCTGGGTCAGCAATCGGTCGATCCGATACAGCGGCTCGTTGACGTCTTCGATGAACAGGATCACGTCTTCGGCGTCGATCTGATAAGGCGTGCCCATAGTCGCCGCAATGATCGACAGGTTGCCCCCCAGCAGGCGGCCATGGGCGGTACCAGACCAGACAGTGGTCAAGGGGTAAGCATCTGGATGGCTCAGCACATCGCCCACCTTCAACTGCCCACGCAGCAGGCTGAAAAACGAGGTGACCGTCGAGGGCTCCTTGTCGCCCAGGAGATCGGCATTGAGCAGCGGTCCATGGAAGGTGACGAAGCCCGCGTAACGGCTGATAGCCAGGTGCAGCGCAGTGATATCGCTGTAGCCGACGAAAGGTTTGGCGTTGCACCGCAAGAGCTCGAAGTCGATACGATCCAACAGACGGGGCGTGCCGTAGCCGCCACGCAGGCAGATGATGGCATTGACCTCAGAGTCGGCGAAGGCCCCGTGCAGGTCGTTGAGCCGCGTATCGTCGCTGCCGGCCAGGTAACCGTCCTTCTCATAGACCCCCGGGAATATCCGTAGCTCATGACCACGGGCGCGCATCCACTGCACCGCCTTGTCCGTGTCCAACGGGGCCGGGCCGGCGGGTGCGATCACACCGATCAGCCCTTCGGATGGCAAGGCCGGAACAGGTTGGTGGGGGCACAGGGTCTGGATGGGGTGAAGGGGCATTCGTGGGGTTCCCTGTGGGGTCTGATTGGTGTGCAGATCCGTCGCTTCATGCAAACAGAGCCACCGCTATCGCGAGCAGGCTCGCTCCCACAGGAGGAGCATGTACGCTTCAAAGACAGATCAGCTAAACCACTTCGCTTTTGCTTTTGCTTTTGCTTTTGATCTTCAGGCCCCGTTAACCACGACGGCCGAACGCAGGCATTGCGTAGTGGGCAACCCGGCATGGATGCCGGGTTAGCCGCGCTGGGCCATGGATGGCCCTTCGCGGCGGGCCCACGGAGCAATGTCGGAGTGAGGGCATGCCGAGCCTAGGCGAGGCACCGAGTGGTGGGGCCAAGCCTTTTTTGCTTACTTTTTTTGGCGTTTGAAAAAAAGTAAGCCGCCGTAAGGGCGGAACCCTAAGTAGCCGTTACCGCAGCAACGGATATACACACCACCCCACCAAACCCCAAAGCTAAATCAAGACCCCAACAACTCAGCCTTAACCAGTTTCGCCTGTTCGTCGGCATGATACGAAGACCGCACCAAAGGCCCCGAAGCCACATTCTTGAAGCCCATCTTGTACCCTTCCTCGGCAAACCAGGCAAAGGTATCCGGATGCACAAACCGCTGCACCGGCAAGTGACTACGCGAAGGCTGCAGATACTGCCCCAGGGTCAGCATATCGATGTCATGCTCACGCATGCGCTTCATGACCTCGATAACCTCTTCGTCGGTCTCCCCCAGGCCCAGCATCAGCCCAGACTTGGTCGGAACGTGCGGCATCATCTGCTTGAAGCGCTGCAGCAAGGTCAACGACCACTGGTAGTCCGAACCCGGCCGCGCAGCTTTGTACAAGCGCGGCACGGTTTCCAGGTTGTGGTTGAACACATCCGGCGGCTCGGCAGCGGTGATCTCCAGAGCGATGTCCATGCGACCACGGTAGTCCGGCACCAGCGTTTCGAGTTGCACGTTCGGCGACAGCTTGCGGATTTCACGGATGCAATCGGCAAAGTGCTGGGCACCGCCGTCACGCAGGTCATCGCGGTCCACCGAGGTGATGACCACGTACTTGAGCTTCAGGTCGGCAATGGCAACGGCCAGGTTTTCCGGCTCGCTTGCGTCCAGCGGCTTCGGCCGGCCGTGGCCGACGTCGCAGAACGGGCAGCGACGGGTGCAGATGTCGCCCATGATCATGAAGGTCGCGGTGCCGCCGGAGAAACACTCGCCCAGATTCGGGCAGGAGGCTTCTTCGCAGACGCTGTGCAGCTTGTGCTTACGCAGCAGGGCCTTGATACGGTCGACTTCCGGGGACACCGGAATGCGCACGCGGATCCAGTCAGGCTTCTTCGGCAATTCGGTGGTCGGGATGATCTTGACCGGGATGCGCGCAACCTTCTCGGCGCCGCGCAGCTTGACGCCGGCCTCGACCTTGGCACGTGGGGCCGGACGCTCGGTAACGTCCTGCGTCGGGATCATGGTTTGCACTGCATCAGTAGTCATATCAGTCGATTCCGCCCGTAAGGGTCGTCTGCTCAGCATAGTCGAGGTGTTTGACGAGCTGCGCGCGCAGCCGGGCACTTACCTCGGCAAATTCAATCGATCCTGTGTGATCGCGCAGCTGGGTCATCGCCAGCCCCGCGTAGCCACAGGGATTAATCCGTCGAAACGGCGAAAGGTCCATGTCCACGTTCAACGCCAGGCCGTGAAACGAACAACCGTGGCGGATCCGCAGGCCCAGGGAGGCGATTTTCGCCCCGTCGACGTAGACCCCCGGCGCATCCGGCCTGGCCTGCGCCGTGACGCCGTAGCTGGCCAGCAACTCGATCAGGCAGCTTTCCATGCGCGTTACCAGCTCGCGCACGCCGAACCCCAGCTTGCGCACGTCCAGCAACAGGTAGGCAACCAACTGGCCGGGGCCATGGTAAGTCACCTGCCCGCCCCGGTCGACCTTCACCACTGGAATATCCCCCGGCAGCAGCAGATGCTCGGCCTTGCCGGCCTGGCCCTGGGTGAACACCGGCGGGTGCTCCACCAGCCAGACTTCGTCTTCGGCGGTGTTGCCTCGTTCGTTGGTAAAGCGCTGCATGGCATGCCAGACCGGCTCGTAAGCCATCTGACCCAGCTCGCGAAAGCCCAGCGTGCCCGGCATCACAAGACCATGTGCACGACGCCGGTCGCCCGCAGCTCGCTATTGATGTCGTACAGCTGCTCCTGGCCAGTCGCAACGATGTGCAATTGGATCGTCGTGTACTTGCCGTTGCTGCTCTGGCGCTCGGCCAGGGTCAGGAGATCGACGGTGGCGTGTTTTTCCAGAATGGCAACGACCTTGTCCTTGAAGCCCACTCCGGTGTCGCCAATCACTTTGATCGGATAGTCCTTGCAGGGAAATTCGATCTTTGGCGCCTTTACTTCTGAGTCTGTCATGGCGTAACGGCCTCGTAGACGTGAAAACGAACAAGGCCCCGCACCGGACAGGAACGGGGCCGTGCAGTCAACCTTCGATTCAGTTGAACAAGCCGTAGAAGAATAGCCGGATGCTATCCCACATGCGGCGGAAGATACCACCTTCCTCGACCGCATCCAGCGCGATCAAGTCGGCGCTGTGCACCACTTTGTCTTCCAGTTTGACTTCAACCTTACCGATCACGTCGCCTTTGGCGATGGGGGCGGTCAGTTGCGGGTTCAGGGTCATGCTGGCAGCGAGCTTTTTGAGCTGGCCTTTTGGCAGAGTCATGGTCAGGTCTTCGGCCAGGCCGGCTTTAACCTGGCTGCTGGTGCCTTTCCAGACCTGGGCCTGGGCCAGTTCGGTGCCCTTCTGGTAGAAGGTCTGGGTTTCGAAGAAGCGGAAACCGTAGGTCAGCAGCTTCTGGGTTTCAGCGGCACGGGCCACTTCGCTGTTGGTACCGAACACCACGGCGATCAGGCGCATGCCGTCACGCACTGCCGAAGACACCATGCAGTAGCCGGCCTCTTCGGTATGGCCGGTCTTCAGGCCGTCGACGGTCTTGTCGCGCCACAGCAACAGGTTGCGGTTGGGCTGCTTGATACCGTTCCAGAAGAACTCCTTCTGGGAATAAATGGCGTAGTGCGCCGGGTCTTCGTGGATGATCGCCCGGGCCAGGACCGCCATGTCATGCGCCGACGAGTAGTGCTCGGGGTTCGGCAGGCCGGTCGGGTTCATGAAGTGGCTGTTGGTCATGCCCAGGTCGGCAACCGTCTTGTTCATCATGTCGGCAAACGCGTCTTCGCTGCCAGCGATGTGCTCGGCGAGGGCGACGCTGGCGTCGTTGCCGGACTGGATGATGATGCCGTGCAGCAGGTCGCTGACGGTCACCTGCGAGCCGACCTTGATGAACATCCGCGAACCGCCGGTGCGCCAGGCATTTTCGCTGACGGTCACCGGGTCGTTCTCGCCGATCTGGCCGCGACGGATTTCCAGGGTCGCGATGTAGGCGGTCATCAGCTTGGTCAGGCTGGCCGGTGGCAGGCGCTGGTCACCGTTGCTCTCGACCAGCACATTGCCGCTGCTGGCGTCCATGAGCACAAAGGCCTTGGCCGCCAGTTGTGGAGGCGACGGCATCATCTCGACCGCGAACGCGGCAGGTGAAAGAAGCAGCGGGACTAACAGGCAAAGGCGTTTGGCAAAGGTGGTAATGTTCATCCGTCTCTCGAAATCGCTAATGGACTGCCCGGAGGCAATACTGAACAGGCAGCCTTCTTGACGGGCCGCCGCGTATTAAGTTGCTCACTCACATCCCTTGCCGGGCTTTTGTTATTCATGGAGCCAACAACCGGACCCGCTCGAACCGCAAGCGGGCCTTCAATCAATCATTCGGCAGTGACCAGGCTCGGCGAACCGAGATTGGCCAGGCGCACGCTGTTCTGCACCTGCTGGACTTCACCCGGAGAGCCGATCGGCCCCAGGCGCACCCGATGCAGTGTCTGCTGGTTGCGCACGATCGAGCTGATGAACACCGGAGCGCTCACCATCGAGCTGAGCTTCGACCGGAGCAGCTCGGCAGCGTCCGGGTTGGCGAACGCGCCCACCTGCAGATACTGGCCAGACGCTGTTGCAGAAGCGTTTTTTTTTGCATCCAACTGCACAGGCACTACGGCCGCGGCGTGTTGCTGTGGCGGCGGTGTCCATTGTTCGACCGTGCCGGTGGATGCCGTCACCGTCGGCGCGGCATTTTGCGCCACTTTTGGCTCGTTGAGCATCAAAGGCGCCGGACGGCCACGCTGGGCCCACCATTCCTGCGGGTCGATGCCCTCGACCTTGACCCGCGCGGTGCCGATTTCAGCGTAACCGAGTTTTTTCGCCGCCGCATACGACAAGTCGATGATACGGTCGGAATAGAACGGCCCACGGTCATTGACCCGCAGGATCACGCTCTTGTTGTTGTCCAGGTTGGTCACCCGCACGTAACTGGGCAACGGCAAGGTCTTGTGGGCCGCGCTCATGCCGTACAGGTCATACACCTCACCATTGGCGGTGTTCTGGCCATGGAACTTGGTGCCATACCAGGACGCTGTGCCCGAGGCGACGTAGGTCTTGGAGTCGGCCATCGGGAAATAGGTCTTGCCCAGCACCGTGTACGGGTTGGCCTTGTAGGGGCCGGTGTGCAGGGTCGGGGTGGCGTCGGGAATGCGCGAGACATCCACGTCCCACCACGGCGCGCCGTCCTTGTGGGCACGGTTGATGTCCAGGCCCGGCATGGCGCGCACGGCGGTGGTGTTTTTCTGGGTCGGTGCGCGACTGGTCGAACAACTGACGACCAACAGCGACAGCGCAGCCAGTGCCACGAACTTCAAGGGCCTGGCGTTCAGGGGTTGATAGGTAGGCAATGCCTGCATTATTTGACGCCCCGTGCTTTGACCAGCTCTTCAGACAGTTGATGCACAGCCATGGCGTACATCACACTGCGGTTATAACGCGTAATTGCGTAGAAATTCTTCAGACCCATCCAGTATTCAGGGCCCTGCTCGCCTTCCAGGCGGATGGCGGTGACGGGCATGTCGTCACGCAGCGCATCATGACTCGACCAGCCCAGCGCCCGCAACTCCCCGACGGTTTTCGTCGGCTCGATGCCTTCGCTCAGGCCTTCGTCCACCTGCTCGCCTCGCACGTCGGCACGGCTGACCACCGGTTGACCGGCTTCCCAGCCGTGGCGCTTGAAATAGCTGGCAACACTACCGATGGCATCGGTCGGGTTGGTCCAGATATTGATGTGGCCATCGCCATCGAAATCTACCGCATAGGCGCGGAAACTGCTGGGCATGAATTGCGGCAGGCCCATGGCCCCGGCATAGGACCCCTTGAGGGTCAGCGGGTCGACCTGCTCCTCGCGGGCCAACAAGAGGAACTCGCGCAGTTCTTTGCGGAAGAACTCGGCCCGCGGCGGGTAATCGAAGCCCAGGGTCGACAGCGCGTCGATCACCCGGAAATTCCCGGTATTGCGGCCAAAGAAGGTCTCGACGCCGATGATGGACACGATGACCTGGGCCGGCACGCCATATTCCTGCTCGGCGCGGGCCAGGGCGGCCTCGTGTTGGCGCCAGAAGTCCACGCCCCGGGCGACGCGCGCCTCGGTGATGAACATCGGCCGGTATTCGCTCCACTGTTTGACCCGCTCGGCGGGCCGGGAGATCGCGTCGAGGATCGACTGCTTGCGTTCAGCCTCGCGGAACACCCCCATCAGTTGCTCACCGGCGAAGCCGTAGTCGCGGGTCATTTCACCGACGAATTCGGCCACCTGGGGCGAGCCTTCGTATTCACCGGCCAAGGCGTGCGACGCACCGCCCAGGAGGCCGATCAGGCCGACCCACGCATGTCGCGCCGACCAGCCACGCATTGCTTGCATTGAACTCTTCACCTTATTCAAACCTGCGCGATCCACTTGCGGTGGGTATGGATCGACATCAAGACCCCAAACGCTGACAGTAGCGTCACCAGCGAAGTTCCTCCGTAGCTGATGAAGGGCAACGGCACCCCCACGACCGGCAACAGGCCACTGACCATACCGATGTTGACGAAAACGTAAACAAAAAACGTCATGGTCAGGCTGCCCGCCAGCAACTTGCCGAACAAGGTCTGCGCCTGGGCGGTGATGACCAGCCCCCGGCCGATCAGCAACAGATAGATCAGCAGCAGCAGGCAGATCCCCACCAGGCCGAACTCCTCGCCCATCACGGCGATGATGAAGTCGGTGTGGCTTTCCGGCAGGAAGTCCAGGTGCGACTGGGTGCCCATCAGCCAACCCTTGCCGAATACCCCGCCGGAGCCGATGGCGGCCTTGGACTGGATGATGTTCCAGCCGGTGCCCAATGGGTCGCTTTCCGGGTCGAGGAAGGTCAGGATGCGCTGCTTCTGGTAGTCGTGCATCACGAAGTACCACATGGCGACCGACACCGGTATCGCGATGGCGATCACGCTCAAGATCCAGCGCCAGCGCAACCCGCCCATGAACAGCACGAAGGCTCCCCCCGCCAGGATCAGCAATGAAGTGCCAAGGTCCGGCTGGCGCACGATCAGGATGAACGGGATGCCGATCAGCATCAGGCTGATGCACACGTGCTTGAGCTGCGGCGGCAAGGTGCGCTTGGACAAGTACCAGGCGATGGTCGCCGGCATGATGATCTTCAGGAATTCCGAAGGCTGGAAGCGGATCACCCCAGGGATATTGATCCAGCGCGTGGCCCCCATGGCGTTGTGGCCCATTACATCCACCACCACCAACAGGCTCACGCCGACCACATAGGCCAGCGGCACCCAGCGCGCCATGAAACGAGGTTCAAGCTGGGCGATGACGATCATCGACACCAGGCCGATGCCGAACGAGGTGGCCTGCTTGGCCAGCAGGTCCCAGCTCTTGCCGCTGGCCGAATACAAGACGAACAGGCTGCCCGCGGCCAGGATCAGCAGCAGGACCAGCAGCGGGCCATCGATGTGCATGCGCTGCAACAGCGTGGCGCGACGGCGCATCACATCTTCGCTGGAAAGGATCCGGTCAAAATTATTCTTCACGGGCCGTAGCCTCCGCGGTGGTGGGGCTTGCGAATTCGGGCTTGAGCTGGCCGTGCTCGTCCAGCAGCCAGGCATCCATCACCTGGCGCACCACGGGCGCGGCGACACCGGAACCGGACTCACCGTTCTCGACCATCACCGAAACAACGATCTTCGGGTTGTCGGCCGGGGCGAAGCCGACGAACAAGGCGTGGTCGCGATGGCGCTCCTGGACTTTGGAGCGGTCGTACTTCTCGCCCTGCTTGATCGCGACCACCTGGGCCGTACCGCTCTTGCCGGCGATGCGATAAGGCGAGCCGATCGCCGCCTTGCGCGCCGTACCCCGGGCGCCGTGCATCACCTGCTGCATGCCGTTGTTGACCTTCTGCCAGTCCGACGGATTGTGCAGGACGATGTCCGGCATCGGGTCCGGGTCCACGGGCGGCTGGCCTTCGATGGTCTTGGCCAGGTGCGGGCGATGCCACTTGCCCTTGCTCGCCACCAGGGCAGTGGCCTGGGCCAGTTGCAACGGCGTTGCCTGCATGTAGCCCTGGCCGATCCCCAGGATCAGGGTTTCACCGGGGAACCACGCCTGGCGACGGGTCGCCCGCTTCCATTCCCGTGAGGGCATCAGGCCGGGCGATTCCTCGAACATGTCCAGGGAGACTTTCTGGCCGATGCCGAACTTGCCCAGGTAGGACGACAACCTATCGATCCCCAGCTTATGGGCCAGGTCATAGAAGTAGGTGTCATTGGAACGCATGATCGCCGTTTCCAGGTCCACATAGCCGTCGCCGGTACGGTTCCAGTTACGGTACTTGTGGTCATAGTTGGGCAGCATGTAATAACCGGGGTCGAAGACCCGGCTCGAGGCGGTCACCACGCCGGCGTCCAGCCCGGCGATCGCCACGGCCGGCTTTATGGTCGAGCCTGGCGGGTAGAGGCCGCGCAGGACACGGTTGAACAGGGGCCGGTCGATGGAGTCGCGCAACTCGGCATAGGCCTTGAAACTGATGCCGGTGACGAACAGGTTCGGGTCGAAACTCGGCTGGCTGACCATCGCCAGGACTTCGCCGGTGGCCGGGTCCAGCGCCACCACGGCGCCACGGCGTCCGCCCAGGGCCGCTTCAGCGGCTTCCTGCAACTTGATGTCCAGGCTCAGGACAATGTCCTTGCCGGGGATCGGGTCGGTGCGCTTGAGCACCCGCAACACGCGACCGCGGGCGTTGGTCTCGACTTCTTCGTAGCCCACCTGGCCGTGCAGCTCGGGCTCGTAGAAGCGCTCGATGCCGGTCTTGCCGATGTGGTGGGTGCCGCTGTAGTTGACCGGATCGAGGCTCTTGAGCTCTTTCTCGTTGATCCGCCCCATGTAGCCGACCGAGTGGGCAAAGTGCGCCCCCTGGGGGTAATGACGCACCAACTGCGCCACCACCTCGACGCCCGGCAGGCGGAACTGGTTCACCGCGATCAGAGCAATCTGCTCTTCGGTCAACTCGAACAGGATCGGCACCGGCTCGAACGGCCGACGCCCCTGACGCATGCGTTTTTCGAAGATGGCCCGATCCTCGGGCGTCAGTTGCAGCACTTCGACGATGACATCCAGCACCTGCTGCCAGTCGCCGGACCGCTCGCGGGTCATGCTCAGGCTGAAGCTGGGGCGGTTGTCAGCCACCACCACGCCATTGCGGTCGAAGATCAAACCACGGGTCGGCGGGATCGGCTGCACATGCACCCGGTTGTTTTCCGACAGGGTCGAGTGGTACTCGTACTGGATCACCTGGAGGAAATAGAGCCGCGCAATCAGCACGCCGATCAGCGTCACCACCGTAATGGCGCCGAACACGACGCGACTGCGCACCAGGCGGGCGTCTTTTTCGTGGTCCTTGATGCGGATCGGCTGAGGCATGAGGGCAGGATTACTTGTGGTAAGGGTGCCCGGACAGGACTGTCCAGGCACGATACAACTGTTCACCGATCAGAATCCGCACCAACGGGTGCGGCAACGTCAGAGGCGACAACGACCAGCGCTGATCGGCCCGGGCACAGACTTCCGGCGCCAGCCCTTCCGGGCCGCCGACCATGAAATTCACCGTGCGCGAGTCCAGCCGCCAGCGATCGAGCTCGACCGCCAGTTGCTCGGTGCTCCAGGGCTTGCCGTGGACCTCGAGGGTGACGATGCGCTCGTTCGGCCCGACCTTGGCCAGCATGGCTTCGCCCTCCTGGCGAATGAAGCGCGCCACGTCGGCGTTCTTCCCACGGGTGTTGAGCGGAATTTCCACCAGTTCCAGGGCCAGTTCGGAAGGAAGACGCTTGGCATATTCATGCCAGCCTTCTTCCACCCACTTGGGCATGCGGGAACCGACGGCGATCAGGCGCAGTCGCACAGCGATCCCTTACTGCTGGTCTTTGTTGAGCTTGGTAAAGTGCTCATGGGTGTTTTCAGGGCTGTGGTGACGGGCATCCGCCGCACGGCTCTGCTCGGCACCGGCCCACAGGCGCTCCAGGTCGTAGAACTGACGTGCCGAGGCGGTCATCATGTGCACGATGACATCGTCCATATCCAGCAGGACCCAGTCGCTGTCGCCCTTGCCTTCTTCACCCAGCGGCTTGATGCCCTGGGCCTTGACCGCTTCGCGGACCTTGTCCAGCATCGCGCCGATCTGGCGGTTGGAGGTACCGGTGGCGATGATCATGAAGTCCGTGATGCTCTGCTTTTCACGAACGTCGATCACCTGGATGTCCTGGGCCTTGACGTCTTCCAGGGCGGCAACGGCCACCTTGACCAGCTCCTCGCCGGCCAGTACGGCACCGGTATGGGCCTCAACAGGCAGCGGGGCGCTTTTGAAAGTGCCCTTGCGCTTTACTTTGTTTACGTCTTTGTCAGTCATATAAAACTCGTTTTGCTCGTATATTCGGGCGCTTCGCTACACGCATTCACGTGCCTTGAAGCAACCTCGTTCAGTTCGACGCACGGTACAGCCCGTGCGCATCGATGTAGGCCAGGACCGCGTCGGGCACCAGGAAACGTACCGACTTACCGCTGGCCAGCAGTTGACGGATCTGGGTGGCGGATACCGCGAGCGGCGTCTGCCAGACGAATGCAATCTGTCCGCTCGGCCCCTTGAGGGCCAGCGGGTCGCTCACCGAGCGCGCCGCCAGCAGGTTGCGCAAGGCATCCGGCGGCTCGCTATCGGCATCCGGGCGTTGCAACACCAGGATGTGGCAATGCTGGAGCAACTCTTCCCAGCGGTGCCAAGTGGGCAGGCCGCAAAACGCGTCCCAGCCCAGAAGCAGGAAAACCTGGGCGTCGGCGGGCATTTCGGCACGCATCAGCTCTAGGGTATCAATGGAGTAGGACGGTTTGTCCCGCTGCAATTCGCGGGCGTCCACCACCAGCGGCGGCACTCCGGCCACCGCGCACTCGACCATCGCCAGACGGTCCTGCGCCGACACCTGCGGCGTATCCCGGTGAGGCGGCCTGGCGTTGGGCGTCAGGCGTAGCTCATCGAGGCCCAGGGCGTCGGCGACTTCCAGCGCACCGCGCAAGTGGCCGATGTGCACCGGGTCGAACGTGCCGCCCAGGATACCGATGCGCCGGGGCAGGGCTGTCGTCGTCACAGCGGCTGACGGGTCGAGGTCGCCCAAGTCAGACCGGCTCCTGTCCGCGCAACTGGCCATCACCGACCACAATGTACTTCTCGCAGGTCAGCCCTTCGAGGCCCACCGGGCCGCGGGCGTGCAGCTTATCAGTAGAGATGCCGATCTCGGCGCCCAATCCGTATTCAAAGCCATCAGCGAAGCAGGTCGGGGTATTGATCATCACCGACGCCGAATCCACTTCAGTCACGAAGCGCCGGGTTTCGCCCTGGTGCTCGCTGACAATCGAATCGGTGTGGTGCGAACCATGACGATTGATGTGCTCGATGGCTTCATCCAACCCGTCGACCACGCGGATCGACAGGATCGGCGCCAGGTATTCGGTGTTCCAGTCCTCTTCGGTGGCTTCTGCCGCCTCGATGATCGCCCGGGTGCGCTCGCAGCCACGCAGCTCGACGCCTTTTTCGCGGAACTGAGCGGCCATCGCTGGTAGGAATTCCTGGGCGACGGCCTGGTCCACCAGCAGGGTTTCCATGGCACCGCAGATGCCGTAACGATAGGTCTTGGCGTTGAAGGCAATGCGCTGGGCCTTTGGCAGCTCGGCGTGGGCGCTGACGTAGACGTGGCAGATGCCGTCCAGATGCTTGATCACCGGTACACGGGCATCGCGGCTGACCCGTTCGATCAGGCCCTTGCCACCACGCGGCACGATGACATCGACGAACTCGGGCATGCTGATCAGCGCGCCGACAGCGGCGCGGTCGGTGGTTTCCACCACTTGCACCACGGCGGCCGGCAGCCCGGCCTCGGCCAGGCCACGCTGGATGCAGGCGGCAATGGCACGGTTGGAATGAATCGCCTCGGAACCGCCACGCAGGATGGTCGCGTTACCGGCCTTCAGGCACAGGCTCGCGGCGTCGATGGTCACGTTCGGCCGCGACTCGTAGATGATCCCGACCACGCCCAGGGGCACGCGCATCTTGCCGACCTGGATACCCGATGGCCGGTAGCTCATGTCGCGGATCGCCCCGACCGGGTCAGGCAGGGCCGCCACCTGACGCAGACCGACGATCATGCCGTCGATGCGCGCCGGGGTCAGCGCCAGTCGCTCGAGCATGGCCGGCTCGAGGCCATTGGCCCGGCCGGCGGCCAGGTCCAGCTCGTTGGCGGCGGACAACTCGGTGCGAGCGGCGTCCAGCGCATTGGCGGCGGCTTGCAGGGCACGGTTTTTCTGCGCGGTGCTGGCACGGCCGATGATGCGCGACGCTTCGCGAGCGGCGTGACCCAGGCGGGTCATGTAGTCAAGAACGGACTCAGTCATGGTCTGTGTGGTCTTGGCGAAGAGGAAAGCGGCAGATTATAGCTGTCGTAACCCTCGACTAACAGCATGGACTCACAGTGGTGACCGGCGGAGGCACAAAACTGTCAGGAATTTCACCTGTTCAGCGGCGATTAAGATTTCCATTGCTATCATCGCCCTTCCTTTGGCCTCAGTTCGTCTACTGTCATGACCGATTCGCCTCATACGCCAAACGCCCTGCCCCACGCCTTCTTCGACCGCGACGCCCAGGTGCTCGCCAAGGACCTGCTGGGCAAAGTCATTCGCCACAAGGTCGGCAACCTGTGGCTCAGCGCCCGCATCATCGAGACCGAAGCCTACTATTTCGCCGAAAAGGGCAGCCACGCCTCCCTGGGCTATACCGAAAAACGCAAGGCTCTGTTCCTCGACGGCGGCCACATCTATATGTACTACGCCCGGGGCGGCGACTCGCTGAACTTCAGCGCCCAGGGCCCGGGCAATGCGGTGCTGATCAAATCGGCGTACCCCTGGGTCGACGCTATCTCCGGCCCGGAGAGCCTGGCGCAGATGCTGCTGAACAACCCCGACGCCCAGAGCCGCCCACGCACACCGCAGAAGCTCTGCGCCGGACAGACCCTGCTTTGCAAGGCCCTGGGGCTGAAGGTGCCGGAATGGGACGCCAAACGCTTCGACCCCGAGCGATTGTTGGTGGAAGACGTGGCGGTGCCGACGGTCAATGTGATCCAGACCACCCGCCTGGGCATCCCATTGGGCCGCGACGAGCATCTGCCCTACCGTTTCGTCGACGCCGCCTATGCACCATGGTGCACCCGCAACCCCTTGCGGCGTGGACAGGTCGAGGGGCGCGATTATTTTTTGCTGCCTTGATAACACCGCCGCCCCCTGTGGGAGCGGGCTTGCTCGCGAAAGCGTCGGGTCAGCAGAATTGATGTCGACTGACACACCGCCTTCGCGAGCAAGCCCGCTCCCACATTGGATTTTCGGTGGCCACAGATTTTCGTTCAGCGCCGAAACCCCGTGGGAGCGAGCCTGCTCGCGATGGCGTCGGATCAGTAGAATCCGATATTGACTGACAAACCGCTATCGCGAGCAGGCTCGCTCCCACAATAACAATGCACATTCAATGGAGTTGTACCTATGGGCCCATGGCTCGATAGCATTACTGGCTGGCTGGCCGCCAACCCACAATGGCTGGCGGTGGCGGTGTTCATCGTGGCGTGCGTGGAATGCCTGGCGATCGCCGGGTTGATCGTACCGGGCACCGTGCTGCTGTTTGCCGTCGCGGTGCTGGCCGGCAGTGGTGCCTTGTCCCTGGGCGAGACACTGTTGCTGGGCTTGCTCGGGGGCTTGCTCGGGGATCTGGTATCGTACTTCCTGGGCCGGCACTTCCACCAGAACATCCGACGCCTGCCGGGGCTGCGGCACCACCCGGAATGGATGAGTGCGGCGGAAAGCTATTTCCAGCGCTACGGCATCGCCAGTCTGCTGGTGGGGCGTTTTATCGGCCCGTTGCGACCGATGCTGCCGATGGTGGCCGGGATGTGCGACATGCCCTTCCCCCGTTTTGCCGCCGTCAGCCTGCTGGCCGCGTCGGGTTGGAGCGTGGCGTACCTGTTGCCGGGCTGGGCCACCGGGGCAGCGATTCGCCTGCCGCTGCCCGAAGGCTTCTGGCTACAGGCCGGCATTGTCATCGGCAGCATCGCGGTCATGATCGGGTTGAGTGTCAACAGCAGCCTGCGGCGGCATCGACACGCCACGGCGCTGATTGCCGGCCTGGGCCTGGTGATCCTGCTCGGCCTGTTCATCGGTTTCCGCTACCTGACGGCCTTCGACCAAGGGTTGATGGCCCTGGTCCAGGAACATCGCAGCCCGACCCTGGACGAAATCGCCGTGACCTTCACGCTGATCGGCGAATTCCGCTTCATGCTGATCTTCAGCGCCCTGCTGACCGGACTGCTGTTACTGGCGCGCCAATGGCGACAGGCAATCTTCGCCGGTGCCACGATGCTGTTCACTGCCCTGGCCAATACCGGCTTCAAGCACTTTTTCGCCCGCGTGCGTCCGGAAATCCTCACCGACCCACTGACCAGCTACAGCATGCCCAGCGGTCATGCCTCCGGCTCGTTCGCGCTGTTCCTGGCACTCGCGGTCCTGGCCGGTCGCGGACAACCGCCACGCCTGCGCCTGACCTGGCTGCTGCTGGGCTGCCTGCCGGCGCTGGCGATTGCCTTGTCCCGGGTGTACCTGGGAGCCCATTGGCCCAGCGACATCCTCGCCGGCGCGATGCTCGCCGCCTGCGTCTGCGCCGCCATCCTGTGGTTGAGCCAACGCCAGACCCCACTGCCCGCCATGCCGCCGAAAATCTGGTGGCTGATCTTGCCGGCGCTGGTGGCCGCGTTCAGTTTCTTCGCTCTGCGGCATCTGCCTCATGGGATGTTGAGGTATGCCTACTAACGACCAGGCCTCTTGTGGGAGCGGGCTTGCTCGCGAATGCGGTGGGTCATCCAGCACATGTGTCGAATGACACACCGCATTCGCGAGCAAGCCCGCTCCCACAGAAGCCCGGCTGGGTCAGGCGAACAATTCGCCTTGCAACTCATCGAGCAATGCCTGGATCGCGTCCAGGCGCTGCTGCGGATCATCCAGTTGCAGCAGATCGATCTTGTCCAGTTCATTGAACGGCAGCAGGTAAGCCAATTGATTGGCCAATGATTGTTGACCGGTCGCCTCGGTGCCCATGTTCAGGGCCTCGACCATCGGGTGCTCGGCCAGGGCCTGGAGCAACGCCACCAGGTCGGCATCCTCGTCCTGCAGCGGTTGTTCCGGCTCATCCTCCAGCCACTCGACCTCGGCCACGGTGAGCTGGTCGGGCTGGATACTGCTGCCGTGCACGATAAAGCGGCGCCCGCCCAGCACACGAATTCCCAGCAGCCCATTGTCCTGCTGGGAAAAGTCGGTGATCAGCGCCTCACAGCCGACCCGTGCATAGCCTTGCGGCGCGATACCGACTTCCTGCCCGTCCAGGATGCACACCACCCCGAACCCTTCGCCCTTTTTCATGCAGCGCCCGATCATGTCGAGGTAGCGCGCCTCGAATATCTGCAAATCGAGAATGCAGCCGGGAAAAAGCACAGTGTTCAACGGAAAAAGCGGCAAATTCATAACTATTTCCTAGACCGTCATCGACACCACCAGCGGCAGCAGCACCGCCGTGGCCACGCCCATCAGACTCATCGCCAGCGCCGCAAAAGCGCCGGACTCCTCGCTTTCCTGCAACGCCACCGATGTCCCCACCGCGTGAGCCGTCAGGCCCAGGGCCATGCCCCGGGCTTCAGGACTGTGGACGCCCAGCCGGCTCAGGATACTCGGGCCCAGGATCGCCCCGAGCACCCCGGTGATCAAGACGAAAACCGCCGCCATGGCCGCTACGCCGCCGATCTGCTCGGCCACCAGCATGGCAATCGGCGAGGTCACCGACTTGGGCGCCATGGTCATCAGGATCATGTGCTCGGCGCCGAACGCCCAGCCCAGCAACACCGCAGAACCGGTGGCAAACACCCCACCTATCACCAGCGTAGTAAAGATCGGCCAGAACAATTGCCGGATCCGCCGTAGGTTCAGGTACAGCGGCACCGCCAGCGCGACCGTGGCCGGCCCCAGCAGGATGCTGAGGATTTCAGTGCTCTTGCGGTATTCGGCGTAGGTGATGCCGCAGCTGACCAGCACACCGATCAGCAGCACCATCGACATCAACACCGGTTGCAGGAATACCCAGCGGGTCTTCTCGAAAGCCGCCAGCACCAGTTGATAGGCCCCCAGGGTAATGCCGATGCCGAACAGCGGATGATGGATCACCGAGGCCCAGGCGCCCTGCCAGTCGAGGATCATGGCGTGTCCTCCTCCACGGCAGCGATGTGACGCCGGCCGAGGCGCTGCATCAACACCCCGGTGAACGCCATGGACAGGACCAGCGACAACACCAGCGCGCCGACGATGGCCCAGAAATCGGCGGCGATGGCCCGCGCGTAGACCATCACTCCCACCGCCGGCGGCACCAGCAGCAACGGCAGGTAACGCAGCAGGCTGCCGGCGGCCAGGCTCAATGGCTCGGCGACTTCGCCACGGACGATCAAATAGCCCAGCAACAGCAGCAGGCCGATGATCGGCCCCGGCAGCACCGGCAAGAACAAATGATTGATGGCGGTGCCCAGCAATTGAAACAGCACCAGCCAGGTCAGGCCCCGTAGCAACATCCGTCCTCTCCCCTGCAACCTCTACCCAATGAAAGCGCCCGCATTATAAGCACGCCCAGGCTATGGACCGGCATTCGTAAAAAGCATGGTCAGTGACCTTCCCTGTGCGTCATGTTGATCTACAGTGGTTCCCCGGAGGCCACCTGCTCCATACCAAAGATAGAACCGTTGAACCAAGGAGAGTCTCAATGCCCTATGTTCCCGTTGCAGCACTCAAAGATTATGTCGGCAAGGAACTCGGACGTTCCGACTGGCTGACTATCGACCAGGACCGCATCAACCTGTTCGCCGAAGCCACAGGCGACTTTCAGTTCATCCACGTCGATCCGGTCAAGGCCGCCCAGACGCCATTCGGCAGCACCATCGCCCACGGGTTCCTGTCGCTGTCGCTGATGCCCAAGTTGATGGAAGACATCCTGATCCTGCCTGAAGGCGTGAAAATGGTCGTCAACTACGGACTGGACAGCGTGCGCTTCATCCAGCCGGTGAAGGTCGATTCCAAGGTCCGGCTCAAGGTCGACCTGGTGGACGCCACCGAGAAAAAACCCGGCCAATGGCTGCTCAAGGCCACCGCCACGCTGGAGATCGAAGGCTCGGACAAGCCGGCCTACATCGCCGAGCCCCTGTCGCTCTGCTTCGTGTAACCCCTTCACGCATGCGAAACCGCCCAGGCAGTTTCGCAGCGCTTCTCTGGTTCTATCGCGCATAGCTGCGGCATACTCGTCGCCTGATTACCTGGATCCCGTTATGCGCTTACTTTTTCCCCTGGCTTTGACCCTGTTGCTGGCCGCCTGCGGCGATGGCGAATCACTGTTGCCGCCTGACGCACGCCTGCCCGATGGCGGACGCTACCGCGGCGATCTGGTAAATGGGCTGTTGCAGGGCCAGGGACGCGTCGACTACCCCAACGGCAGCTGGTATTCCGGGCAATTCGACAAAGGCCAATGGCATGGCGTCGGGGAATGGCACGGCAGCAATGGCGAGGTCTATCGCGGCCAGTTCCAGCAGGGCCTGTTCCACGGCCAGGGCCGTCTCGACACGCCCACCAGCAGCTATACCGGCGGCTTCAAGCAGGGACGCCGGGACGGCGAAGGCACGCTCAAGGAAAACGGCGTGACCTACCGTGGCGAGTTCAAGGCCGACCGCTATTCAGGCCTCGGCCGCCTGGAGCTTGCCGATGGCAGCCAATACCAGGGCCCGTTCGTCAATGGCAAGCCCAATGGAGACGGCCAGCGCTTCGATGCCGCGGGCAATCAGTTCACCGGGCATTTCGTCGATGGCCAGTTGCAGGGCAAAGGCACGTTCAACAGCGCCGACGGCGATGTCTATGTCGGCAGCTTCAAGAACAACCAGCTCAACGGTCGCGGCCGCTATGAAAATGCCGACGGCGATGTCTGGATCGGCCAGTTCAAGGACGGCGCGCTCACTGGCAAGGGCGAGCTGATCGGCGCCGATGGCAGCCATTACCTCGGCCGCTTCAATGAATGGCGCTTTACCGGCCAGGGCCGCCTGAACCTGCCCGATGGCAGTTTTTACATCGGCGAGTTCGAAAACGACAGTTACCACGGGCGCGGCACCCTGGTGCTGACCGATGGCACGGTGCAAAGCGGCACCTGGGCCAACGGCCAGCGGGTGCGCGATGCGGATGGCAAGCTGCTCCCGGACGTACTCGAGCTCGGCCTGCTGTCCCAGGGCCGTCTGCTGGATGACGCCCTGGCGCAGATTCCGGCGTCGACACCGGCGGTGGAACTGTACAGCCTGACCCTGGGCGGCGACGGCAAGCAGAGCGTGTTCCTGCGCGAATCCGACTATGTCGCCAACATGCTCGCAAGCCGTTTCGGCGCGTTCGGCCAGATCCGCCTGGTCAATCATCGCGATCACCTGGGCGACCGACCCATGGCGACCCGCGAAAGCCTGCGCCGCGCCGCCAACACCCTGGCCGAACGCAGCGGCCCGGAAGACCTGATCTTCATCTACCTGACCAGCCATGGCACCAGCGAACATGAGCTGGTGCTCGACCAGCCACGCATGGAACTGGCCGACCTGCCCGCCGACGAACTGGCGGTGGTGCTGGCACCGCTGAAGAACCGCGACAAGATCGTGGTGATCTCGGCCTGCTACTCCGGCGGTTTCATCCCGGCGATCAAGGATGAACGCACCCTGGTCATGACTGCTTCACGGGCCGACCGGGTGTCCTTCGGTTGCTCCGAGGAAGCCAACTTCACCTATTTCGGCGATGCCTTGTTCGCTCAGGCGCTGAATCAGACCGACGACCTTGAGCAGGCCTTCAAGCTCGCCAAGGCCACCGTGGCCGAACGGGAGCAGGCGGATAATTTCGAGGCCTCCGAGCCACAGATCTGGGCCCCGAGAACGGTCCTTTCCCACTGGCAACTGCTGCGTAAATTGCAGGCGCGAAAAGCATTGCAAAGTGCTGCACTGAACGACGATGTCAAAAAGAGCAACTAAGCTGAACCGTATCAAGGGGGAAACACTATGTACTTGACGCCTCAGCATGTTTTGCTCGCCGGCGCTACCGGATTGACCGGGGAACACCTGCTGGACCGGCTGCTCAACGAGCCGACCATCAGCCGGGTCCTGGCACCTTCCCGCCGGCCACTGGCCGAACATCCACATCTGGAAAATCCGGTCGGGGAGCCGGCCCAGGTCCTGCCGCAACTTGCCGGCCAAATCGACATAGCCTTTTGCTGCCTCGGTACGACCATCAAGAAAGCCGGTTCCGAACAGGCCTTTCGTGCAGTGGACCTGGACCTGGTGGTGGCGTTTGCCAAGCGCGCCCGGGAACTGGGGGCACGGCACCTGATCGTTATCAGTGCCCTGGGTGCGGATGCAAAGTCGTCGATCTTCTACAACCGGGTCAAAGGCGAGATGGAAGCAGCGCTCAAGGCCCAGGACTGGCCGCAACTGACGATCTGCCGCCCTTCCCTGCTGTTGGGCGACCGCGTCGAGCCTCGGCTGGCCGAGCAACTGGCCGGGCCCTTGTCAAAGCTGATTCCCGGCAAGTATCACGGTATCGAAGCCTGCCAACTGGCCCGCGCCATGTGGCGCCTGGCCTTGGAAGAACAGGATGGGGTGCGGGTGGTGGAGTCGGATGAGCTGCGTAAGTTGGGTAAATGACCTGAGGGCTGCTGGGCTTTTGTGGCGAGGGGATTTATCCCTGCTAGGGTGCAAAGCGCCCCCCAAAACCTGAACCTGCGGTGTATCAGACAGACCGAAGGGCACTGCTTCGCAGTCCAGCGGGGATAAATCCCCTCGCCACAGATACCTCATCGCCATTGGGCTCTGTGGTGTTACAACCCACCCGTCGCCCGGAACCCCACCCCCATCGCCGTAAACAACGACAACGGCAGCAACAAGGTATCGAGCAATGCACTGCCCGGCAGGTCAACACCGGGGTAGCTCGGGGCTTCGGCGCCAAAGCGGTCCTTCGCGCAGCAGCCACCGTTGAGGGCGTAAAGGTCCAGGCGAGTGCCCGCATACACCACCGGCGCACCGGGCTTGGCGGCGTCGAGGGTGCGGGCGGTGGCACAACCGGTCAGTTGCAGCGCCAGCAGCACGATCAGCAGCTTATTCATCACTGCTCAAGTGGTGTTCGCCCCAGCGCGGCAACATGTCCTGGGGGATATTCAGCAGGTTGAGGATCCGCGCGACGACGAAATCAATCAGGTCGTCGATGGTCTGCGGCTGATGATAGAAGCCCGGCGAGGCCGGCAGGATGGTCACGCCCATATTCGACAGCTTGAGCATGTGCTCCAGATGAATGCTCGAATACGGCGCCTCCCGCGGCACGAGGATCAACTGGCGACGCTCCTTGAGCGTCACGTCCGCGGCCCGTTCGATCAGGTTGTTGCAGGCCCCGGTGGCAATCGCCGACAGCGTCCCGGTGGAACACGGCACCACCACCATGGCCGCCGGCGAGCCGGAGCCCGATGCCACCGGCGACATCCAGTCTTCCTTGCCATACACCCGGATCTGCCCCGCTGCCGCGCCGGTGTATTCGGTGAGGAAGGCCTGCATCATCTGGGTCTTGGCCGGTAGGGTCACGTCGGTTTCCGTCGCCATCACCAACTGCGCGGCCTTGGAAATGAGGAAATGCACCTCGCGGTCCTCACGCACCAGGCAATCGAGCAGGCGCAAGCCGTACTGGGCGCCGGACGCACCGGTCATCGCCAGCGTGATGCGTTCCGGGCCATTGCTCATTTCAGCGCCTCAGCCAGTTTGCCATGCAGGCCGCCGAAGCCGCCGTTACTCATGATCACCACGTGAGTGCCGGGCTGGGCCTGGCTCTTCACGCGTTCGATGATGCCCTCCAGGGAATCGCTGACAATCGACGGCACCGTGCACAACGCGGCCGTGGCTCCCAGGTCCCAACCGAGGTTGGCCGGCGCGTACCAGATCACCTGGTCGGCATCGACCACGCTCTCCGGCAGGCCATCGCGGTGGGCGCCGAGCTTCATCGAGTTGGAGCGCGGCTCGATGATCGCGATCAACGGCGCATCGCCAATACGCTTGCGCAAACCATCGAGGGTCGTGGCAATGGCGGTCGGATGGTGGGCGAAATCGTCATAGATGGTGATACCGCGTACTTCGGCGACCTTTTCCATGCGGCGCTTGACGCTCTTGAACGCGCTCAGCGCGGCGATACCCATCGACGGTACCACGCCTACATGACGCGCCGCTGCCAAAGTGGCCAGAGCGTTGGCGACGTTGTGCTGGCCGGTCAGTTCCCACTCCACGACGCCTTGGGACTGGCCCTCGAACATCACTTCGAACTGCGAACCGTCGTCCTTCAGCAACTTCACCTGCCACTGCCCGCCCACGCCGGTGGTCTGCACCGGAGTCCAGCAGCCCATCTCGATGACCCGCTGCAAGGCTGGCTCAGTGGTTGGATGAATCACCAGGCCTTCGCTCGGGATGGTGCGGACCAGATGGTGGAATTGCCGCTCGATGGCCGCCAGATCAGGGAAGATGTCTGCGTGATCGAATTCCAGGTTATTGAGGATCGCCGTGCGCGGGCGGTAGTGGACGAATTTCGAACGCTTGTCGAAAAACGCGCTGTCGTATTCATCGGCTTCAATCACGAAGAACGGCGTAGCGCCCAGGCGCGCCGACACCGAGAAATTCTGCGGCACACCACCGATCAGGAAACCCGGGCTCATGCCCGCGTGCTCCAGCACCCAGGCGAGCATGCTGCTGGTGGTGGTCTTGCCGTGTGTCCCCGCCACGGCCAGGACCCAACGGCCCTGCAACACGTGATCGGCCAACCACTGCGGCCCGGACACATACGGCAGGCCTTTGTTGAGCACGTACTCCACCGCCGGGTTGCCACGGGACATGGCGTTGCCGATGACTACCAGGTCCGGTGCCGGGTCCAACTGCGCGGGGTCATAGCCCTGCGTCAGTTCGATGCCCTGAGCTTCCAGTTGGGTGCTCATCGGCGGGTAGACGTTGGCGTCGGAACCGGTCACGTGATGGCCAAGCTCCTTGGCCAGGACCGCCATCGACCCCATGAAAGTGCCGCAAATACCGAGAATATGGATGTGCATAGTCGACCTCGTAAAACATGGCCGCAGGTTAGCGTAGGGAGGGAGAAATCGCATCTTTTGTATTTGGAGCTACCTGATGCTCACAGGCCAGTGAGCACCACCGAACGCTGTGGGAGCGGGCTTGCTCGCGAATGCGGTGTGTCATCCACCAGATGCGTCAACTGACACACCGCTTTCGCGAGCAAGCCCGCTCCCACAGGGGATTTTCAGTGGCCGTGGGATCCGGGCTCAGCGAGCGATCGCGTGTTTGCGCAGTTTCCGGTAGAGGGTATTGCGGCTGATACCCAACTGCTCGGCCGTGTTGGTCATGTGCCAGCGGGTCTGTTCCAGTGCATTGAGCAAGGCCAGCCGCTCCGCATCTTCCAGCGGATGTTCGGATGTGGGTGTGCCCTCCAACGCCGGTCGTGCCTGGCGAATCATCGCTGGCAGGTCCTCCAGCCCGATCCTGCCACCGTCGCACAATGCGGCGAGAGTGCGCAGCACGTTGCGCATCTGCCGCACGTTGCCCGGCCAGTCGAACGCCAGGAGCGCCCGGCGCGCCGGCTCGTCGATGAACACCGCCTCGGTGACGCTTTCTTCGGCCAGCAGAAAATCCAGCAACTGCGCCTTGTCGCTGCGCTCGCGCAACGCCGGCAAAGGGATTTCCAGGCCGTTGAGCCGGTAGTACAAGTCTTCGCGGAAACTGCCGTCCTGCACTCGCTCAAGCAATTGCCGGTGGGTGGCGCTGATGATGCGCACATTAACCGCCTCGGGTTCACCACCGATGGGCACCACCTGGCGATCCTCCAGCACCCGCAGCAAGCGGGTCTGCAAGGCCAGGGGCATGTCACCGATTTCATCCAGGAACAAGGTGCCACCGTCAGCCTGCTGCAGCTTGCCGCGCATGCCTTCCTTGCGCGACCCAGTAAAACTGCCGCCGCGATAGCCGAACAGCTCGCTCTCGATCAGGCTTTCGGGGATGGCCGCGCAATTGAGGGCGACGAAATTTTTCCCGGCGCGCTGACTGGCCTGGTGCACGGCCTTGGCGAAGGCTTCCTTGCCACAACCGGTTTCACCGTTGACCAGCAGTGGTACATCGCGCTCGAACACCCGTAGCGCCTTGCGGAAATGCTCCTGCAATCGCGCATCCCCCAGGCAGATACCCGACAGTCGCGGCGGCTCAGTCACCTTGGGTGGCGGCGCGAGTGGAACCGGGACACTGCGAGGCTGACCACGCAGTACCGCGAACAAATGCCGACCGTCACGGGTGCGCAGCGACCAACTGGCGCTGGCGTGGACGCTGGCCCGGCCCAGCAATTCGTCCAGCGAACAATCGAAAAACGCTTCTACCGGTTGCCCCAGCAAGCCGCCGCGAATGTGCCCCAGCAGGTTGAGCGCACTCTGGTTGACGGCACAGATACGCCCTTCGCCGTCGAACGCCAGCAGCCCTTCGCTGAACAACCCTACGGACTCGGCCTGCAGATGAAAGCGCAGCAGCCATTGATTGTCGAAGCAGCGCAGGAAATAGCAGCTCTCGATCATCTTCGCCGAGAGATTCACCAACGCCATGGTGTGGAACTGGCTCTGGCGCGACACGTCCGGTCGGGCCGAGGAGACGTCGAGCACCGCCAGCAGTTCGCCATGGGGGTCGAAGACCGGGCTGGCCGAGCAGGTCAGGCCGGTGTGGCGACCGCGAAAATGTTCTTCCTGGTGAATGGTCAGCGCCTGGCGCTCCACCAGGCAGGTGCCAATGCCATTAGTGCCTTCGCAGGCCTCGCTCCAGTCGGCCCCGAGCCAGAGACCGGCTCGTTCGAAAATCTTCCGTTCGCTGGGAGCGGTGACGCAGTTGAGAATCACGCCCCGGGCGTCGGTCAGCAACACCGCGTGGCCGGCACCGGACAGTTGCTGGTGCAGGCTGGTCATTTCATTACCAGCGATGTGCAGCACCTGTTGCAGGCGCTCGCGGCTTTCCAGCACCCGACCATGCTCGAGCACCGTCGGCGCCAGGTTCTGGGCCGGGTCGAGGTGGTAATCCTCGAGGCAGCGCAGCCAGGAACGGGCAATCGACGGATCGCTGCCAGGCCCCTGCAGATGGGCCTTGCCCTGGGTGACCGTCAGGACCTGTTGGGCATGGCGACTCAAATGGTTGCTGTGCATTTCTTATTATTCTCCTGCTGAAGCAACTGTCGAACACCGGACCCGTGCTTGACACTTAACTTGTGGCGAGGGGATTTATCCCTTCGCCACAGACAATCCCTCACCACAATTGTGCTTGCAGGGCAACTGGGTGAAGCCCAGCATCCTCCAGCCCAACCGCCTTTGCAATGCTGGCGCGACCTGTCAGTCACAGACTGTCTCGCATCTGGCACAAACTGTCACATCCGCTGTATCGAAAGCGCCACACACCCCATCCGCTTGTCCGACCAACTCCTCCTAAAGTCTTGATTTTCGGGCCCTGCACGGCAATGGCCCAACCTTTGCTCTAGGCTTAGATACCGGCGCTCAATTTGCGCGGCCTCCCGTATAAGCACAAAAGCCAAGGAGAATTCACCATGCGTTACGCTCACCCCGGTACTGAAGGCGCTATCGTCTCGTTCAAGAGCAAATACGGTAACTACATCGGCGGCGAGTTCGTCGCGCCTGTCAAAGGTCAGTACTTCACCAATACTTCCCCGGTCAATGGCCAGCCCATTGCCGAATTCCCGCGCTCCACGGCCGAAGACATCGAAAAAGCCCTGGACGCGGCCCACGCTGCTGCCGATGCCTGGGGCGCCACCTCGGCCCAGGCCCGTTCGCTGATCCTGCTGAAAATCGCCGACCGCATCGAACAGAACCTCGAAACCCTGGCGATCACCGAATCCTGGGACAACGGCAAGGCCGTGCGTGAAACCCTCAACGCCGATATTCCCCTGGCCGCCGACCACTTCCGCTACTTCGCCGGTTGCCTGCGGGCCCAGGAAGGCGCGGCCGCCGAGATCGACGGCAACACCGTGGCCTATCACATCCACGAACCGCTGGGGGTGGTCGGGCAGATCATCCCGTGGAACTTCCCACTGCTGATGGCCGCCTGGAAACTCGCCCCGGCCCTGGCCGCCGGCAACTGCGTGGTGCTCAAGCCTGCCGAGCAAACCCCACTAGGCATCTGCGTACTCATGGAACTGATCGGTGACCTGCTGCCGCCCGGCGTGCTGAACGTGGTGCAAGGCTTCGGCAAGGAAGCCGGCGAAGCCCTGGCGACCAGCAAGCGCATTGCCAAGATCGCCTTCACCGGCTCGACTCCGGTCGGCTCGCACATCATGAAATGCGCCGCCGAAAACATCATCCCGTCCACCGTGGAACTGGGCGGCAAGTCGCCGAACATCTTCTTCGAAGACATCATGCAGGCCGAACCAAGCTTCATCGAAAAAGCCGCCGAAGGCCTGGTGCTGGCGTTCTTCAACCAGGGCGAAGTCTGCACCTGCCCGTCCCGCGCCCTGGTGCAGGAATCGATCTACGACGAATTCATGCAGGTGGTGATGAAGAAGATCGAGCAGATCAAACGCGGCGACCCGCTGGACACCGACACCATGGTCGGCGCCCAGGCGTCCGAGCAACAGTTCGACAAGATCCTCTCGTACCTGGAAATCGCCAAGGGCGAAGGTGCTCAACTGCTGACCGGCGGCCAGGTGGAAAAACTCGAAGGCAACCTCGCCAGCGGGTATTACATCCAGCCGACCCTGCTCAAGGGCACCAACAAGATGCGCGTGTTCCAGGAAGAAATCTTCGGCCCGGTGGTGAGCATTACCACCTTCAAGGATGAAGCCGAAGCCCTGGCGATCGCCAACGACACCGAGTTCGGCCTCGGCGCCGGCCTGTGGACCCGCGACATCAACCGCGCCTACCGCATGGGCCGGGCGATCAAGGCCGGTCGCGTCTGGACCAACTGCTACCACCTGTACCCGGCGCATGCCGCGTTCGGTGGCTACAAGAAGTCCGGCGTGGGTCGTGAAACCCACAAGATGATGCTCGATCATTATCAGCAGACCAAGAACCTGCTGGTGAGCTACGACATTAATCCGCTGGGGTTCTTCTAAACCCCCTGGGGCGATTCAGGTAGGTCCTGCGTCGCTCCCTAGATAGCTTTCGCGAGCAAGCCCGCTCCCACAGGGGATTTGCGTCGGCTCACAGTCCCCTGTGGGAGCGGGCTTGCTCGCGAAGGCTTCCTCACTAACACACCCTAACCAATGCCCCACAGCCCTGGCATAACCTTTGCGTGCCCGCTCCACACCCCAACCACCGAAAGTCCACCAAAGATCAAAAACCAAGAGAGGACTTATGACGACTACCAACCAACTCAAACCCACACTCGGTACCCTGCATCTGTGGGGCATTGCCGTCGGCCTGGTGATTTCCGGCGAGTATTTCGGCTGGAGTTACGGCTGGGGCACGGCAGGGACGCTGGGCTTTCTCGTCACCGCGCTGATGGTGGCATTGATGTACACCTGTTTCATCTTCAGCTTCACCGAGCTGACCACCGCGATTCCCCACGCCGGCGGGCCGTTCGCCTATAGCCGACGGGCCTTTGGCGAGAAAGGCGGGTTGATCGCCGGGATCGCCACCTTGATCGAGTTCGTTTTTGCGCCCCCGGCCATCGCCATGGCCATTGGCGCCTACCTCAACGTGCAGTTCCCGGACCTGGACCCGAAAGTGGCGGCGGTTGGCGCCTACATTGTGTTCATGACCCTGAACATCCTCGGCGTCAGCATCGCCGCGGCGTTCGAGCTGGTGGTCACCGTGCTGGCGGTGGCCGAACTGCTGGTGTTCATGGGCGTGGTCGCGCCGGGCTTCAGTTTCAGCAACTTCGTGCTCAACGGCTGGTCTGGTGCAAATGAGTTCAGCCTCGCCTCAATTCCGGGCATTTTCGCGGCGATTCCCTTCGCGATCTGGTTCTTCCTCGCCATCGAGGGTGCGGCCATGGCCGCCGAAGAAGCCAAGGATCCGAAACGCACGATTCCCCGCGCCTACGTCAGCGGCATCCTGACCCTGGTGTTCCTGGCCATCGGCGTGATGATCATGGCCGGCGGCGTGGGCGACTGGCGCCAACTGTCGAACATCAACGACCCGCTGCCCCAGGCAATGAAAGCAGTGGTCGGCAACAATTCGACCTGGATGCACATGCTGGTGTGGATCGGCCTGTTCGGCCTGGTGGCGAGCTTCCACGGGATCATCCTCGGCTACTCGCGGCAGTTCTTCGCCCTGGCCCGGGCCGGTTACCTGCCACGGGGCCTGGCGAAACTGTCGCGCTTCCAGACCCCGCACCGGGCGATCCTGGCCGGCGGCGTCATCGGCATCGCGGCGATCTACAGCGATGGCCTGGTGAACCTGCAAGGCATGAGCCTGACGGCGGCGATGATCACCATGTCGGTGTTCGGCGCCATCGTGATGTACATCATCAGCATGCTCAGCCTGTTCCGGCTGCGTAAGGTCGAGCCGAACCTGGAGCGTACCTTCCGTGCTCCGGGCTACCCCATCGTACCGGGCATCGCGCTGTTCCTGGCCGTGGTGTGCCTGGTGGCGATGGCCTGGTTCAATACCCTGATCGGGCTGGTGTTCCTGGCGTTCATGATCGTTGGCTACCTGTACTTCCAACTGACCGCCAAACAACGCTCCGCTGCCCCGGCGGACGCTATGCTTACTGGGATTTGAAGCAGAACCCTTGGGTGGACTGAGTTCTCTGCATGAGAACCCAGTCCCCCTGTGGGAGCGGGCTTGCTCGCGAATGCAGTGTGTCAGTTAATGCATCTGTTGAATGACACACCGCATTCGCGAGCAAGCCCGCTCCCACAGGGTTCCAGTGCAGGTTTTAGTACAGGTTCCAGTGTTGTATTTGAATTCATTATAAGAACCAGGAGGACACCGCCCCATGGCCGCATTCGTCCATTCCGTCGGCGCCCAGACCTATCGCTTCGACTGCCTCAAAGAACTGATGGCCAAAGCCAGCCCGGCGCGTTCCGGGGATTTCCTGGCCGGTGTCGCAGCGCTCAACGACGGCGAGCGCGTGGCCGCGCAAATGGCCCTGGCTGACTTGCCCCTCAGCCATTTCCTGCAAGAAATGCTGATTCCCTACGAAGCCGACGAAGTCACCCGGCTGATCGTCGACACCCACGACAAGCAAGCCTTCGCGGTGGTCAGCCACCTCACAGTCGGTGGCTTTCGCGACTGGCTGCTCAGCGACGCCGCCGATGAACACAGCCTGCGGGCACTGGCCCCTGGCCTGACCCCGGAAATGGTTGCGGCCGTGTCGAAAATCATGCGTGTGCAAGACCTGGTGCTGGTGGCGCAGAAAATCCGCGTAGTGACGAAATTCCGCGGCACCCTCGGCCTGCGCGGGCGTCTGTCCACGCGCCTGCAACCCAACCATCCCACTGACGAACCAGCCGGGATCGCCGCGAGCATCCTTGACGGCCTGCTCTACGGCAACGGCGACGCCATGATCGGCATCAACCCGGCCACCGACAGCACGGCCTCGATCTGCGCCATGCTGGAAATGCTCGACGCCATCATCCAGCGCTACGACATCCCGACCCAGGGTTGCGTGCTGACCCACGTCACCACCTCAATCGAAGCGGCCAACCGTGGCGTGCCCCTGGACCTGGTGTTCCAGTCCATCGCCGGCACCGAAGCGGCCAATGCCAGTTTCGGCATCAACCTCAACGTGTTGAAAGAAGGCTACGACGCCGGGCTCAGCCTCAATCGGGGCACCCTCGGCAAAAACCTGATGTATTTCGAAACCGGTCAGGGCAGCGCCCTGTCAGCCAACGCCCACCACGGCGTGGATCAACAGACCTGCGAGACCCGGGCCTACGCCGTGGCACGACATTTCAACCCGTTCCTGGTCAACACCGTTGTAGGTTTCATCGGCCCGGAATATCTCTACAACGGCAAACAGATCATCCGCGCCGGCCTCGAAGACCACTTCTGCGGCAAGCTGCTGGGCGTGCCGATGGGTTGCGACATCTGCTACACCAACCACGCCGAAGCCGACCAGGACGACATGGACACCCTGCTGACCCTGCTGGGCGTAGCCGGGATCAACTTCATCATGGGCATCCCCGGCTCCGACGACATCATGCTTAATTACCAGACCACCTCGTTCCACGACGCCCTTTACGCCCGCCAGACCCTGGGCCTGAAGCCGGCGCCGGAGTTCGAGCAGTGGCTGGCGAACATGGGCATCTTCACCCAGGCCGACGGCCGGGTGCAGTTCGGCGACAACCTGCCTCCGGCGTTTCGTCACGCCCTGGCGCACTTGGGATGAGTGACCTGCCCATGGACAAAAAATCTGTCGATTCGCAAAACCCGTGGCTGGAACTGCGCCGCCTGACCCCGGCGCGCATCGCCCTGGGTCGCACCGGCACCAGCCTGCCGACACAAGCACAACTGGACTTCCAATACGCCCACGCCCAGGCACGGGATGCGGTGCACCTGGCGTTCGACCACCAGGGCATTCGCGCGCAACTGGCCGAGCGCGGCCGCGAGAGTCTGTTGCTCCATAGCGCCGCCAGCGACCGCAACAGCTATCTGCAGCGCCCGGACCTGGGCCGACGCCTGGATGAGCCCTCTGCGCAGACGCTGGACGATTACGCAGCGGCCCATCCCGGCGGCGTCGACCTTGCCATCGTGGTGGCCGACGGCCTGTCGGCGTTGGCGGTGCACCGCCATACCTTGCCGTTCCTGGCGCGCCTGGAAGAACAGATCGCCGCCGATGGCTGGTCGGTTTCGCCGGTCATCCTGGTAGAACAAGGCCGGGTTGCGGTGGCCGATGAAGTGGCTGAACGCCTTGGGGCAAAAATGTCGGTGATCCTGATCGGCGAACGTCCCGGCCTCAGCTCGCCCGACAGCCTGGGCCTGTATTTCACCTACAACCCCAAGGTCGGCCTGACCGACGCCTATCGCAACTGCATCTCCAATGTCCGGCTCGAAGGCCTGAGCTACGGCATGGCGGCCCATCGCCTGGTCTACCTGATGCGCGAGGCCTGTCGCCGACAGCTTTCGGGGGTCAACCTGAAGGACGAGGCCCAGGTACACACTCTAGAGTCGGAAAACGGTGCCGATATGAAAGGTAATTTCCTACTGATGCCGCCCCAAAGCTGATCCGTAGATCCAATTGCGTTCTTGATCCGATTTCAGGCAGCATCAAAAGCACGGCAGAGCGCCGTTGTTGTCAGACTTTGTGTCGACCTTTGTAAACGGGACCTGCCATGCGGATTATTCAAGCGACCCTGGAACACCTGGACCTGCTGACCCCATTGTTCGTCAAATACCGGGAATTCTATGGCTCGCTGCCATACCCGGACTCGTCCCGGGCCTTTCTCGAAAAGCGCCTGCGCCGCAAGGAATCGGTGATCTACCTGGCCCTGCCCGATGACGACGACAACAAGCTGCTGGGCTTCTGCCAGCTCTACCCGAGCTTCTCGTCGCTGTCGCTCAAGCGCGTGTGGATCCTCAACGACATCTACGTCGCCGAAGACGCCCGCCGGCAACTGGTGGCCGACCACCTGATCCGCACCGCGAAAAAAATGGCCAAGGAAACCAACGCCGTGCGCATGCGCGTCTCCACCAGCAGCAACAATGAAGTGGCGCAGAAAACCTACGAGTCGATTGGCTTCAGGGAAGACACCGAGTTCAAGAACTACACCCTGCCGATCAGCGAAGAGCTCTGAAAACAACACCCCCCCCCCTTGTGGCGAGAGGATTCATCCCCGCTGGGCTGCGAAGCAGCCCCAACCCATCCAACTCAGTCCGCCTGACACACCTTACATTCAGTCTTTGCGGCCCAGCGGGGATGAATCCCCCTTCGCCACAGAAAAACTCTCCACGCCTGATATGCATCCAGAAATCCCCCGCTACAAACTCAACGCCCCCTTCACAATCCACGCCGTATAATCCCGATCTTCCCGGCTTGTAAGAAAAAGCTACAAACCCCGCAGCCCAACTCAAAGCCCGAGCCACCCGCCTGCCGAGCCGGGCCACCACCAAGGTGTATTGCATGGATTTCAATCCCCTCGACCTCATTCTGCATCTCGATGTATACCTCGACATGCTGGTGACCCACTACGGCACCTGGGTCTACGCCATCCTGTTCCTGGTGATCTTCTGTGAAACCGGCTTGGTGGTAACGCCGTTCCTGCCAGGGGATTCGCTGTTGTTCATCGCCGGTGCCGTGGCCGCGGGCGGCGCCATGGACCCACTCCTGTTGGCCGGCCTGCTGATGCTGGCAGCGATCCTCGGTGACAGCACCAACTACCTTATTGGTCGCACTGCCGGCGAAAAACTGTTCAGCAACCCCAACTCGAAAATCTTCCGCCGCGACTACCTGCAACAAACCCACGACTTCTACGACAAGCACGGCGGCAAGACCGTGACCCTGGCGCGCTTCCTGCCGATCATCCGCACCTTCGCGCCCTTTGTCGCCGGTGTGGGCAAAATGAATTACCTGCGCTTCTTCGGCTTCAGCGTCCTCGGCACGGTCCTGTGGGTCGGCGGCCTGGTCACCCTCGGCTACTTCTTCGGCAACGTGCCCTTCATCAAGCAGAACCTGTCGCTGCTGGTGGTGGGCATCATCCTGGTATCGCTGCTGCCGATGATCATCAGCCTGGTCCGCAGCAAACTGGGCCAGCGTGCTTCGAAGGCCTGATCGCCCATGTGGTCCCTGAGCAACTGGCGCCGCCAACGCACCCTCGCCAAGCATCCCGTGGCCGATGACATCTGGCAGCGCGTGCGTCACCACCTGAGCTTTCTCGACGGCATCAGCGCCGCCGAGGACCAGTGGCTGCGTGAAGCCTGCGTCCTGTTCCTGCAGGACAAGCACCTGACCGCCCTGCCCGGCGTCGAACTGCACCAGGAACAACGCCTGCTGCTCGCCGCCCAGGCCCAATTGCCACTGATGCACCTGGGCGAGCTGAACTGGTACCAGGGCTTCCACGAAATCGTCCTCTATCCCGACGACTTCCTCAGCCCACAGCGCTACCGCGACGCCAGCGGCATCGAACACGAATGGGACGGTGAACACAGTGGCGAAGCCTGGCCCCAGGGCCCGATCATCCTGGCCTGGGACGGCGTGCTCGCCAGCGGTGGCTGGGACGGTTACAACCTGGTGATCCACGAACTGGCGCACAAGCTCGACATGCTCAACGGCGACGCCAACGGCCTGCCACCGCTGCACGCCGACATGCGCGTCAGCGACTGGGCCGAAGCCATGCAGCAGGCCTTCGACGACCTCAACCGCCAACTGGACCAGAACCCGGACGCCGACACCCTCATCGATCCCTACGCCGCGGAAAACCCGGCGGAGTTCTTCGCCGTCACCAGCGAATACTTCTTCAGCGCCCCTGACCTGCTGCACCAGGCGTACCCGCGGGTCTACGAACAGCTCAAGGCGTTCTACCGCCAGGATCCTCTGGCGCGGCTGCGGCAACTTCAGGTCGAAGATCCGGTCTATCAGGCGTCATACTAAGGTCTCTAAGACCCTGGTAACGTGGCATCGATGGCTGAATATGCCTATAATCGCCGCCACTTTTGGTCAATCCGACCAGCCTTTTGGTCAACTAACGGGGACACCGCCCAATGAGTTACAGCAAGATTCCGGCTGGCAAAGACCTGCCGAACGACATCTACGTTGCGATCGAAATTCCGGCCAACCACGCCCCGATCAAATACGAAATCGACAAGGACAGCGATTGCCTGTTCGTTGACCGCTTCATGGCCACCCCCATGTTCTACCCGGCCAACTACGGTTACATCCCTAACACCATGGCCGACGACGGCGACCCCCTCGACGTGCTGGTCGTGACCCCTTACCCAGTGGCCCCTGGCTCGGTCATCCGTGCCCGTCCAGTCGGCATCCTGAACATGACCGACGACGGCGGCGGCGATGCCAAAGTTATCGCAGTGCCACACGACAAACTGTCGCAACTGTACGTCAACGTGAAGGAATACACCGATCTGCCACCCCTGCTGATCCAGCAGATCGAACACTTCTTCGAGAACTACAAAGACCTCGAAAAAGGCAAGTGGGTCAAGATCGAAGGCTGGGCCGGTGCTGACGCCGCCCGCGAAGCGATCACCAAGTCGGTTGCCGCCTACAAGGGCTGAAACTGATTTAAAGAAGAACCCCGGTTTTCACCGGGGTTTTTTTATGCCTTAATAGCGCTTAATACGAAACTGTATTAACAGTGTTTAATTACGTTTATTCAGCTGCTTTCAAATCCTGCAAACGGAAAGATCGTCTTATAAATTTGAACGACTTGTTTATTGCTCAAAACACAGTCGCTCCTAAACTTTCCGTTTATGAAAAAGACCTCCAGTGGCGACCGCTTCAGAGCCCTTCTCAAAGAAGCACAAATCCGATCCGCCGACTTCGCGAAGTTATACGGCGTTAAATCGCAGCACGTGAACAACTGGTTCAACCGCGGCATCCCGCCGGGTCGTATCCACAGTATCGCCGGCCTGCTGACCGTCAGCCCGCAATGGCTCGCCCACGGCGAAGGCCCGCAAACCCCGTTGGGCCTCGGCCCTGGCACCACCTATGAAGCCGCCGAAGTCCAAGGCGTCTACAGCGTGGCGGAAACCCAGGACATCGAACTGCCTTTTTACACGGAAGCGCCCATCGCAACGGGCAGCAGCAAAACCCACATCACCGAAATCCCCGACCAATCCATCCGCCTGCCCCGCAGCTACCTCGAATCCCTGGAAATAAACCCCAACGACGCCATCTGCACCACCATGGTCGGCGACAGCATGGCCGAACGCATCGAGGACGGCTCCATCCTCGCCATCGACCGCGGCCTTACCCAAGTCATCGACGGCCAGATCTACGCCCTCGAACACGACGGCATGCTACGCATCAAATACCTCCACCGAATCCCCGGCAACCGTCTGCGCCTGCGCAGCCACAACAGCACCGCCTACCCGGACGAAGTCTTCAGCGCCGAACAGATTGAAGCGCAAAACATCAGGGTATTGGGCTGGGTATTCTGGTGGTCCACCCTCAACAAACAGCGACCACAGGTGTTCGATTGAGCCTGCGGACTAAAGGACAGTAGCAAGCGCTTCCTTCATCAACGACATTGCCCGTACTAAGGAGATCCTTGTGGCGAGGGGATTCATCCCCGCAGGGCTGCAAAGCAGCCCCTGCTTTTTCCTTCGAACCACCGCTAACCCAATGATTCCACACCACTTACCACTGGGATTCTGAGAAAAACCCGCGTATCCTGCGCCCCACATTTGCGAGCCCATGCCTCGCACCGACAAGGCAGATCACTTTCTGACCAAGTCCCACAGCCGGCCGCAAGAGCCGGATGTACGTTTTGAAGGCTGGTGAGGTTTGTCAAAAACGAACTGAGTCAGTCAACGGGGAGCCGGCCACAAGCCGGCTTTTTAATTGTCCGAAATAATCCTATCCCATCCGAGAATCTTCCTGTTAGCTTAGCTATTCCGGGGGTTTGAGACATTTCCCTGTCCGATGGTGTTCAACGCCATTTGACCTCATCCGAGGATGAAGTGGGGGGACAGGTGGGGGGACAAAGGGACAGCAGGGGGAATCAATGAGTAAACTGAATCCGAAACAAGTCGAGAACCTGACCGAGCCTGGCACTTACGAAGATGGTGATGGCCTCCGTTTGGTCGTCAAACCTACCGGACGTAAATCCTGGCTACTTCGCTTTCAATTGGCGGGGCGTCGTAGGGAGATGGGCTTGGGCTCATTCCCTGAAGTCAGCCTCAAGAAAGCCAGACAAGCAGCCAGCGCCAAACGCAGTCAATTGAACGATGGCATTGACCCCCTGGCAGCCAGAGACGTAGAGCGTGCAGCTCAACGGGAAGCCCAGCGTGCAAGTGAAGCCAAGCAACTAAAATTCGAGACGCTCGCAACGCAATACCGTGATGCTCACGGCGCGGCGTGGTCGGAAAAGTGGCGTAAAGGGTGGCTGCGGAAACTGGAGCTGTATGCGTTTGATCACATAGGCAAGCTGTCAGCCGAAGACATAGGCACTCCCGAAGTGCTTAAGGTGTTGGAACCCATCTGGGCCACCAAGACCAGAACCGCTGACGAGGTACGCGGGCAAATAGAACAAGTCCTGGACGCAGCAAAGGCACGCAACCTGCGACAAGGTGAGAACCCTGCTCGGTGGCGCGGGCACTTAGACAATCTGTTGAGCCGTTCTGAAAAGAGGAAAGCTCGGAAGCGTGAGCACTTTGAAGCTTTGCGCTGGCAGGAAGTGCCTGAGCTGATGATGAAGCTCAGGGCGAACTCCACACCTCCATCATGGGCCGCTCAACTGCTGATCATGACCAGCGCACGCGCCCACATGGTCAGGTTCTCTCGCTGGGATGAGTTTGATCTAGAAGCTAAAACTTGGTCACTGCCAGATGAGAGAATGAAAATGCGGGTAGCTTTCGTCATTCCGCTTGCCGAGGAAGTCGTAAAGCTGGTGAAAAGTATTCCGCGAGATGAAGGAAGTCCTTTTCTGTTCCCAGGCCAAGGCAAGACTGGGGCAATGCATGCAAATGCTGTACGAACCCTACTGCATGACATGGGGTACAAGCACATCACTCGCCATGGCTTTCGATCTTCGTTTCGTGACTGGGCCGGTGAATGCACCCATTATCCTCGTGAAGTCTGTGAAATGGCGTTAGCACATGACGAGCGTGATCAGACCGAGGGAGCGTACTCTCGCTCGGACTTTCTTGATAAGAGGCGTTTACTCATGAATGACTGGAGCCTATTTGTAGCACCCCCACCCTCGTTAACCTGAGCACTAATTAATCTATTGCTCAGTCTTAGAAAAAGCACACCTTCAGTAGGTGATTTCATCACCTCTCGCGCATGCAGAGCCTTGCGCGAGAGACCTTCAAACTTTGCACCATAGACGTATCGGTGCGGTTTAGCATTATGTAGCTAAAAAGTAACACTGAGCGATTTACTTTAAGTGACAGATAAATCCAACCACAACTTAAAAAGTTTTGCACTCTCTACCGGGACTTAACAATTTTCTTGGCTGCAGCATCATTTGCTAGCATATCTAGAATTAAACCACACAGATCATCTCGATTACGCTCAATCCCCTGACACTTAACACTATGAAAAACCTCATCAATTATCTTATCAACAACAGATACATAAGTGGTGCGTGCACGGTAAGGAACGTGTGCACGGAGAGCATCCAATATAGTTTGACGGATGAGATCCTCACTTACACCAATTTTACGACTAACCTCCGCACTAGCCTTCGCCTTACCATTCCCGCCCTTAAATCCCCTCTCTCGCCGCGCCCGTCCCTCTCCCGGATATAATCGATCGTATAATTCGACATAATTCAGAACACCAAGATACGCTTCATTGTAACCAACATAGTCCCCACGCAACAAAAAACCATACGCTTTCGTTGAACACATTGAAATAGCCTCTATCAAAGAGCGCTCATGCTCCTTAGACCTAGAGTTTCTACTAATAAGAGAAAGAACGTTTTCTTCATACTCAGAATCTATCTCCCCAAGACTAATTCGCTTTTGAGTTTCATCTAACATCCCAATTACCCGATCCGAGTTTATTCCGCGCCTCCAAAACTCACCCGTGCCACCTGACAAAATTCTTTCGAGATCAACACAGATTTCTTTAAAGCTCTCAAACTCTGAGTTTCCAACCACCCTCTTAAACCTGTCATCAACCAGAGCACCACTCATTTCAGCTATACTTGCAGCCACAGCTAAAACAGACATTTCTAACTCAAACTCACTATCATTCTTTAAGCTAGAGATAAGATTAGCCGCCCCCTCAATGCTGTACCAGTCAACCGAAAACCCATCCAACCCAACAGCCTCCTCAGAGCCAACTAATTTAACAATAAAATACCCACACACTCCTCGCGCTCCAAAATAAATATCTGTCCCAACAGCGTCCACTCGCACCTGCAACCCACTCTCACTAAATACTAAGTCGGCAATTGCGTCTTCTGGAGACTTATCGACAGGTAACTCAACCCTTATAAAGAACCCTCCAACCAGACCAGGCTCTTTGCGTAACAATACACGACCATTAGAGCCTACCAGGATCGCCAAATATTCCTTCGCTTGAGGCACTTCCATTCATCATCCACCAAAACTTAAAAATTCAATAAAAACAATATCATATTAGATCAACTCAATTTCCGCCACTCGCCCATACACAACTTCCTTCACACGCCCCTTTTCTACCAGATAATCAACTGCGCGATTGAGCCGCGTAGCACGACGCAAGGCTGCAGGTCCCCTCTGTAAAACGTCATTTCTCTTAGTCCGCCTAAAGAGTGGGCTATCGCACCTAGCCTGCAACCAAGAGATTAGCGCATCAGCATCAGTAACAACTTGAGGCGAAAATGAGAACATATTCTTATACATCACAGAGCATCCCATAACAATTTTCTCAGCCGACGACAACTCTGAAACGGAAATCTCAGTTCCGCCAGACTCAAAGAAGTGAAGCAAAGCGGCCACTCTAGAAATATTCTCTATTAACTTTGAAGCATGATCACGCGCCCGCTCATAGCTTCCACCCACCCTCATTTCTTTCTCGACTTTATTGTGTAGCCATATCAATTTCTCGCTAGCTTCAGCTGAGAAACCAACCACTGTCTTACTCGAATCCCGGGCATCAAACTTTCTCACATTTTCTTCGAGAAGTTCTTCCACTCTCTTTTCATATCGACTTAAGTCGATCCGAACCTCACCTTCAATAAATCGAGTGCCCTGCGTAGACTCTGGATAAAAAATCAATGACCTCGCAAAAAATCCTGATGCCTTACCCAGCTCGCCCTTTCTTTCTAAATATTCTTCGAACACCCTTGGCTGGACCCCAATACCAATACTAAACCGCACGTCTGCCAATGAAAAATCCCCAGAATAAGCCCTCCCAACTTCAAGGCCGGAGCCGCTCCATAAAGCGTTCATCATGCCTACCTGATTAACAACGCCCCTTAAGGCTATATCACCCTCACTCGTAAATAATGCTGCGGACGGACAGTCTTGTGCCAAGGCTTTAGATAATGCAGCCGGAGTGACATCTTGATGAGTCATCTTAAACATCGGCGGTCGAGTAGGCTCTGATTTCGCGTGCACCAAAAGATCGCTTTCAAGCTGCTTATAACTGCTCAACGTTAAGCTTTCATCAAGCATTTTCTTCTGAATCTTCTTTTTCTGCCTTTCCCACAACTCCAGCAAAACTGACCACTCTCTTATTTTCTGTGAATCCGACAATTTACGCTTCTTTTCAAACGCTCTTAGCGCTTTAACTGCAATATCTTCAATCGCGGTTTTTCTCTCACCTGAAAGCGCTATCGAAAAAATCATTAGTGATACCGGCCCAACACTTCCCCATGGCCTTCTTACATCTATTAGGTACTGACAAACCAACGAAACAACTGAAAGAACAACCGACAAAGCCAGCTCAATCGGCGCCTGAGTCTGTTGAGCAATACTTATTACCGCACCTTTAAAAATTGGGAATGAATCGATTTCCTCCATATTAACGGACGAACATCCAAACTCATTACCACCAAGCCTATTACCATCGAAAAAGCCCATTACTTCACACCTACTTACTCAACTTTAAATAATGATCTATTAGCTACTCAACTGGTTAAATTTTCATTTTCTGGCGCTGAGCCAACGCATAACGTCATCAAGAAACCAGCCAACTGCCACTCCCTTTGCAGACAAGCGTACTGGCCTCGGGAATTCTGAGTCATAACGGGGACTACTCGGATTTAGCCAGTCATATAGGGTTGATCTCGAAACCGAGAGCATCTCGCTTAGCCGTTTCATACGGATCACCCTCACCTCAGGTCCACCTGCCACCCATCCAGCCTCGATACCCTGAGTTCTATGTTCACAATTCATGAGCCACCTCCAAATCGGTTGAGGCGTCATCGTATTGCGTGCATCCCGATACCTCATCTGCACTGCTTAAAAGTTATACGACCCCCCTTAAGCACAGACCTTGACACTTACAAAAAAGCATGAGCCAAGACCAAGATAATTCCCAAATCTAATACCTCAGACCTGCTATTCCTGCTACCGAGTAGCAGGAATAGCAGGCCTCGTAGTCCACTCGAAAAAATCTCAGTCATACATAACCACCTTGACTACCCCACCAACGAGGTTCGCCCCATGCCATTGCAGTGCCCTCGCTGCCATTCTCCAAAATTCGACTCTTTCCATCACGCCATGAAAATCGGCGCCATCATCGGTACCGTGGGTGGTGCTACGCGTGGCGTCAGTGCTGCCCTCGCCGGTAGCCAGGCTGGCGCGATAATCGGAGCCATTGCCGGCCCATTAGGCATCACACTCGGCTCTATATCGGGCGCCATCCTCGGCGGACTGGCGGGTGGCATAGGCGGCTGCGCGCTCGGCGCTCAGCTCGGTGAGTCGCTCGACCGCCACGTCCTGGCCCACAACCTCTGCTTGTTATGTGGCCACCGCTTCAACCTCCCGACCTAACCAAGTCAACCTCCCTTCTATTTATTACGTCCGGACGGTGCCGCGCTCTGCGTGGTGCTTTATGCCGGCTTGCACCTAAAGGAATTACAACCATGGCTCATCTCGTCGAAACTATGGCCTATGCTGGCGCAACTCCCTGGCATGGCCTGGGCAATCAGCTCACTCAGAAGCAACCCATCGAAGTTTGGCAACGCGAAGCCGGCATGGACTGGGCGATCCAGGAAAGCCACGTACTCTTCAAATTAGAGACCGTCGGCCACCTGGGTGCGATCCATTCCTTCCCGGAGCAGAAGGTGCTCTTCCGCTCGGACACCAAAGCACCGCTGTCGGTGGTTTCCCAGCGCTACCACACCGTGCAGCCGCGAGAGGTGCTTGAGTTTTATCGTGACCTCACCGAGGTCTCCGGCTACGAGCTTGAGACTGCGGGGGTACTCAAGGGTGGTCGCAAATTCTGGGCGCTGGCGCGTACCGGTCAAGGTGCTGCGCTTAAGGGTAACGATCAGGTCAACGGCTACTTGCTGCTGGCCACGTCCTGCGACGGCACCTTGGCCACCACGGCAACCCCCACCACCGTGCGCGTGGTCTGCAACAACACCTTGACCATCGCCTTGGACGGCACCAGCCGCGCCATCAAGGTGCCGCACAACACCCGCTTCGACTCGAAGGCAGTAAAGAAGCAGCTCGGCATTGCTGTCTCGCAATGGGACGATTTTATGTACCGCATGCGTGCGCTGGCTGAACGCAAAGTGCAGTGGAGTGAGGCGCTGGGATTTTTTATGACGGTGCTGTGCGAGACCAGTCCGACCGGCGCATTACCGGAGGTACTGCCCAACGAACGCGCTCTGCGCAAGGTGCAGGAGCTGTACGAAGGTCGTGGTCGGGGCAGTCAGCTCGACTCAGCACGCGGCACCGCCTGGGGCTTGCTTAACTCCGTGACCGCGTTTGTCGATCACGAGCGTCGTGCACGCAGCAATGAGTACCGCATGGACTCGGCTTGGTTCGGCCAAGGGGCGCAGATCAAGCAACGTGCCCTGGACACCGCCCTGCAACTGGTCGCCTGACCGCTTACCTCTTCCAACCCATAACGCCCGATCAGCCTCATCACTGATCGGGTATTTCTATTTCCACAAGGTGAAGGCCATGAAAGCTAATCCATTGAGCAATATCACCAAGACATGCCCGGCGCTGCGCCTGATCAGCACCAAGAAAATGCCCCGCGAAAATTGGTTGGCCGTAGGCAAGCAGGGTAGCGTCAGCCCGAATGCTGCCTCCATCAAGGGCCATGCAAAGCACTGCAAGCCAATCCCAACTCAATAGACGGCAAGTTCCAAGTGCTCGCTAATCCCACCGACCTAAATTTGCCTGCTTCCTGGCAGGCTTTGGAGATCTTAAATGACCCTACTGCGATTTCTGCTCTACCTATTTGCGTTCATTGGTGCATTGGCGGCAGCCGGGGCGCTCGTCGCCAGCTTTGTGCTGATGTTGCGCTTCCCGCCACTCCTAGTTGCCGTGCTGCTGGCGTGCTGGATTCTGAATCGACTGTTCAAGGTGCTGAGCACATCCCCCATCCGGAACAATCCCACCAAAAACACCGCGACTTAACTGTCGCCTCTTCAGCTTTTAACGGTTGGACAGCGAATACTCAATCACGAGCAAGCCGGTCAACAAGGCGTTCCACCATGTCCATGACGAGTGCCCGGTCATCCAGTGCCAGCGGGGACAGCAAATCGTAAAGCCTGCGCGCCTGATCTTCTGGACGTGAACTCACCTCTGTCAGTAAGTCGGCTGTCTCGCAGCCGAAAATCGTCGCGAGCTCAACCAGCCGCTCGACGTTGGGCATCACGACGCCGCGCTCTATGCGCGATACGGCCTCACTGCCAATCCCAAGCCTCTCGGCAATCTGCTCCTGACTCAACTGGCAGCGTACGCGCTGACGAGCAATCGCTTGCCCAACCAACTCTGCCAGTTGCTTCGATTCAGTTTTTGACATGCCACCCTCCAGTTCAACCCGGATGGTTGGGCATCAACCCGTTGACATGAAGGACCCTCAAGGATGAGACTCGCCCCGAAAGGTTGATAATCGATTTCTTCTCCAACCCATTACCTCATGCAGGGAGCTCAGAAAAACCATGATCGTCGTAACAGGTCTGAATGACGCGCAGATTGAAGATCTCGTGAGACGCAAAGCGTCCTTCGAGATCCATGGCCTCAGAGGCAATTTCATGGCAGGCATCAAACTGGTTGAAACCAAGATTGAAAGCCAGGGACTGAAGTGTCGAGTCAAAAGTGATGTGAAAAGTGCAGTGGTACAAGGTGGCGCACTCGGCGCCGTATTCACCGTCCTGACAACACCTGCAACATTGACCATAGCGACATTAACGGCCGCAGCGGGGGTAGGTCATACGCTCGTTACGTACAACCCTGACTACGAAATCCTCAAGGACTACGTCAATAAAAAGCTCAGGATCACGTACAAGAAATAGCGCTCGGATAATTACCGTAAGCGACATTGATTGCCCCGCGACACGCCGGAGTTCGCCTTCATCATCGGCCGTTAAACAGCCTTTTCTTACTTTCGAACTCGACAAAACAACAAACTGGAGAACCTATGAAACGGATACTCTGCATCCTGCTGCTCGCTTTCTGCGCCAACGCCAACGCTGTCGTAGATCATTACGCATGGGGCAACATCGCCTTCCCAGACGAGACCTCTACCAACGGCCTTCCCGAAGCTATTCCGTGTATCGCCAAGAAATCCTTCAACGGCCAACCCATGATCAAATGCACTTGGCTGGAGACCTCCCGCGAGGTGCTCATCTGGGATGCCCAGCGCCAGCAGGACCGGCGCTATGTCAACCAAGTAAGTGGTACCTGTCTGCGCAGTAAGTGCCGCACAAACACTACCTTGGTAGGTGAATGGAATCAGGATGCCTTCTTCGCGCTATCGATCTGGTACCGCATCGGCATCAGCACCGACGGCAAGCCAGTGGCCTACCGTGTCGATACCTCTCAGCAAGTGTCGTACGCCAAAGCTGGTTCTATCCTGTACCAGTTCTACTTGGATATTGGCGTACCTGATAATCAGCTCATTCCGACCTTTGATGGGCGCTATGACGGCGGCTACGCAGCTTGGCAAGCACAAATAGGAGGTACTCAAAAAGCGGCTGTACAGTCACCAGCTACCCAGCCCCAATCAGAATGGCCGGATGTCAAAAGTGCATGGTGCAACCCGCGGATGGATGACGACTGCTACATCGACAACAAGAAAGTGCCAGTAGCTGAACTGGGCAAATGGTTGCCGGACATCAGCGAATCGAATGCCGACCAGCTAGGGGGTCATTGTGAAACCATCCTCTGCTTCGACAAGGATGACCAACCGATGGGTTACCTACTGCAATAAAGATCCTGAACCCCCTGGACACAAATGAGTGACAGGGGGCGTACACCCCTATTGAGTCCCGCCCTTATTTTTTAGCCAAGACGGCAATCCCGCCCCTGTAGATAGGCGCTTTCAGTCACATGATAACTACTGCCTCGGGACAGCTTCTTGCGATATCGAACTCATGTACCTGGCATCAGCCTTCCACTGCAGACTGACACCAGCAGAGCGATAGAAATGCTCAGCCCTCGTCAGTTGCTGCCTTAGTATCTACCGTGTGGCTCGAAGCATTTGAGATGATCTGGCTCGTACTCAGCACCGACTCCCTCCACAGCCATGCTGACCATCGCCGTAGTGTTTGGTTGCTGCTTTGCATAGGTAGCTTGACCGACGAAAGAATTCATCCTGTCCAAAGTAATCCGTGCGAGTTAAATGGTGCGTAGTCCCCAAGGGAATATGAACCACACCACGTACCTCTGCCACTTGCAAGCGAAGAGCCCTCGCCCAAGCCAATTCAATACGGTTGTGCATGTTGCTACGCTCTGAGCCTATACCTCCCATCGAGCGATAAGCATCACGATTGAGAAACACAATACAATGATAATGAGGGCGCTCTCTCACCGTACCCAGCTCCCTGACCCAGAACATCCTGACCTTGGAATCATGGGCTGACCTATTGCGGTTTCGAGCTCGTTGACGATCCCAAAGAATCTGCTCATCCAGCGATGTCTTAAATCTCCGAATCATCTGATTGGTCAGTGCATCGCTAGGTAAAGGTTTTCCATGCGGTATTCTCAAATCAAATCTGAAAGCGAATACGCGAGAATAATCAACCAACGCGTATTGCATGGTTTGATAAAGCTTTTCCAAGTACTGCTCAACAAATGGACCGGCATCCACCATGAGGGGGTAACCATCATAGGTGTAGTCGTACCAATAGCGAAGGTTCGTGTTTCCGGGGATACGTTTAGGATTAAATGAAACGCTCATTACAGTATGTCCTGTTGAAGTAGGCTCATACGGAATGCGGATTAGTATTATTTAACCATTAACGTTGCTGGATACTTGCCAGAATACTGGCTGGATATATTGAAACCTAAGAGATGAAAGCGTAGTACCTATTACCCGAGTATCACATCTTCAGTATTCATAGGGAATCGAGAGCAAAAGCCCCCGCAAACACGGGAATTTTTGCCAATTTATTTAATAAATTTACTCCAGGAAATTATCACTACCGTTTTTGAATTAGCGGTGTTTGTTGTGACCAAAGTTGACGCCATTTCGGCGCTCGACAATCGTTGAAAGTAAGGGGCCGGCGAACACACCTTCCGAACTCCAGCATTAAGGACGATGGTGTCCGCGTATTTTTAAGCGGACGCGATAGCCCTTAACGTCAGGATTTCCATGCGCCAACGAAGCTCTTACCCGAAACTGTTCAAGGCTCAGATTGTTCAGGAATGCCTGCAACCAGGTGCGACCCTATCTGGCGTTGCCATCAGCCACGGCATCAACGCCAACGTTATTCGAAAGTGGATGCCGCTCTTCCGGGGATCAGCCGCCAGCGGCGCTGCCGGCTTTTGTTCCATTGAGAGCCACGCCAAAACGGCAGGCTGAAACGTCGGCGATCATTGAGCTGCCGCTTGGCGAGCAATCGATCACGGTGAAATGGCCGACCTCCGATCCTGAAGGATGCGCCCGCTTTGTCCGTGGGCTTACCCAGTGATCCGCATCGATGCCATCTGGCTCGCCACCGAGCCGATGGACATGCGCGCAGGCACCGAGACCGCATTAGCCAAGGTGATCGCGGTGTTCGGTGCGGCGAAGCCGCACTGCGCCTATCTGTTCGCCAATCGTCGCGCCACTCGCATGAAAGTGCTGGTGCATGACGGGTTTGGCATCTGGCTGGCTGCGCGCAGGTTGAATCAAGGCAAATTTCACTGGCCAGGTATTCGCCATGGTTCTGATCTCGAGTTGGATGCCGAGCAACTTCAGGCCCTAGTGCTGGGTCTGCCATGGCAACGTGTCGGAGCTGGCGGCGCGATCACACTGATTTAACGGTTGCCATTAGCCTATCGGTCTATCGCCGCGAACTGCCCGCTCTGGCAAAATCCACGGCATGATTTCTTCGCCCAATCTCGACCAAATGTCCCCTGACCAACTGCGTGCCTTGGCAGCGCAGTTGCTGTCGCAAGTCGACACCATGGGCAAGAAGATCCACCGCGACCAAACAGTTATCGAGAAGCTGACCCACGAGATCGCGCAGCTCAAGCGCTTGAAGTTTGCCAAGCGCAGCGAGCAGATGAATCCTGAGCAGGCCAGCTTGCTCGATGACCTGATCGATACCGATATCGCGGCGATCGAGGCTGAGCTTCAAGCCTTGCAAACAGCGCCAACGCCGACCGAGAAAAAGCAAAAACCCAAGCGCACCGCCTTGCCGGCAGATTTTCCACGCACGTTGATCCATCACGAACCGGACAACACTCACTGCCCATGTGGCTGCGCACTCAAGCGTATCGGTGAGGACGTCAGCGAGAAGCTGGACTACACGCCCGGCGTGTTTACCGTCGAGCGCCATGTTCGTGGCAAATGGGTCTGTGATGACTGTGAAACTCTGATCCAGGCGCCGGTTCCGGCGCAGGTCATCGACAAGGGCATCCCGACCGCCGGTTTGCTGGCCCACGTCATGATCGCCAAGTTTGCTGACCACCTGCCGCTTTACCGCCAGGAGTCGATTTTCGGTCGAGCTGGTTTGGCAATTCCACGCTCAACCTTGGCCCAATGGGTTGGTGTTACTGGCGTGCAGTTGCAGCCTCTGGTCGATGCACTGCGCGATGTGGTGCTCGGTCAGCAGGTAATTCATGCCGATGAAACGCCGGTACAGATGCTCGTTCCGGGTTCAAAGAAAACCCATCGCTCTTATGTTTGGGCCTATGCCACCGGCCAGTTCTGCGAAACAGCGGCGGTCATTTATGACTTCAGCCCCAGCCGCGCCGGTGAGCATGCTCGCAACTTCCTGCAAGACTGGAAGGGCAAGCTAGTCTGTGATGATTTCGGTGGCTACAAGGCCAGCTTCGAACTCGGCGTGACCGAGATCGGCTGCATGGCTCACGCGCGGCGCAAGTTCTTCGAACTGCACGCCACCAACAAGAGCATGCTCGCCGAGCAGGCCCTGCGCTACATCCAACTGCTGTACGAAATCGAACGTGAAATCCACCATTTGGAGCCGGATTTACGCCGCCGAATACGGCAAGAAAAAGCCGTGCCGGTGATGGATATGCTGCATGCTTGGATGATCGCCCAGCGTGATTGCGTGCCCGAAGGTTCGGCTATCAGCAGAGCACTGGATTACAGCCTGAAACGCTGGGCAGCTCTGTCGCGCCACCTCAAGGACGGGGCCGTACCCATTGATAATAATTGGTGCGAGAACCAGATCCGGCCATGGGCTCTTGGACGCAAGAATTGGCTCTTCGCAGGGTCGCTACGCAGAGGTAAACGGGCGGCGGCGATCATGAGCTTGATCCAGTCTGCGCGGCTCAACGGGCATGATCCGTATGCCTATCTGAAGGACATTCTCACGCGCCTGCCAACGCAGCGGGCGAGTGATATTGACGAACTGCTGCCTCATAAGTGGACGCCTGTTTAACTGCGCAAGGTTTGCATGCCTTCACTAGCCGCATATTTTCATGCGGCCATAACGCCGATCATGAGCCAGGAGGCTTACAACACCAACGCATAAAACCGCGTATCAACCACCATCAAAGGAAAACCGGCTGGCAGATCCTGCTGTTCTATCAGCTCGAAGCCGTGCTTTTCATAGAAGCGATGGGCAGCTAGAAACCTCTCCGTGGTACCTAAATAAATCCGCTTTACGCCACGCGCTTTCGAGGCTTCAATCAGGAGTTCAAGCATCTGCTTGGCCACACCAAATTCCCGCCCTCGCCAAGGCGCTGCAACGAACATCTTGCGTAAAGCGACTTCGCCATTGCCAATGTCCTTCAGACCAATCGTTCCGATCACTGCACCCTGTCTCCGGGCTACCCAAAAGTCACCGGTGCCGGTCTGGTAGAACGACTGGATTTGCATCAAGTCTGGCTGATCCTCAGCTGAAATCGCAATTCCGAACTCCTCACGTTGGATAGGCACGATCAAAGCCATTACACCTTTCTCGTCGCCTGGCGCATACCGATCAATGCTGATGTCATTCATGGTCATAGCTCTCCAGTGTTCGATCAAAGCCCTAACAATGCCCGTTCCGTTATGTTTTGGCAAGAAGCGCGATAATCAGCTGCTGCTGAGCCTTGAATAAGCGTCCAGTCAACACCTTTCGAACCTCGGCACTAAGGGCGATGGCTCAGGAAGGCGTGTTTCCCGGACGGTTACGAAAAGCTGACGGCGCGGGTCAATGCTCCACACGTTTTGCCTGAACTTAGCCACTCGATAGAAGCATTGCCATCAAGCTGAGCAATGTACAGGTTCATTGCTGCATTCGACACATCGCGCATCCAAGTCGCTCTCGATTCAAGGAGCCTTCTTGCTTGACTTCGGCAGTAGCTTCGTTGCCTTCAACAACAGCGTCTCCGCTTCTTCGATCGCAGAATCTGCGCCTTCCGCCCAGGTTCAGTCTGACTCCTCACGAACGTTGTCTGTGCTGGATGTGTACTGGCTTTGAGTTGGATCAGTCTTGCGTCGGCAAAGCACGTACGGCCTCGACCTTGGACTTGGCCACTCGCGGCTCGTCAATGCCAGGTGCATTGCATAGGTTCCACTGCGGAGCTACTTGCCAATCCCAGTAAAAACCAAGCTTGCTCAGCGGCTCATCGGCGAAACTACCGCCAATGGAGCGCTCTGGCACAACGACAATTACCTGCTGCAAGCCCTGGTTATGCAGCTTATCCAGCGCGATAAACATCAGGGCGCGGGACTTACCTGATGCTGGGGGCGACTTGATCAGCAAGTACTGCTCGCCCCGCTTGGCATAGGCACGCTCCTGCATGGTACGCATGCCCAACTCATTAGCCTTGCTGGATGCTCCAGTGTGCGCTGTAGCAATGGATACCGACGGCACCGTGTAGCTGTTGGTCGGGTTGGTAGTGTTAGTCACTGTGATTCATCCTCCATGAGGGTGCCGTCGCCCGCTAGTTCACGTTCAATTTGTTCAATGCTGGGCAAGCTGGTTTGCAATTCGGCAGGCAGAGATTCGAGCAATTTGTATTCGGCAATGCCCATGGGCTGGGTCTTATCGCCCAGCGCATATTCGGCCACGATCTTGTTTTTGCTCTTGCAGAGCAAAAGGCCGATGGTGGGGCTGTCATGTTCACCTTTGACCTGGCGATCCACGGCCGTCATATAAAACCCAAGCTGCCCTAGGTGCTCGGGCTTGAACTTGCCGGCCTTGAGCTCGATCACCACATAGCTGCGCAGCTTAAGGTGGTAGAACAGCAAGTCGATGAAGAACTCGTCGCCACCTACATCCAGCAGTACCTGCCGCCCGACAAATGCAAAGCCTGCGCCCAGTTCCAATAGAAACTCGGTGACGTGTTTTACCAGTGCGTGTTCGATCTCTCGCTCCTGCGCCTCATCGCGCAAACAGAGGAAATCAAAGCGATACGGATCTTTCAGAGACTCGCGGGCCAGGTCGGACTGCGCCTTGGGCAAGCTGACATCGAAGTTAGTGACCGCTGTACCACTGCGCTCCAGCAGGCGAGTTTCTATATGGATGTTCAGCACATTGCGTGACCAGCCGTGTGCAATTGCGCTTTGAGCATAGGCTAGGCGCTGTTGTGGATCCTTCAGTCGGGTCAACAGCACCAAATTATGCCCCCAGGGCAATTGTCCAACAGCCTGTTGGACAATTGCGGCATCTTGCCAGGCCTCGGCGAAAGCACGCATATACATCAGGTTGGCGCGGGAAAATCCCTTCATATCAGGAAAGGCGGTGCGCAGGTCATGCGCCAGCCGCTCGATCACCTTGGCCCCCCAGCCTTGCTGTGCCTGACGGGTCAAAATATCATTGCCGATCTGCCAGTACAGCTGCACTAGTTCGCGGTTCACAGCTAGCGTGGCGCGCTGCTGGGCGCTGTGGATGCGGCTTTTGAGGTCGGCCAACCACTCGCCGTAGCCCTCGGGTGGGGTTGTCAGGCTAGTAGGAGTGTCGCTCATGCCATTTTCCCTCGTGTCTTTTTCGGTATGGCCTTCGCTGTATCTGCTGTCATCTTGGTGTAGAGGTCAAATAGCTTTTCCAGCCGTTCGGTGTCGTTTCTAAAACGGCGACCGATATAGATACGCTCCAGCACCTCATCGTTGCGCTCATGGGCACGGCGGAGGTCATCCGGCATGCTGTCTGGCTCGTACAAGTCGGCAATGGTGGCGGGAAAATGGGCTTCGCGGGCCAGCAGAATGTCCTCGGCGCAAGCAGTCAGATCGGCCTTGTTCTGTTCGGTGAGTAATGGAACTGGGAAGGTGTTCCAGCCCGAGAGTATTGGAGTAACGGTAGTCAGTTTTCATCTTCCCGCAGATGGTGGCAACCCAGACCAAATGCAGGCGGCTAGCAATGAGCCCCATGCACCAATGTGGGGCATCATAAAATGCGAATGCCTCTGTTACGATGGCTCCGCGTGGAAATAGAGACACGGGTAGATAATCGCGCTGCTCCGAAGATGTTTTTGCAACAATCATTACAACTTCATCGCCGGTCTGCCGAACCTCTCCGAATCTGTATGGTGCATCGCCAAGCTTTTTCGTTGCTGCTCGATCACTTGACTGACGTTTTTCTTGCACGCTCTCAAAACGGGTACGGAGCCAGAGATTGGCAGAAGCATCCTCGTAATCGGCTGGGCCCACCCAGATGCAACGACGCTCAATACCATTAATAAATTCTTTCGTGCCTAATGCCGGACGAATAAATTCCGGTTGTACTTCATGTTGCTTAATCGCTGACGTTCCATCATCAAAGCTCATCAATAGGTGGCCGCCATCGTTCGGCATGCTACCGAAGCTCATTTCTGCTAGACCACTTATTGGTGTTGAACTAGGCGCAACAATGACGTTCTTTGCAGGAATCAGGTAAGGGTTGATGTTTTCAACATCTTTTACGGTGAGCGTTCCTTCCTTCTCTGCAACAAACAGCCTCCGACTTTTACGGGCCTGATTTGAAAGACCCACAATAACGACCGTCACACCTGCATTTTTTGAAGCCAAATTTTTCCACTTGAACGAAGTGTGTGCGAACGCTATTTCGTACCCTTCCGCCAAGATCAGTGGCCACAAAACCGGAACCTGCTGACCTTGGCAGATAGAGTTAGTTGTCACGAGTGCCGTCGCAGTTTTTGTCTGTTTGCCGTATTCAACGGCCTTCATAAACCAACCAGCGACATAATCCAGCGTTCCAAATGTGCTAGTGCGCTTTTCAAAGACAAGCTTCAAGTCCGCTTTACGGCTTTCAGCTTCTTTTTTCAAACGCTCCTTTTGCTCGTTACTCGCGTCCTTTGGCGGCTTGACGTTTGAGCCAACGTACGGCGGATTGCCGCAAATGTATGTTTCGCCACCCTCGTTCTTGAAATCTATCTCCGCCTGATTCAGCGGCGTGCCAAATAAGTCATCGGCCACAACTTTGACGCCCGTGCCCGTAGGCGGGCAAATGCTCAACCAATCCAGCCGCAACGCATTGCCGCAAACAATCCAGTTTTGCGCATCCAGCGGCAAAAACTCAGCCAGAGCGTCCTGCTGACCACGATACAGCACGTCGCACTGAAACTCGGCAATGATCAGCGCCAGGCGGGCAATTTCTGCTGGAAAGTCGCGCAGCTCGATGCCGCGAAAATTAGTCAGTGGGATTTCCGATTTATTATTGGCTTCGCCTCGACGATTATTGATCTCTGCCTCGATCTCGCGCATCTGCTTGTAAGCGATGACTAGGAAGTTGCCTGAGCCGCAGGCCGGGTCGAATACGCGGATATGCGCCATGCGCTTGCGAAGGTTCAGCAGCTTGGATTTGTTGTCACCGGCCGCGTCCAGTTGCAAACGTAGATCATCCAAAAACAGTGGATTCAAAACCTTGAGGATGTTGGGTACGCTGGTGTAGTGCATGCCCAATGCACCGCGCTCTTCATCATCGGCCACCGCCTGGATCATGCTGCCAAAGATATCCGGATTAATTTTTTGCCAGTTCAGGTTGCCAGCGTGCAGCAGGTAAGTGCGCGCCATTCGCGTGAAGCGTGGTACTTCAGTGCTACCAGAGAACAGCCCGCCATTCACATAAGGGAAGGTGTTGGCCCAACTGGGCAGGCGCGGCTGAGCAGTGACGCGCTCGACCTGCTTGACGTTCATGGCTCGGAAGATTTCCGACAGCACCTGGTTGGTGTTAGATCCGTCACGCTCGCTCCAGCGTTCTACAGTACGTGTGAACACGCTATCGCCATCAAAAATATCGGTGTCTTCGGCAAAGAAGCAGAAAATCAGCCGTGCCATAAAGTGGTTCATGTCATGGCGGCGTTCAGCTTTAGCCCAGTCTGGGTTTTCATTCAGCAGCTCGACGTACAACTTGTTTAGGCGGCTAGTGGCGCGCACGTCGATGGGATTGTCCTTGATCTCCTTGATGGTGGAGATACCGGCCAGCGACAGCAGGAAACCAAAGTGGTTGGGAAGGTCTGGATAGTCGCAGGTGATGGTTTCGCCCGTGATTAGCTCTTCGGCCTCCAGCGTTTGCCCGTCGGTGGCAAGGATGAACTTGGCTTTGGCTTTTGTGGTGGCAGAGCTGCTACGTAGAGCCTTCAGCGTTTCACCCACGGTGCCGAACTCGCATGTAGCGATATGAATGTTGCTACGCAGTAGCACCCCACCAGGTACGTCCGAAGCGTTGTTGTTACCGGCACGCAGACGTTTGAGCGCGGTTTCCTTGTTACCAAATGCGGCCAAAAAAGTGAACGGAAACTCCGCTGCGTCAAAAGGCTCAAGGGCTAGATCCGATATGGCGGACTCAATTTCTACTGCATTCATGGTTTACCACTGTCCAGATCGCGTATGCATGGGTACGGCGAATTTAGCCGTTAATTTGTGGATGATGACTAGACCGCTTGAGGCGCTTTAACCTTCGTGCCCATCACAGCTCGACATGATAACTCCGATAGCCTCCATAAGGCCGTGTTACGTGCGACGACAACGGAGCTGCTGAAACTGTGAAGGACGCATTGCAGCAAGGAAAATAGGCGCAACAGGCGGTATCAACGATAGCGATTAAATAAACCAGCCTACGCGAGTAGAGGCCCCTAGCCGCCGTAAGGTCGCGACCAACATTAGCGATTAAATGATTCATATCCAAAAAATGTGTGCATTTCGAATAACGCTCGGAGGCATCCTCCGATGTCTCCCCTGCAGGGGCAAGCTGTGCATCAATCTAATGCAGATGTGCAGGTACCTCTTCCGGCCATGCCTTGGGAAGGGAGATTACGTGATGGCCCCTTTCACCTTAGGAAAGACACGCGAATTCGGTGTCAAACGGTTGATCGCTTTGATTCCAGTCCCATTGTGCTTGCCGGGAAAATTATCGAGCCCATAGCTGATAGCTCTTCGCTTCGAACTCTCGGCCAGAAAAAAGGCCTTGCCATGCAAGACCTTTTTTCTTCTCTCGGGCACGTGCGGCCCTTGTTATCTCACCTCAACAATATCCAAAGCCCGATTCGCCAACAACTCACTCAGCTCAATCACCTGCTGAATCCCCAACGCCACATGCCGTCGTGAACCCTCTAGATTGGATGCCAGGTCTCCGATCATTGCGTTCGCCGAAGCGAGGTTTTCACTGAGGATGGCAAGCAAGCATTCGGAATCCACGTCAGAAGCGATAGATGGTGTTGGGGTTGTCGGACGTTTCTTTCTTCGGCTTGGGATTCAGGTAGTAATCCAAGGTCCGCGTCGCGGCATCATCAAACTTTTTGTTACGGGCCGATTGGACGCGGGAGATAGTTTCATCTGTTTCTGGGGGGCGGTGTAATTTTGACCACGGTAAAGCTCCTAGAGTCTGTTGGAGCTACCACCATCCGCTGCGAAACGAAGTTAGGGCGGCAGCTGTACGCGGGTTCGCAGACCGGGACTCTAGGGACCGGCAGACCCGAAGGTCTCCCACGCACAGCCACCTCTGACGAAAATCACAGACATGGGCGATCTGCTTTCGAAGGTGACGTTGTGCGCCTATAGAGTCCGGGCTGCGAAACCCGATCACTGATGAGCAGTGACTAGATTCAAACTACCGGCGCTGGCCTGGGCGCACAAGCCGGCGGATTCTGGCGTAGTTGTAGGCAATGACGCAAGACAGCGTCAACTAATCCTAGGATTCAAGCGCCGCGATAAACAAACCATTCCTTCACCCCCAACCTATTCACCTAAATCACCCGAGGCTGAGTCAGTTTCCAATCGCTTTAACGATTGGTGACGTTCACAGTGATAACCTGCGCGCTCTTCTACAAATGACATTGGATCAATAATGAAAAGCTGTCTGAGGACGCTCGGAACCAGCCTCGCTAACAGCACGGTGATCCCCGCCGCCTGGTTATCTGGCCTTACCACGACAGCACTCGTATGGGGCGTGATTGCGTATTGGCCCGATAAGCTTTCCGTCTTAGGACACCAGCTCTTCCTGGCTTCTGTTTCTATTTTTTGCCTTTCCGTATGGCATTTGATCCGGCGCAAGAGACGAGCAAAAGCACTCGTAGCATCCATCAACCTGAAAGAAGGTTTAAGCCTTGACGATACTCAGCTGCTCGGTTTTCCAAGCCCCCTGTTTGTTGTCTTTGACCCCTCCAGCAAGAAACTCGCTCAATGCCAAAGCGCCACCGGCGATTATCAAATTCGAGACTTCACGTGGGTCACAGGCTGGCACTTTGAGTGGCAACAGATTGACCACAGGGTGTCGGGCGGGGTTCTTCGAATAGTCGATGGGGCAGGCATGAGCATTCCAGCCGACGAGATTCGGCGTAGATTCATAAGATTCTCACTGGTTTTGACGGCTGCCGATACAGGTCATCCTCCCTTCCGTTTCCCAATGAACCGGAGCGCAGCTGAAGGGTGGTGTACCCGGTGTAATGTGCTTTTCAGCTGCTAGATACAAAGCCACAACGCACCTCCTACTCCAGTCTCTCAAAGCCCAGTTCATACACGAGTGCACTCGGTATCATTTCGGGACTCTCGGATACGAAAAAGGCCTTGCTCAGCAAGACCTTTTTTACGCCAAGAGAGCAAGGAACGCCCTGCCCTACCTCACCTCAACAATATCCAAAGCCCGATTCGCCAACAGCTCGCTCAACTCAATCGCCTGCAAAATCCCCAACGCCACATGCCGCCTTGACCCATCCAGGTCAAACGCCAGATCACTAATCATGGCATTCGCCGAAGCCAGGTTCTCACTGAGGTTCGCAAGCAGACACTCAGAATCAACATCAGGCGCGATAAGAAACAGCGGGTGAGCGTTGTCGGACGTTTCTTTTTCAGGTGTGGGCTTCAGGTAGAAGTCCAAAGCTCGCGCAGCAGCATCGTCGAGTTTTTTGTTTCGGGCCGATTGGGCGCGGGAGACGGTTTCGTCTGTCGATGGAGGGTTCGGAGTAACTTTTGCCATTGTCTTGCTTCCTGTAGTTGGAGCCATCACCCGCTCGCGACTAAACGATGGGAGGCAGCTGTACGCAGGTTAGTCGACCGGGGAAACAAGAAACCGGCGCGTCCGAGGACGCCCTGCGCACAGCCACCATCGAGTGCAGGATGGGAATCCTGACTGGATGACGCCTTGCACAACCTGTTTCACCCTGGGCGACTAAACCCGATCACTGATGAGCAGTGACAGGACTCAAACTACCGACGCGACCCAAGGCGCACAAGCCGGCGGATTCTGGCGTAGTTGTAGGCAATGGCGCAAGGCGGTGCCGGCAAGCGGAAGGGGCTTGTCGGAGTCCCACAACGAAGATTAAACAAGTACGAAAATCTGGAGCGCTACTGCTGGGAGCAGCGCTTATGACGATCAACCTTAGAGCTTGAAGTCCTTACCATCACGAATAACGTGTCGCTGTTTTTCGATTTTTGCGACACGTTCCTCGCTCATGTCGCTGGTGACGACATGAGCGCGGAACGTGTCGTCGAAATGGGGTTTTGGCGACATGACAGGCTTCTTGGTCGATTTGGTAGAAATTCGGAAAATACCGATTTTCATCGCGGGCAAGCCTTGCTCCCACAGAGGCAGCTCTCACAGGCAGCTTTCATAGCCAGCTTTCATGGTGCCTGCCACCACTGAGTTTGCTTCTGCAGAGCCGGCATCATAGGCGGTTGGCTTGAGTATGATGGTGGGCTTGATGGCATCATCGCGAGCAGGCTCACTCCCACAGGGGTATGCGGTGGCTGTGTGGTTTGTGCAAAAAAGCGTCGGGCAGGTGACCAAGCCTGCCCGATGCCAACGACTTGATGAATCAACCTAGCGTATTCAGGCACACCACCTTCGGCTGGGTCATTTCTTCATACGCAAACCGCACCCCTTCCCGTCCCAAGCTGCCGTATTTGGAGCCGCCAAACGGCATGGCGTCGAAGCGGAAGTCGGAGGAGTCGTTGATCATCACCCCGCCGGCTTCGATTCGCCGTGCAGCGCTCATCGCAGTGGCCAGGTCATTGGTGAAGATCCCGGCGTGCAGGCTGTACTCAGGTTCGTTGGCCAATTCCACCGCTTCATCAAACGTCTCGAACGGCTGCAATACCACCACCGGGGCGAAGACTTCGTTGCGCCACAGGCGGCTGGTGTGGTTGACGTTTTCCAGGACGGTGGCGGCGTAGCAGGCGCCTTGGCGTTGATGGCCGCAGAGTAAGGTGGCGCCTTCTTGCAGGGCTTCGTTGACCACGTTTTCGGCGTTTTGCGCGGCTTGAGGGGTGATCATCGGGCCGATGTCGGTGTCGGCCAGCAGGGGGTTGCCCACCACCAGCGCTTGGGCCTGGTTGACGAAGCGTTCGCGGAAGGCTGCGTAGATCGGCGCCTGGATCAGCAGGCGTTGGGCGCCGATGCAGTTTTGGCCGGCGGCCCAGAAGGCGCCGGAGAGGCAGCTATCGATGGCGGCGTCGAGGTCGCAGTCGGCCATGATGATGACGGGGGCGTTGCCGCCCAGGTCCATGGCGAGTTTTTTCAGGCCGGCGGTGCGGGCGATTTGTTCACCGGTGACGAAGCCGCCGGTGAAGGAGATCATTCGCACTTCGCGGGCGGCGACCAGGGCTTTCCCCAGTTCGGCGCCGCCGGTGGCAACGGTGACCGCGGTTTCGGGCAGGCCGGCGCTGACCAGGTACGAGACCAGTTTGAGCGCCGACAGCGGCGTCAGCTCGGACGGTTTGAGGATCACCCCGTTGCCGCCAGCGATGGCCGGGCCGAGTTTGTGGGCCACCAGGTTGAGCGGGTCGTTGTAGGGGGTGATGGCGACGATCAGGCCAAGGGGTTCGCGTGTGAACCAGCCCTGGCGCGATTCGGCGCCGTCGTAGGCATCGAACGGCACCACTTCACCGGCGTTGCGCCGGGCTTCTTCGGCGGAGAGCTTTAGGGTGTTGATGCAGCGTTTGACTTCTTTTTCCGCCTGCTTGAGGGTCTTGCCGGCTTCGTCGACAATCAGCCGGGCGAAGATCCGGGCGTCGCGTTGGATGTTCGCGGCGGCGTGTTCGAGGATGCTGGCGCGGCGATGCCGGGGCAGCGCGGCGCAGGCTTGGGCGCCGCTGCGAGCGGTCGCCAGCAGTTGCGGCACTTGCGTGGCGCAGACATCCGCCACACTGCCGACAACGCTGCCGTCAAAGGGGTTGAGGACGTCGATTTGCGGTTCCGCCACCGCCAAGGCCAGACGAGATACGTTCATGGTGGTCTCCTAGTTGCGCGCGGCAGATTGGTGGATGGCGATGATGTCCGACAGCAGGGCGAACGCGGTTTCCGTGCGCCCTGCTCCAGGGCCGGACACGGTCACGGCGCCGAGCAGCTCGCTGGTGAACGACACGGCGTTGGTGGCGCCACTGATGCCGGCAAGTGGATGCTCGTGACTCAGCAGGCGCGGTTCGACGCTGGCGCTGATGGAGCCGTTGGCGTGGCGGCTGGCGGCGCCGATGAGTTTCCAGCGGGCGCCGTCCTGGCGGGCTTTTTCGATGTCGGCCAGGCTCAGTGAGGAGATGCCGTTGCACGAAACGTCGGCGACGGTGAGCTTGGCGTCCAGCAGTTCGTTGGCGAGGATCACCACTTTCAGGCGCACGTCGTACCCTTCGACATCCGCCGTCGGATCGGCTTCGGCATAGCCCAGCGCTTGGGCTTTGCTGACCGCTTCGGCAAAGCCCAGGCCGCCTTCCATGCAGGTGAGGACGAAGTTGGAGGTGCCGTTGAGGATGCCTTCGAAGCCGACAATCCCGCTGCCGGCCATCGCCTGTTTGGCAACACGAATCACCGGTGTGCCGCTCATCACCGAGCCTTCGTATTCAAAGGCGACGTTGTTGCGACGGGCCAGAGCCTTGAGTTCGGCGCCGTGCAGGGCGATCGGGCCTTTGTTGGTGGTGACCACGTGTTTGCCGCGCTCCAGCGCCCAGCGGCAGAACGAGGTGGCGGGCTCGCCGTCCACCGGATTGGTGAAGGTGGCCTCGGCGATGATGTCCGCGCCGCTGTCCTTGATCACGGCTTCGTTGAGGGCTTCGGCGGAACCGCCCGGCCACTGCGCGAAGGCGCCTTTGGTGGCGGGCAGTTGGGCAAGCAGCGCGGCATCGAGGCCTTCGCGGCCCATGACCGAGCCGAGGAACAAGTCGGTCACGCCGACGATTTTCAGGGTGAAGCCCAGCTCGGTTTTCCACTGCTGGTTACGCTCGGCAATCAGTTGCGCCAATGCCCGGTTCACACCGCCGAAGCCGACCAGCGCCAGTTTGTATTCAGTCATTTTTGTTGTGTCCCTTGATCCGGGTGATGGGTTGTTGGAATCAAGGTTAGGGCCGGGGCCAGGGCAGTGAAATAGGCCAATTTGCTCTATTTTTTGGGCGTTTTGACCAAGGGCTGGGCAGGGTGGTGAGTGTGGGGAAAAGCCAATGGAAGTTGGCTTTGTGGCTCAGGTTGACGCAGGGCATTTGGGACAGGATCGCTACCCCCCGGCCAACACAAACCCTCTGTGGGAGCGAGCCTGCTCGCGATGGCGTCAGGTCAGTCAACATTAAAGTCGGCTGTTCTAGCGCTATCGCGAGCAGGCTCGCTCCCACAGAGGGTTATGTGTTGGGGTTCAGATTACTGATGACAGTACGAACGAGGTGACGGTGTTCTCCACCCCCGGCAATGCCGAAATCTCTTTCCAGACCTTATGCACCCGCTCCGGGCTCGCGGCGCCTACGCGTAGCATCAGGTCGAACTCGCCGCTCATCACATCGCACTGCTGCACTTCCGGCATGGCTTGCAGGGCCTGTAATACGTCGGCGCCGCGCATGCGGTCGTAGCGGTAGACGAAGATCACTGCGTTGATGTTCGACGAGGCATGAGCGCCCTCGCCGGTGCGGACGGTGTAGCCCTGGATCGCGCCGTCGCGTTCGAGCCGTTCGATGCGTTGGCGCACAGCGTTGCGTGAGAGATTGACCTTGGCCGCTAGCTCGGCGTGGGCGGCGCGGGCGTTGAGGCGCAGTTCGGCGATGATGCGTTCGTCGAGGGGGTCGAGGATGCGCTTCACGGGGGCTCCTTACAGTGCGTCGAGCAACTGATGGATCGTGTCGAGTGCGTCCGGCTGGATGCGATGGATCTGCGCCGGGCCATGGGCCGAAACCGGAAGTGGTTGAACCGCAACATTGATCCCCAACTCACCCAGCAACGCCGCCGATTTGACCGGCGAAATTTCCCCCAGCGTCACCATCGGCGCCACCAGGCTGCGCCGGTACAAACGCGCCGCGAGCACGCCCGTGGCGGTGTGCGGATCAATGACATAACCGGTGTCGCGATACAGCGAAGTGATCTCCTCCAACGTCTGCTGATCCGTGACCGCGTAGGAGTCGATGATCATCCGCGCCTGCAACCAGAACTCGTTGGCGATGGTCATTTCGCCGCTGGTTTCGAAACGGTCCATCAGCGCGCTCACCGCCTGGTCGTCATGCCCATAGAGCTCCCAGAGAAAGCGTTCCAGGTTGGAGAAGATCGACAGGTCCATGGCCGGTGACAGGGTCTTGTTGGCGCGCAATCGAGAGTAGTGGTTCTTCAAAAACAGTTGATGCAGCGCGTCGTTCTGGTTGGTCGCGACAATCATCTGAGTGATCGGCAAGCCCATTTTCTGCGCAATGTAGCCGGCATAGACCTCGGCAAAACTCGCCGCTGGCACGCTGAAGCCAATCGGCCGCTGACCGCCGCCCAGTTGCAGCACGGCGTGGAAGTAGAACACCAGTTGCGCCAGCACACCGATCCAGTTGCTGGAGTTGAAGCTGATCGCCTCGTGCTGCGCCCACGGCCACTGGCGGAACAGGCGGCTGACGAGGGTCTGGCAGTCGTCAAAACTACCATTGACCGCAAATTGATGAACCCGCGGATGCGCCATCGCTTGCAGCTGTTGAAGCTGGTGTTGCGGTACGCCGGCCTCCGGGTAAATCACCACCACCGCAACTTCGTCGCAGTGCTTGAACGCTTCGATGGCCGCCAACCCGGTGTCGCCGTTGGTGGCACCGATCACTACGGCGCGTTGGCCGTTTTTGCGCAGAAAGTACTGCACCAATCGAGCCTGGAGCTGGGCGGCGAAGTCCTTCGAGGAGCGGGTCGGGCCGTGGAACAGTTCCAGCACCCATTCGTTGCGGTCCACTTGATGCAGCGGCGCCAGGGAGCGATGGCTGAACTGGCTGCCCGCTTCCTTGAGCATGCGTTTGAGGTCCGCCTCGGGAATCGCCTCGCCCACAAACGGACTCATCACTCGATAAGCCAGTTCGTCATAGGACAAGGTCGACCAATTGGCAATCTCCTGGGGTTCGAACAGCGGCAGCTCCAGCGGCACGAACAATCCGCCGTCCGGGGCGACTCCCGATAACACGACCTTTTCGAAATCGACCTGCACGGCCGAGTTTCGGGTACTTACATAGCGCATGGTTGGCTCCGGCCATTCATTTGAAACGATGTGCCTGCTCGACCAGCCAGGTGGCGAACATGACGGCGTCGGGGTGCTGCTCGGTCCCGGAGCCGCGTACCAGGTAGAACGACTCGCTGGCTTCGATACGTTGGCTGAAAGGTTCGATCAAGCGTCCATCCTCAAGCATGTCAGCGACCATCGACGACCGGGCCAGAGCGATCCCCTGCCCCAGTTCGGCCATGCGTAAGGTGCAGACCAGCGTGTCGAACTGCATGCCCGTCGACGAGTCGACGTTGTCGGCACCGACCATGTTCAGCCAGTAGCCCCAGCCTTCTTCATACCCCAGTACATGCAGCAGCGGATGCTTCGCCACGTCCGCCGGCTGCTTCAGCGGTGAACGCGCCATCAGCGCTGGCGAGCAGACGGGGAACAAGGTGTCCCAGGTCAGTCGCTGCGACACCAGGCCGGACCACTGACCATGGCCCCAGCGAATTTCCAGGTCGTCCTCGCCATCCAGCTCCTTGACCCAGATGTTGCTGATGTAGCGGATGTCGACCTGGGGATGGGCTTGGCGAAAATCCACCAGTTTCGGTGCCAGCCAGTGCACGAAGAATGCGAGGCTGCCGCGGACCTTGATCGGCCGCCGCTTGTGCTGGCCGAAAATCTCGTTGGTGCCCACCGCCAGCCGGGTGATCGCGTCCTGCACCACCGGCAGGTAGGACTGGCCTTCCTCGGTCAGCCCCAAACCACGGGGCAGGCGCTTGAACAGCGCCACCCCCAGGTGACTTTCCAGTTGGCGGATCTGCTGGCTCACCGCGCCTTGCGTCAGGCACAACTCCTCGGCAGCGTGGGTGAAGTTCAGGCAACGGGCCGACACTTCGAATGCCCGCAGCCAGTTCAAAGGGGGTAATGGTTTCTGCTTCATGATCCGGTTCTCGTCTACGCCCCTTTCCCCCGAGCACGCCGGCTAGATAGCGTCGGACGGCTGTGCCAACGGGTTCAGCAGCAAGCGTTGCTCGCGGCCTTTGCGGGTAATGAAGTACACGAAATAGCACCAGGCGATGAATGGCAAGCCAAAGTACAACGCCACTCGTTGTTCCGGGTCGAATGCAATCCCGACACACGCCAGCCCGCAGGATGCCAACGCCCCCAGCGGAATCCACGGATAGCCGCGTACGCGGAACTTGAGCTGGCGGACATCACCGCCGTTGGCGACGTAGTGGCGGCGGAAAGCGATCTGGCTCGCGGCAATGCTCATCCACACGACGACCACGGCCAGGCCGGAGATCGACACCAGCGCCAGGTAAATGGTGTCGGCGGCAAACACGCTGCTGAGCAACGAAGCGGCGCCGCCGGCCATGCTGACGATAATCGCGTTGAGCGGCGTGCCCATGCGGGTCAGGGCCGAGAACTGCTTGGGCAGGTGCCCTTGGTCGCTCAGGGTCCAGAGCATCCGCGAGGCGGCGTACAAGCCGGAATTGGCCGCCGACAGCAAGGCGCTGATGATCACGAAGTTCATGATGTCGGCGGAGTACGGGATGCCAATGTAGGTGAACACGGTGACGAAGGGGCTTTCTACGATCCCGGCCTGCTCGCGCGGCAGCAGGGTCGAGAGGACGAAGATGGTGCCGACGAAGAAGATCGCCAGGCGCAGCACGGTGGTGCGAATGGCCCGCGGCACGTTGCGTTGCGGATCCTTGGTTTCACCGGCGGCGATGCCGATCAGTTCGGTGCCGGAGAAGGCAAACGAAACCGCCAGCAGCGTCATGGCAATCGGCATGAAGCCCGTGGGGAAAAGCCCTTCGCGGGTGAAGTTGCTCAAGCCGATGCTGTGGGCCTGATCGATGTGCAGCAGGCCGAGAATCGCGCCGCCGCCAATCAGCAGGAACGCGATCACGGTCGCGACTTTGACCAGAGACAACCAGAACTCGGTTTCAGCGAACAATCGCACCGAGACCACGTTGCTCAGGAACACCACCCCGGCGAACAACGCGCTCCAGATCCACACCGGCGTATCGGGAAACCAGCGCGCCATCAGGATACCGGCGGCAGTGAATTCAGAACCGATGGCCACGGTCCAGGTCAGCCAGTACAACCAGGCCACGGTGTAGCCGGTGCCTGGGCCGAGAAAGCGTGTGGCGTAGGTGCTGAACGAACCGGTTTCCGGCATCTGCACCGCCAGTTCACCCAGGCACATCATCACCATGTACACCATCAAGGCGCCGATGATGTAGGCGATCACCGCACCCAACGGGCCGGCCTGGTTCACCGTGTAGCCGGACGTGAGGAAAAGCCCGGTGCCGATCACGCCACCCAATGCCAGCATGACGATATGGCGTGTTTGCATTTCCTGCTTGAAGCCGACCTGCGTACTGAGTTGTTCTTGTTTTATGGACATGGTTGTTCTCATGAAAGTCGTGAGGATACGCCCCGACCTCTGCGCTGAGTGACCGCACAGAGGCAACACGGGTCGTCATCCGGTTTTATTATTTTCCTATTCATGAACACCCCAGTGACCGCCTTGTCGCTGGGGTCTGACGCTGACATTTCAACGGGTGGTTTCGGTGCACACTTCAAGGAGTGAGGCGTGCGTATTCGTTTGCGTCCGCTGTTCCCGCGACGCCCGGACATAGGCGAACGCCTGCTTCAAATCGTCGAGCAAATCGTCGGTGTCCTCGATGCCCACCGAGACCCGCACCAGCCCCTCGGAGATGCCCAGGGCCAGCCGTTCCTCCAGGGTGTTTTCGACATGGCTGGTGGTGCGCGCCGGGCCATAGATGGTTTCCACCGCACCCAGGTTGCCCGCGCAGTGGGCGAAGCGCAGACGGGGCAAGAGCGCTGTGACGGTGTCCATGCCTCCGACCAGGACGAAGCTGACGATGGCGCCAAAGCCAGCCATTTGCGCGCACGCCACGGCGTGGTTCGGGTGGCTGGACAGGCCGGGATAATTGACCGATTCCACCAGCGGTTCGGTGCACAGGAACTCCGCCAGGGCACGCGCGCTGGCTTGCTGCTGACGCATGCGCAGCACCAGGGTTTTCATGCCACGAATGATCATGAAGGCCGAGAATGGGTCCAGTGCCGCACCGTTGATTTCCCGATAATGCCGCACCTTGGCCATCAGGGATTCGCGGCCACAGACCAGGCCACCGAGCACATCGCCGTGGCCGCTGAGGAATTTGGTCGCGCTGTGGATGACCACGTCCACGCCCAATGCCAGGGGGTTCTGATTGAGCGGCGTGGCGAAGGTATTGTCCGCCACCACCATGGCGCCGACTCGCTTGGCCGCTGCTACCAGACGCTGGATATCGAGTATCTTCAGGGTCGGGTTGGTCGGGGTTTCCAGGTACACCACCTGGCAGCCCTTGGCGATTTCCCGTTCGATCTCATCGTGATCGACGGTCTCGCACAAGGTCGCTTCCACCCCCATGCGTGGCAGGAACTCTTCGAAAATCTTGTTGGTGCCGCCGTAGCTGTCCTTGGTGGACACCACCCGATCGCCCTGGGCCAGGAAGGTGTAGAGCACACTGCTGATCGCCGCCATGCCGGTGCTGAACGCCACGGCGGACTCGGCCATTTCCAGTTCACGGATCTTGGCTTCGAGGGTCTCGACGGTGGGATTGCTCATGCGGCTGTAGATAAAGCCCGGCGCCTTGCCCAACGCGACGTCATACCAGGCGTCGATGTCGTCGTAGCCGTAGGCGGCGCTGACCACGATGGGGGTTTGCGTGGCGTTGTAGGGATGCCTGACTTGCTCGCCACCCCAGACCGCCCGGGTTCCCGCTCCTGCGTTATCAAGCCCTGCGCTGTCAGGTTTGTTATTCATTGAGGCTACTCGCACTTAGGGGGGTGAACACTGAGTCACTCAGCGGATCTGGCAGCCAATATAGGGAAAAGAAAACCACCCGAGAAACGATGTTATCGGTGCCAAAGGTCTGCTTTTTTTAATGGCTGGGTGCGAAGATGCGGCGGGAAGTCGATGCTTTAATCATGGAGAGGGAGCCTTGCCTATGACTGACAAATCCGAACTGAACGCCACCCAACACCAGCACATTGCCCCCACGGCGCGAATCGCCTCAAGCGCTGTGCTGGATGGCAATGTGTCCATCGGTGCCGGTACCGTCGTGGGGCACGGCGCGGTACTCATCGCGGAGGGCGGCGCTTTGGTGATCGGGGAAAACTGTATCGTCATGGAGAATGCGGTCATCCGCAGCACTTCCCACGATGACTGTCGGATCGGCAATCACGTGATGGTGGGGCCGCACTGTCATCTGACCGGTTGCCGGATTGACGATGAGGTGTTTGTCGCCACCGGTGCGTCCGTTTTCAACGGCGCTCGCATCGGCAAAGGCGCGGAGATCCGCATCAACGGGGTGGTGCACATCAGGACCGTGGTAGAGCCAGGCGCGACGGTGCCAATCGGCTGGGTCGCCGTGGGTGACCCGGCGCAGTACTTTCCTCCGGACCAGCATGAGCAGATCTGGAACGTGCAGAAGGATCTGGATTTCCCCCGATACGTTTTTGGCGTCGACCGCGAGAGCGAGGGGGCCGTCCGGCAAATGATGGAACGTTACGCACGCTTCTTGCGTGAGCGCAGCGATTCCACGAAAGGTTGACTCTGCTTGGTCTGCAGGACCTTTGGCGTTGAGGACGAACACCTCGCTGAACAGGCGGGCAACTGACCGACAGTGAAGCATTTGGTGGCGAGTTGACGATCAGCCACCCGGGCGAATAACTACCTTCCCCCGAGCATGCCCAGTAGCGACCTTTTCCAACGCCGCCCGGGTTTCCGCCAGCGTGAAGGTTGAGTCAATGACGATCTGCAACTGCCCCGCACTGAACTGCCGAATCGCTTCTGGAAGGGAAGGCACCGCGCTGGCAAAGAAAACGAACTCACCCGCGTGACCGTCCCGGCCTTCGATATTGAACTCCACCAGGGTCGAGATGCGTCCGCCTGGGCGCAGCACTTGCCAGGATTCCTCCAGCGTTTCGCCGCCCAAGGTGTCGAGCACCAGGTCGATTTCGCCCACGCTGCCCAGGGTCTGGGTTCGGTAGTCGATGACTTCATCGGCGCCCAGGCTTTTCAGCAGTTCGAGGTTTTTTGCGGAGGCCGTTGCGATCACATGGCAACCGGCGAGGCGGGCCAGTTGGATCGCCATGCTGCCGACGCCGCCGGCGCCAGCATGGATCAGCACACGTTGGCCGCGCTGCAACTTGCCGATGTCGAAAAGCGCCTGGGTGGCGGTGCCATATGCGGTCGGCAATGCGGCGGCCTGTTCGAAACTCATCTGCGTGGGAATGACGCAGAGCTCGGAGGCGGCGATGACCATATGGGTGGCGAACGCACCACCCTGCGAGGGGGAGGTTCGGCCGACCACCCGGTCTCCGGCCTTGAGGTCGCTTACCTGCTCGCCGACGGACTCAATCACGCCGCTGAAATCGGTCCCTGGCGCATAGGGGAATGCCACCGGGAAGATCGGCTGCATGTAACCGGCGAGGATCTTGACGTCCAGCGGGTTGACGCTGGCGGCCTCGATGCGCACGACCACATCGTTGGCTTGTGGCTGTGGCAATCTCGCTTCGCCCTCGACGACGACATCCGGGCCGCCGAACTCATTAATCAAAGCGCTCTTCATGGAAACCTCCTTTCAGGCCTGAGCAGGGAACTGGCCGAGTTGGGCGAACAGGGCAAACCAGTCTTCCATGTGCCACGTTGTGCTCAGCTTCGCGTCACGGAACGTGTGGAATTCATGAATGCGGAAACTGACGTGCTTGCCAGTGGCGGCGATGCCGAAGAACTCGCCCGCATGGGTACCGGTGATTTCGGCACGCACGCCCATTTTCCCGGGCTCCTGGACCATGTCGTGGACGACGATCCGCACATCGGGAAACGCCTGGACGAAGCTGCGAATGATCGCCTTGATGCCTTCCGGGCCAGGCGCCTGGCCGGGTGCCAGCGGGATGTCATCCCAGCCACGGGTAAGTACTTCGTCAACGAGGTCTGGCTGTTTGTCGCTGAACGCACGGTAGAAGGTTTCGACAGCCAGGCGCTCGGCATGCAGCTGTTCTGCAAGGAGAGTGGTTGAAGAGGTCATTGGGGTTCTCGCCATTGAAGTGGGGTGGTAGCGAGAGTTTGGGATTGAGGGCTATGATCCGTCTAACAAATAGCCTATATGAATGATTATTTGATTTATGGATTTTCATGGAATTGATCTGAACTTGCTGGTGGCCTTCGACGCGCTGATGACGGAACGCAATGTCACCCGCGCGGCGGCTCGGGTGGGGGTCAGCCAGCCGGCGATGAGCGCCGCGTTGGCGCGGCTGCGAACGCTGCTCGGCGACGCGTTATTTGCCCGCAGTGCCGAGGGGCTCCTGCCCACGCCCCGGGCTCGGGATCTGGCGGTGCCGATCGCCCAGGCTCTGCAACAGCTTCAAGTCGCCTTGGTGGAGCGGCCCGAGTTCGAGCCCGGGAAGGCTTCGCTGGTGTTCAAACTCGGCCTCTCCGATTACCCGGCCTATGTGCTCCTGCCGGCGCTGTTGCAAGCACTCGCAGAACAGGCGCCGGGGGTTTCGGTGAATGTGTATGCATTCAACGATCGAGACCATGCGGTCGACATGCTGGATAGCGGCCTGATCGACGCGGCAGTGGGCGTGCCGCCGACACAGGCGGCGGCGCGGATATTGAGCCGGACCGTGCTCACCGATGAATTCGTCACCATCGTCGCCCATGACCATCCAGTCGCCCGTCGTGCCATGACCTTGAAGACCTATCTGGAACTGCGCCATGTGCTGGTCTCGCCTGAAGGAGACTTGCACGGTCTGGTGGATCACGCCCTTGCTCAACAGGGCAAACAGCGCGAACTGGCCCTGACATTGCCGCAAATGTTCGCAGTGCCCTCGCTCATCGCCCGCACCCAGTTGACCGCCACGGTGATGAAACGGGTGGCGATGGGCGCGGCGGGCAGCAACAAGCTGGTGATGTTTCCACCGCCGGTGACGTTGCCTCGGATGGCGTTCGACCTGATCTGGCATCGGCGCAGCGAGTCTCATCCGGCGCAGCAGTGGTTCAGGGGATTGATAGCGGATGTTGCTGGGCGGGTTTGATGATTTTCCCCGTTGGCGGTCTTTCAATGCACACAAACAAACCTGTGGGAGCGGGCTTGCTCGCGAATGCAGTGGGTCAGTCGCTATCTATTTTGACTGGTCTGGCGCCATCGCGAGCAAGCTCGCTCCCACAGTGTTCCGGGACTGACCGCTGGATGAGTGTTCACCGCAATCCCTTGTTGGAGCGAGCCTGCTCGCGATGGCGGTGGGTCAGTTACTGCGATTTTTTACTCTCAGCCCATCCCAATCAAACCGATGACTTCTGATGTTACGCTTTGGCTCAAGCCAACCTGACTTTCTTTAACGTATTTTTTAAAGCAGCTGCCAGTTCGTCCCAATCTTTGGCTATCTCGCTATAGACGGGAACCTCCCAGTTGCATTCAGCAATTAGCGACACTCTAAAAAAACCGGACTCACAAAACTCGGGATACCATCCTATATCGATTATTTGCTCGAAAGGAAAGGATGCTTGAAATAGATCCTCTTTCAAATCATCTATTATCTCTGCCACGCCTACCGATTGATCAAGATGAGAAATATCATCAAAAGCTATTACGCCACCAAGAGCCTTTATTTCATGAAGATCCATAAGTTATTTTTTCTTCTTGATCAATTTTCTAAATGACTCTTCCGAAATCGGATGCCCATGGATTGTATTTGCGCTTAGCTCAACTCTCATATATCTCGTTTCCTTTCCGTCGTTTGCGCCAATCGTTCGCCCCATGTCCATTACCTTCCACGGCTTTCCGTTGTTTACGTCCTGCCCATTCGCAAAGGCCAGACGCTCAAGAGCCTCTATATCAGTGTCAGGAAGATACTTGGCTGCTCCTCCATTTGCTGTGGATTTAACTACAGATGACCATGGTGCCTTTGGCGCAACATGCTTGTTTCCGTGCCTCGTCCATTGAACATCAGGAGCGCTTGGCGTGCCTTCATTTACACTTGTTTTTTGTTCAGGCGCTTCGACGCCCCGTCCGGGGTTGCATTTGTTTCCTTCCGGACAATCCACCAACCCCAACGGATCCACCCACCCCGTCGGGTTCAGGGTGTACCGGTACCCATTGAGCCCACCCGCCAGTTTGCTCGGGTCAGGCGTCAGGTAGCGGCCCGTTTCCGGATTGTAGTAGCGGTGCCGGTTGTAGTGCAGGCCGCTTTCCAAGTCATGGTATTGGCCTTGGAAGCGCAGCGGTTGTTCCAATTGTTCGCCGCCGCCGTGCTCGATCGCACGGACCTTGCCGTAGCCGTGGTAGCGCGCCGACCAGACGATCTGGCCGCCGTACTTGGTCAGTTCCTGGGGGGCCCAGGTGGTCGAGGTGTTACTTCGGATGGCGTTCGATCTGATCTGGCACCGGCGCGGCGAGTCTCATCCGGCGCAGTAGTGGTTCAGGGAATTGATAGTGGATAGCTGGGCGGGTTTGATTTTGCATTTGATGTTGTGGGTGTCTGATCTATAGCTATCGCGAGGCTGCTCGCGATAGCTATAGATCAGTCGACAGAAAACTAAAGCTTAGTTCGGTACGCGTTCAGGAAAGACTCCTCACCCTCACTCCGCATCCATGATGCTTTCTGAATTTTGCAAAAGTGGCTACCGCTTGCTGTTCGCCAGAAACTAAATTTTCATAGAAATTCTCATCAAGCGCCCACTCTGAAAAAACTAACTGAGTTCGGCTATCATTAATACCTGCGCATTTATAGTTGAGCTGCCAATAAGCTGACAGGTGCCTGTCCGCAATCTCAAAGAAATCTGCTGCGTAAGCCAGAGGATACTCATCGTATTCTTCGTCACATAGGTAAAACCAAGGGCAACCATCTCTCAGCTCTATACCGTAAACCACATATTCCTTATCTATTTCCAGGTTTAGTTCACCATCCGGCATCGACACGTACCGCCTAACCCGCATACTTGCATCTGGCGCCAAGTTTTTATCATTTATATTATTTATTCGACATATCACTTTCATTACTCAACAACTCCTGGCGGTACGGATGGGTCATTTCCCCATGGCTTCACGTCATGAACGCTATGCTTCTTAAATTTAAAATCAAGAAGCTTTCCTGTATTCGGATCACGGACATAATGCACCACGTAATCGTTCCTATTATTCGACTTTACCTTTAGCTCCCATTTTTCCATCCCTTTAAATGTTGGGTCTTTAAGGTCTTTTATGATCAAAAAACCATAACCTTTCTTGGCGCTGTCTAGCGTCATTTGATCCTGAAGGCTTTTAGGATCCCGACTCCATTTGTCTTGTTTTGATGAGACTGGCAGCCGCGGCCCACCCTCATCCACCAGAGCCTTACCCGCCGGATCCTGTTCCCTAACCACCGTTGTCGATTGGGGTGGTGCATCTGAGGTCGGACGCGTGTGGAGGGCTGGATGCGAGCCAGTTGGCGGAACTGGCTTCGCAGGCTAAGCATCATGCCAAGGAGGTGCCGGGGGGGGAGTTTGTATTTGGTGGAGGCTGAGCCTATTGAACCAATGGGGGCATAGGTTGAAGCTCAACCAATGGGATTGATCTTACGAGCTATTCTGCAAGCGATATGACATAGCCAGGCTTCACTCGTTTCCCAGACAGTCCAATAACTGTAGTAACAACTCAGCTCACTTAGCAGATACTCCTTCATCTCACATTCGGCTTTTCTTTGCTTAAGTAGAACGTCAAGCTCCTGCAGAACTATTTTTAGAATTTCCAAGTCAGACTCTGAAAGGAATGCATCTAGCGCTTGTTCAGCGGTTTGATACTCGACTGGCCAATCTTGATGAAAATAAGCCCCAAAAAAATCATGCAGTTCTGGAAATTGTTGATTCATACTTCCGGAAATCCTGTTATCAAAAAGTATCCTGCTGGCTGTTGTTTATCTTTTTTCAAGACGAGTAATACTTTGTGTGCTGGCAGGTAGTCGGTACGGCCATTTATCAGACTGACTCCAACTGGGTGAGCAAAGACATGAGTCACTGTCGTCTTGTCTTTTTTACCCGCCAAGAATTTTTCGATTTTCTCCTGATTGGCTGCTAGCGTTCTAGCTGCTGATAGCTCAGCTGTAGTTCGGTCCGGAAACGTTGAGGCGGCGGGAACATTTGGCTCCTTCTCTATCCTTTGGGCTAATTGCGCATCCGTCCTACCAATATGTTTCTCAATCAAATGCCCACCGCGAGCCTCATGCGCCGCTAAGCCGCCTCCCGGCACGATCTCGCTAAACGGCCCGTCAGCCTCGATATCGCCAGGACAGTTACAAGCCAACCCCAACGGATCCACCCACCCCGTCGGGTTCAGGGTGTACCGGTACCCATTGAGCCCACCCGCCAGTTTGCTCGGGTCAGGCGTCAGGTAG
>NZ_VIUG01000022.1:0-106223 GCF_007828255.1 Pseudomonas sp. SJZ078 | reverse complement strand
GTGGTGCTCGCCCGCAAGCTTTGCCGAGTGGCATTTGCCCTGATGAAAAATCAGGACGAATACCAGCCGAAGCCTATGTTGCAGGGTTGTCCTGCAACATAGAATCTCCCACAGCGGGCCTGTGCTGTTTGCAGAATCGCATTTCAACTGGAAGGAATCCGCCACCCAAATGCCCACCCCGATTGACTCCGTCAGCGACGAAACGCTGCTGGCCCGCTACCGCGACGGTGATGGCGCCAGTTTTGAAATCCTGTATGCGCGGCATCGGCAGGGGCTTTACCGTTTCCTCGTATCCTTGAGCAACAAGGCCGAGCTGGCCGAGGAGGTCTTCCAAGACACCTGGCTCAGCCTGATCCGCAGCAGCACCCAGCCACAAGGACGGGCGAGTTTTCGTACCTGGCTGTTCCAGATTGCCCGCAACCGATTGATCGATCACTGGCGCCGGCACGGTGTTCACAATCCATTGCATGACAGCTATGACGAGCAGCTTCACGTCCAGACCGACGACGCCAATAGCCCGGAACAACAGTTGAGCCTGAGCCGCGATCAGGGCCGCCTGGAGGCCGCGTTGCAGGCCTTGCCCGAAGACCAGCGCGAAGTCTTCCTGCTGCGCCTGCACGGCGATCTGGAGCTGCCACAGATCGCTGCCTTGACCGGCGTCCCGCTGGAAACAGTAAAGAGCCGTTTGCGTTACGCCCAGCAGAAGCTGCACCGGCTGCTGGCCGAGGAGGTACCCGCATGATTGACTCCCGACAGACCCCGGATCCCGCCGACGAAGCGCTGGTCGAGCATTTCCGCCAACACACCGGCGGCGAGCCCCCCGCGTCCCTGGACGCCTTCATCCTGGCCACCGCCCGCCGCGAAGCGCCGGCGCCCAGGCCGAGCCTGTGGCAACGTTGGCTGCAGGCCTGCCAACGGCCGCGCTGGCAAATGGCGTTCGCCACGGTGGCGGGTGTGGCGCTGATGATCGGTCTGGTGCTGCGTTCGCCGGTTCCAAGGGACGAACTGGCGGCGCCGGCAACGCTGGATTATTCCGCTGCCCGACAAGAACTTGCCGTTGCCCCCGCTCCGGCCGCCCCTGCTGCTCCGGCACCGATGGCGCGCATGGCGCCCCTGGGTGAACTGAGCCGGGAACCGGAGCAGCCTGTGCAAGTCCAGGCGGATAAGCCCATGGCGAAAAAGAGCCAATCCGTACCCGCCGCACCCCCTTCGCTGGAGCAGGGGTTGCTGGAAATCCTGCGGCTGCGCCAGGCGGGGCAGACCAAGGCGGCGGATGAGAAACTGCTCGCGCTGCACAAGCGTTTCCCCAAGGAAGACTTGCCGGCACGGCTGGAGGCGTTGCAGAAGCGTTGAGGGAATCGGCGCATATGAAGCCCAGTGTCCGCACATCAATGCTGCTTACTTCAGGATGTCAATGAACCGGTGGCGAGGGAGCTTGCTCCCGCTGGGCTGTACCGCAGCCCTTTTTTGTGAGCGCTTCGCACTCAAGCGGGAGCAAGTTTTCTCGCTACGATGATTCATGCAAACCTCAGGAATGGGGGCGTGAAGTGGTAAGTTGCAATATTGCTGGAGAGGGCAGGCGAAGCTGTAAGCGGTCCGTCACCGCTTGGCGTTACAAATGCAGGCGTAGCAGGATCATATGAGCGGAACTATACTCGCCAGCATGAAAAAGCTGACGCTCGAACTCGACGGAACCGACCCAAGCAAGCTCTCGATGGCTCGCTTGACGGATTATCTGTGTGAGCTCGCTGAGCTTTTTGGCTCGCAAGATAATGTTCATTTTGACTCTGTCACCGAAGGCTGTGTCTGCCTGAATACATGGGTTGAGGATGAGAAATATCCCCACGTGTTAAACAGGGTGCGCGAGGCCGCTCAGGGAATCGGTCCTAAGCGGGCAAGAAAAGCGTATCAGCAGCTATCCACACTGATGGAGCAAGATCGAGTGGATGGTGTCCTGCAAGCAGCGGATGCGAACATTCTTCAATTTCCCAAAGCCAAGGCGGCTTTACCTCCCATGATTGTCATTAAACAAGGTAGCGTCCAAGGCCGCTTGTATGTGGTAGGCGGGAAGGATGAGACGGTTCCTGTTCGGCTTGAGGGGGCTGGTGGCGAAACGCTTCTTTGTGAAGCCGATACGGCATTGGCTGAACAACTGGGCAAGCTGTTGTTCAAGCATGTCCGGGTTCACGGGAAGGGGGAATGGGAAAGTCGACCGCATGGTGGCTGGCGGCTGCGAAAAATGTTCATTCAGTCTTACGAAAAGCTCGAAAAAACCTCTTTGCGTAGCGCTGTTACCCAGCTCAAAGAACTTGGTGGTATCACCTGGAGCGAGATGGATGACCCTCATGGAACGATTCAGAACCTAAGGGGGTGAGGTGCGCATAGTTCTTGATACTAATGTTCTCGTCCAAGCCTTGGGAAATGCAAAGGACGGTATCGTCTTGGTTGATCCCGCCACGGGGCACGATATTGATAGGGCGGAGGCTAGAGCTGAGGCCCTGATTGAACTGGTCGACGCGAGGGGCGGGACCGTGTTGATCCCAACACCTGCACTGGCTGAGTATCTGGTCGGCATTGATCGGGATTTTCATCAGAGTCACCTTGATGTCATAAACGGCCTCTCATGTTTTGAAATAGTATCGTTTGATCAGATCGCAGCGGTTGAATGTGCTCGAATGGTTGATGACAACGAACTGAAGGTGCTTGATCCGGCAGCAACGAAAGCCAAGTTACGTTTTGATCGTCAGATCATTGCGACAGCCTTGGCAACCAATGCTGATGAAATCTGGACTCATGATGCGGGGCTTTACTCCAAGGCTCAGAAGTGTGGGCTTGTGGTGCGATCGCTGGGAGATATTGAGCCGGCTCCCGAGCAACTCGAGGTCAATCTCGATCCCTAGGATTTATTGGAACGTAGACAACGGGATTCATTTGTTTTCATTACCACGCGGAGCGTAAAAGCGATCACCCATAAAAAGCCCCAGGTCTTACGACTCGGGGCTTTTTGTGCTCAGACAATCTTTGAATGTGGCCGTCATGGAAGAAAGCGCGCAACAGCGTTCAGAACGCTATGTATCCACCCGCAGCCAGCACCCGGCGTGGCTTTTGCTCGCCTCGCGTCGTGCTCCGCTCGTACTGGGTTGCCTACGAACACTTTTCGAGCGGGCGCACGATGGGATTCCCATGGAGGACGCGCTGCAGGCTCTATCTGAAATGCTGACTGCTTACGCCAGCCAGGAGCTCTATGAGATCGACCCGGATGCAACGCATCTCCAAGCAGGTCGTGAACTTCGTGAGTGGATTAAGCGGCGTCTTGTAGTCGAGCGGGAGGGCCGGATCTACGCAACCGACGCGTTGGAGTCCGCCATCCAGTTTGTCGACTCGTTGGATAGCCGGATCATGACCACTACGGCATCGCGCCTTTCGGTGGTCCAGCGCGAAATCGAAAACCTGGAAACAGGTCTGAACCCCAGCCCAACTGGCCGTATTATCAGCATTCGCCGCCGCATCCAGGATTTGGAGCACGAGCTAGCGCAGGTAGAGGCTGGTCACGTTGTCGTGCTGGATGAAGCACAGGCGATAGAAGGCATACGCGAGATATATAACCTGGCCACCAGCCTGCGCGCTGACTTTCGACGAGTTGAAGATTCTTGGCGCGAGGCTGATCGCGCTCTTCGACACTCCATCATCAGCGAGCAATCTCACCGGGGCGAAATCGTCGATCGCTTGCTGGATGGTCAAGATGCTCTACTTAATACACCGGAGGGGCGTGTCTTCGAAAGCTTCCAGCAGCAACTGAGGCAGTCCGCTGAGCTGGAAGTCATGCGAGAGCGCTTGCGCACTATCCTTCGTCACCCGGCGGTTCCAAAGGCGTTGAATCGTCCCCAGCAACGTGAGCTGCGTTGGTTGGCTTTACGCCTGGTTCGGGAGTCGCAGGCTGTGCTCCAGGCACGCGCCCGAAGCGAGCGCGATGTCCGCGGCTTCATGAAGACGGGGCTGGCTGCCGAGCATCATCGCGTCGGACAATTACTCAACGACTTCTTCAATTTATCGCTCAGCGTCGATTGGCAACGCCAGCCAGAACGCCGTAAGCCTGTCTGTCTACCGCCGGTTGGCGTAGCCATTACCGGTATTCCGGCAATCGAGCGTCTGCGCTTCAAAGCCTTGGATGACGATGATACGGGTGAGCTGGATCTGAGTTTGAAGCCAGCGGGACTGGAACAAATTGATGACGACTTTTGGGATGCCTTCGATGGACTGGATCGTGGAGCGCTGATACAGAACACCCTGGCAGTTCTGGTGGCACAGGGGCGACCTGTGAGTCTCGGGGAACTTGCATCTTTGCTTCCACCTGCCCACGACTTGGAAACCTTTGCGCTCTGGTTGGCGATGGCGCGCGAGGCAGGTATTGAGGTACTGACAGAGGAGCGTCAGCTCGTGGAGTTAGTTGACGAGGAGCAGCTACGCTGGCGCTTCAATTTGCCTTACGTCGGACTCGACCACGAGGCACTCAAGGATATCGATTGGGAGTTGTGAGCATGGCAGGGATCTTCGATCGAATTGCAGGCGCCCATAGTGCAGACGAAACGGCACTGACGGTGGAGCCCATGACGTGGGGTGACGGCATGGATGAGGAACAACCTGTCATGAGTTCGGCTGTACACGTCGATGAGCGCCGGTCGCCGCAACGGGTACGCGAGGCCGTACAGGAGTTGCTCAAGTACGGGCTGCTGGAACAGAGTCACAAGCCCAATCTATATCGCTCAGTGCTTTCCAATGTCGAGGAGGTAGATAGAGTTCTGGAACCGCTCGACCTTGCCATGGGGCTCGATGAGGTTCGGGGGCTAGTGTTTGTTATCGTTCGCCAGGATGAGTCGGCAGAGCAGGATGAGTGGTCGCATCCACTTGTGCGTCGGCAAAGGCTGAATCTGGAACAATCACTGCTGATTGCCATTTTGCGACAGCATTTCATAGCGTTCGAACAGGAAAGCGGTACGGGAGTCATTCAGGCGCTGGTAGCGGTTGATGATTTGATTCCGCAGGTGCAGCTTTACATGGGAGAACTGGGCAGTGAGGCGAAGGAGCGCAATCGCATCATCACGCTGCTTGACCAGCTCAAGGGGCATGGTTTGGTATCGGCTCCAGACGCACATGATCGCGTCATCATTCGCCCCATCATCACGCATTTGGCCAACCCGGAGAACCTGCAGGCGCTGGTGGCATGGCTGCGAGAGCAAGTGGAGGGCACGGCGACGCTGGCTGCTGATAGCGAGGAGGACATGGCATGAAGCAGACCCTCCTCTGGCGTGACAGCGAGACCTTCATTCTCAGCAGCATCGAACTCTATAACTGGGGCGGCTTTCAGGGCTATCACCGTGCCGAGATCGATCCCTCCGGTACCGCCGTGATCGGCCCGACAGGCAGCGGTAAAACGACGCTGGTGGACGCTTTGATGACCTTGCTGTGCGCCAATCCGCGCTACAACCTGGCATCCACGGGGGGGCATGAAAGTGACCGGGATCTGGTGTCCTATGTGCGGGGAGTGACCGGCCCCGGGGACGGTGGTGTGAAGCAATCTCATATAGCTCGCCAGGGTAAGACGGTAACCGCAATTGCAGCCACGCTCGAGCGTGACGGTACGCAGGTTCGACTGGGCGCTGTGCTTTGGTTCGAGAGCACAAGCTCCTCGGCATCAGATCTGAAAAAACTTTGGCTGTTAAGCGAGTCCCCCGAGCAGACTCTTGAGCATTGGCTCAGCCAGCATCACTCAGGCGGCATGCGGGCTCTGCGTCAAATGGAGAAGGAAGGGACTGGTATCTGGCCTTATCCGAGCAAGAAAACTTTCTTGGCCAGGCTGAGGGATTATTTCGAGGTCGGCGAAAACGCATTCACCCTGCTCAACCGCGCTGCCGGCCTGAAGCAGCTCAATAGTATTGATGAGATCTTTCGAGAGTTGGTGCTGGATGACCGCTCCGCCTTCGAGCGGGCTGCCGAGGTCGCCAGCAGCTTCGATGATCTAACTGACATCCACCGAGAGCTGGAAACCGCTAGAAAGCAACAGCGCTCATTGCAACCGGTCGCCGATGGCTGGGAGCGCTATGGGGCCTTGCAAGAACAGCTGCAGGATAAACAAGCTCTCGAAGGCATTCTTCCGGTCTGGTTTGCCGAGCAGGGTTATCGCCTGTGGTTGGCTGAAACCAATAGGCTCGAGAAGGAACACAAACAGGCCGAACTGGATCAGGAGCAGTTTAAGAGTCAGCTTGAGATCCAGAAGGGCGTGGTCGATCAACATCATCAGCGCTATCTGCGAGTAGGCGGCGCAGGGATAGATCAATTACGCGAGCGCATCGGTGATTGGGTCAGGGAGTGCGATAAGCGCAGCCTGAAAGCCGAGCAATACCAACGCTTGGCCAAAGGGCTTGGACTATCGGATGAGTTATCGGCCGCTGCTCTCAAGGAGAATCAGCAGCAGATCGCGGCACGATTGGAAATACTGACCCAGCAAATTAATGCCGCGCGCCAAAAGGCGTTCAACGCAGGCGTCGTCCAGCAGGAGCTGAATGGTCGTCTACAGACTTTACAGCAGGAGTGTGCTGAGGTTGAGAGACGGCCAGGCTCGAACCTGCCCGGGCACTTTCATGCTTTTCGAAGCGATCTGGCGCAGGAGCTTGGAGTCGATGAGTCGGCTCTGCCTTTTGTTGCCGAGTTGGTTCAGGTCAAGCCCGAGGAGCTGGCCTGGCGGGGTGCCATCGAGCGGGCCATCGGTAGCCACCGGCTACGTATCCTGGTGCCGCAGGGCTCATCCCAGGCTGCACTGCGCTGGGTGAACCAACGGCACAACCGCTTGCATGTGCGCCTGTTGGAGGTAAACGAGCGGTCTTCGCGATCAGTGTTCTTTGATGATGGTTTTACCCGCAAGTTAACCTTCAAGGAGCATCCGTACCGAGAAGCTGTAAAGGCACTACTGGCGGACAATGATCGCCACTGCGTCGAAAGCACGGAGCAATTACGTCATACCCCTCACGCCATGACGGCCCAGGGGTTGATGTCGGGTAAAGAACGCTTCTTCGACAAGCAGGATCAAAAGCGCCTGGATGAAGACTGGCTGACTGGCTTCGATAACCGCGACCGTCTGGCCTTCTTGGCTGAGCAAATTCGCGAGGTCAATGAACAGCTCGCGCCTGCCAGGCTGGCCTTGGATGCTGCCCAGAGCGGTGTCCGTCAGTTGGAGACTCGAGCTTCGCTGCTGCAACGCGTCGAAGAACTGCAGTTCGAGGAAATTGATCTGCCGGGCGCCGAGCGTCAGCTGGAGTCGTTGCGTACTCAGTTGGGCACCCTTACGCGCCCCGATTCTGACCTTGCGATGATCAAGGCTGAGCTGGATGAAGCCGAGGCCCTGCAGGATTCTCTGGATCAGCAGCTGCGCCAACGGATCGAGCAGCGTGTACGGTTGAGAACTCAGTTTGACCAGGCCGCATCCGCTACTCGTAAGGCCTATCACAGTGCCGAGAAGGGGCTAAGTGATACGCAGCGTGAACTGGCACAAGCGCATTTCCCGACCCTGACCGCCGATGACCTCGGCGATATTGTCGAGCTGGAGCGCAAGCATACGCGTGAGCTGCAAGGACAGCTCAAAGCGCTCGGCGAGAAACTGGGCGACCAGAAAACAGAGCTTGCCAAACGTATGTCTGACGCCCTGAAGATAGATACCGGGGCGCTTGCAGAGGTCGGGCGAGAGCTGATGGATGTACCCAAATATCTGGAGCGTCTACGTGTGCTAACCGAGGAAGCCCTACCCGAGAAACTCAAGCGCTTCCTGGAATACCTCAATCGTTCCTCGGATGACGGCGTCACCCAACTGCTCAGCTATATCGACCATGAAGTCTCTATGATTGAGGAGCGCCTGGATGACCTGAACAGTACGATGCAGCGTGTCGATTTCCAGCCCGGGCGCTATTTGCGCTTGGTTGCAAAAAAGGTCATCCATGAAAGTCTGCGCACCCTGCAACACGCTCAGCGCCAACTGAACTCGGCGCGTTTCATCGATGATGAGGGCGAGAGCCATTACAAGGCATTGCAGGAGCTCGTCGGACTGCTCAAGGACGCCTGTGAACACAACAGGAATCAGGGGGCAAAGGCGCTTCTGGATCCGCGCTTTCGCCTGGAATTCGCGGTATCGGTGATTGATCGAGAAAGCAGGAGCGTCATCGAGACCCGAACAGGCTCTCAAGGTGGTAGCGGTGGCGAGAAGGAGATCATCGCCTCCTATGTACTGACCGCTTCTCTCAGTTATGCGCTCTGTCCCGACGGCAGCAGCCGGCCGTTGTTCGGCACCATCGTACTCGACGAGGCGTTCTCGCGCAGTTCTCATGCGGTTGCCGGTCGGATCATCGCGGCGCTGAAGGAGTTTGGCCTACACGCTGTCTTCATTACGCCCAACAAGGAAATGCGCCTGTTACGCCATCACACTCGCTCGGCAGTCGTCGTTCATCGGCGTGGCATGGAATCCAGTCTGGTTTCCCTGAGCTGGGAAGCGTTGGATGAGCATCATCAACAGCGTATCAAGGCCATGCATGAAGTCGCCCACTGAGATCGGCCGCAACTTGGCCAGACAATGGCAGCGCTCCAGTGTTCGGTTGGACCGTTTGCTCAATCCCGCTAGTTGGCCGCAAAGCCTCAGCATCGGTAAGCCTTCGGCACGACTCTTCACTGACAATATCCAGGCGGTGCTCCGGCATGTGGAAAACTGGCGGGGCGTGAACGTGGGTAAGGTCGACTGGGAACCCGTCAGCTACCGAGCAGGGCTGGCCCCCATTTCCTTGCCGATGCGCTGGCACTTGCGCAGTCCCTCCGAATGGGTTGCCGCGACCAATGATCCAATGGTCAGCCAGGAATACGCTCAACTCGAGTATCTGGTCGAGCAGGTAGACAGCGCCTTTCATGCGTTGCTGGTGGCACAACGGAGCTTGTGGTTAACGAAGCCGTCTGAAGAAGTCGTCGCCACGGCGCGACTCGCCACCCGGTTGTCGCCGGGCTGCGCTCAAGGCCGTCCACTGCGCCTGCTTGCCGAGCACGGCGTAGACACCAAGTTTTTCGAGCGCAACGCCAGCTTACTGACCAAGCTCCTCGACGAGCGCTTCGAAGGCGCGGCGTCCGAACAAGGCTTGGCGACGTTTCTGGATGCCTTTGAAGAAGCCAATCATTGGGTTCTGATCGTTCCTCTTCAGCCTGAGCTGTTGCCCTTCAAGCGGCTTAGGCTCAGCACTGCGGAGCTGGCCGAGACCCCACTTCCCGGTTCTCGATTGCTCGTGGTGGAAAATGAGCAATGCATTCACTTGCTGCCAGAAACCTTACCGGACACCCTGGCTGTATTGGGCGCAGGACTCGATTTGCAGTGGTTGGCATCTGCACACTTGGCCGGGAAACAGATCGCTTACTGGGGCGATATGGACACCTGGGGCTTGCTGATGCTGGCGCGAGCGAGACTCCATCAACCCGCAGTCCAGGCACTATTGATGGAACAGGAGCTGTTTGAACAGCACTCGTTGGGTAACGCAGTCGTTGAGCCAACCAAAGCTCCAGAGTTGGCTCCGCCTGGTTTGCTGGCTGACGAAGCGGGTTTCTATCGGTATCTGCTGGTGCAAGAACGAGGACGTCTCGAGCAGGAGTATCTGCCAAAGGCACGAGTGGAGCGGGCTATCAGGGAGTGGGTTCGAAAGATCCCCGTATAGAGCTGCTGATAGGGAGTCAACGGTTGCTCAGCCGCCGTTAAGCAAACTTCCTGAAGTTTTGGGGCAGGGAGCACGGGATAATGCCGGGCAATGCGCAATTGCGATTTCGCGAGTGGTCAATGTTTCTTTTTTTGACTGTTCAGGCGCTTTTCCAAACGCTCCAGCTCTGCCAACTCTTGGGCATCGGTGGCTAGGGCTTCGGCCTGTCGGCGGTGCTGGTCGAACTGCTCGTATCGCTCATGTACCAGCTGTTTCATTTGTTCATGGCTGACGCTGCCTGCGGTGCGCAGGAGCGGTTGCTCGTTGAAGGCCATAAAGCTGTCAATGTATTGCCGCCAGTCGGCGAGCATTAGGTGCTTACGCTGCTCGGCGCGTAGTTCTGCGAAGTCCAGGAACATGCCAACCAGGCGATTGAGCTGGTCTAGCTCCTCGGCGTTCAGGTAGTTCTTGGCCACCACAACATCGGCCTTGCGCACCCGGTCGCCCTTGAAGCTGAGCAGGTTCATGTTGGGGGCGCGGCCATCGGCACGGTGCACGATCAGCTCGGCTGCGGTGTGGCCGGTTACGGCGAAAAACAGCTTGTTCTGCACTTCGGCAAAGAGCCAGGCGGTGTCCTGCTCATTAGCTCGGTAATCCTCGGCCAGGGTGAAGAGGTCGCGTACCTTCTGGTAGAAACGCTTCTCCGAGGCCTGTATGTCGCGGATGCGCTTGAGCAGTTCATCGAAGTAGTCCCAGCGGGGCTCTTTTAGCCGGGCATCGTCCATCACGAAACCCTTCTGCAAGTACTCACCTAGGGTGCGGGTGGCCCACTGACGGAACTGGGTACCACGCGTTGAGCGCACCCGGTAGCCTACGGCGATAATCATCGGCAGGGCGTAAAGATGGGTCAGGTAATCTTTGCCATCGGCGGCAGTAGTAAACTTCTGGTTTACAACTGCCCGTTGAGCCAGTTCCCCATCAGTGATGATGGCTTGGATATGCTTGCCAATGTTCTGCTTGCTGGTCTGGTACAGCTCGGCCATTTCCAGTTGTGTCAGCCAGACTTGGCCATCCATTTCACGCAAGGTGAACTGCGCCAGACCGTCTTCTGTGCTGTAGAGAATTAGCTCGCTATTTGCCATCAGGCGATCTCCAGTTCATCTCCCTTGACGGCGCTTGCCGGTGAGCAGTAGCTGCATAACTGCTACCTTTTCCTGCCGATTTTAAAAGCGAGAGATAATCAGAAACGGCAGAGCCCGCACGGAGCGGGCTCTGTCGAGCGTTTCGTAGACATCTATAGACAACTAGAAACAATTATCTGGCGCACCAGGCGGGATTCGAACCCACGACCCCTGCCTTCGGAGGGCAGTACTCTATCCAGCTGAGCTACTGGTGCAACGCGGCGCCATGATACTCATATGCATGGCGGGCGTCCATGCTGCTGATTTGCTGTTGTTTTCCGGCCTGGGGGCAGGCGTTGGCTACGCTGATCAGAAAAAACGGTCAATTTCGTCTTTTTCGTTCTTTTTTTCGAACAGCCTATTGTCCTTCACCCCCATCGGCCCTAGGATTCGTTTGAGATTTCAAACGCTCCTGTCTGGGTGCTGAACCGCACGTCTATGCTTGTTGTGCGTTATTTCTGTGCTTCAGCCCAGTGAATGATTTCCCTGACGGCAGCCCATAAGGCGCCTTTCTACAACTCTAATTCGCTCCGCGTGTGCGCGGTGCTGTTAAGGAAAGCCGACATGCAGCTTAAAGACACCCAGTTGTTCCGCCAGCAAGCCTTCATCGATGGCGCTTGGGTCGATGCGGACAATGGTCAGACGATCAAGGTCACCAATCCGGCAACGGGCGAAGTGTTGGGTACCGTGCCGAAAATGGGCGCTGCCGAAACCCGCCGCGCCATCGAGGCCGCCGACAAGGCGTTGCCGGCCTGGCGTGCACTGACTGCCAAGGAGCGCGCCAACAAGCTGCGCCGCTGGTATGAATTGCTGATCGAGAATCAGGACGACCTCGGTCGCCTGATGACCCTGGAGCAGGGCAAGCCGCTGGCCGAAGCCAAGGGCGAAATCGTCTATGCCGCGTCGTTCATCGAGTGGTTCGCCGAAGAAGCCAAGCGCATCTACGGTGACGTGATTCCCGGCCACCAGCCCGACAAGCGCCTGATCGTGATCAAGCAGCCGATCGGTGTGACCGCCGCCATTACTCCGTGGAACTTCCCGGCCGCGATGATCACCCGCAAGGCCGGCCCGGCTCTGGCCGCCGGTTGCACCATGGTCATCAAACCGGCCTCGCAAACGCCGTTTTCGGCCCTGGCCCTGGTGGAACTGGCGCACCGTGCCGGCATCCCGCAAGGCGTGCTGAGCGTGGTCACCGGCAGCGCCGGCGACATCGGCGGCGAGCTGACCAGCAACCCGATCGTGCGCAAGCTGTCCTTCACCGGTTCGACCGAAATCGGTCGCCAACTGATGGCCGAATGTGCCAAGGACATCAAGAAAGTTTCCCTGGAACTGGGCGGCAACGCGCCGTTCATCGTGTTCGACGACGCGGACCTGGATAAGGCCGTCGAAGGCGCGATCATTTCCAAGTACCGCAACAACGGCCAGACCTGCGTCTGTGCCAACCGTCTGTACATCCAGGATTCGGTGTACGACGCGTTCGCGGAAAAACTCAAGGCCGCGGTGGCCAAGCTCAAGATCGGCAACGGTCTGGAAGACGGCACCACCACCGGTCCGCTGATCGACGAGAAAGCCGTCGCCAAGGTCCAGGAGCACATCGCCGATGCCGTCGGCAAAGGTGCGACCGTACTGGCCGGTGGCAAGGCGATGGAAGGCAACTTCTTCGAGCCGACCATCCTGACCAACGTCCCGCAAACCGCTGCCGTGGCGAAGGAAGAAACCTTCGGCCCGCTGGCGCCGCTGTTCCGCTTCAAAGACGAAGCCGAAGTGATCGCGATGTCCAACGACACCGAGTTCGGCCTGGCCTCGTACTTCTATGCCCGTGACCTGGGCCGTGTGTTCCGTGTGGCCGAAGCCCTGGAATACGGCATGGTCGGCGTCAACACCGGGTTGATCTCCAACGAAGTCGCGCCGTTCGGCGGCATCAAGGCTTCGGGCCTGGGCCGTGAGGGTTCCAAGTACGGCATCGAGGACTACTTGGAGATCAAGTACCTCTGCCTGGGTATCTGATCCTGCTGCAAGCGCAAAGGGCACGAGAGCGCTGTCCCTTTGCGCCGTTTCAAAACTGCACTTTTTTCTGCGGCCGGGAACGCCGTGGCAGTCGATCATCGCATGCTGCCGCCGTTGAATTCCCGCCGTGTAATCCTTGAGCCGCGCCGCCCTGAGCTGCGAATGAGGACTGTAATGAGCAAGACTAACGCTGATCTGATGGCCCGCCGTACCGCTGCCGTTCCACGTGGCGTCGGCCAGATCCACCCGATCTTCGCCGAGTCGGCGAAGAACGCCACGGTGACCGATGTTGAAGGCCGCGAATTCATCGATTTCGCCGGCGGTATCGCCGTGCTGAACACCGGCCACGTGCACCCGAAAATCATCGCTGCCGTGACCGAACAGTTGAACAAGCTGACCCACACCTGCTTCCAGGTTTTGGCCTACGAGCCATACGTGGAGCTGTGCGAAAAAATCAACGCCAAGGTACCCGGCGATTTTGCCAAGAAAACCTTGCTGGTAACCACCGGCTCCGAAGCAGTGGAAAACGCCGTGAAGATCGCCCGTGCCGCCACTGGCCGTGCCGGGGTGATCGCTTTCACTGGCGCCTACCACGGCCGCACCATGATGACTCTGGGTCTGACTGGCAAGGTCGTGCCGTACTCGGCCGGCATGGGCCTGATGCCTGGCGGTATCTTCCGTGCGCTGTACCCGAACGAATTGCACGGCGTGAGCATCGACGATTCCATCGCCAGCATCGAACGCATCTTCAAGAACGACGCCGAGCCGCGTGACATTGCTGCAATCATCATCGAGCCGGTGCAGGGCGAGGGTGGTTTCTATGTGGCGCCTAAAGAGTTCATGAAGCGCCTGCGCGCCCTGTGCGACCAGCACGGCATTCTGCTGATCGCCGACGAAGTACAGACCGGCGCAGGCCGTACCGGTACCTTCTTTGCCATGGAACAGATGGGCGTTGCCGCCGACCTGACCACCTTCGCCAAATCCATCGCTGGCGGTTTCCCGCTGGCCGGTGTCTGCGGCAAGGCCGAATACATGGACGCCATCGCCCCGGGTGGCCTGGGTGGCACCTATGCGGGCAGCCCGATCGCATGCGCGGCGGCGCTGGCGGTGATGGAAGTGTTCGAAGAAGAGCACCTGCTGGATCGCTGCAAGGCCGTGGGCGAGCGCCTGGTCAGCGGCCTCAAGGCTATCCAGAAGAAATACCCGGTAATCGGTGAAGTCCGTGCCCTGGGCGCGATGATTGCCGTGGAGCTGTTCGAAAACGGTGATACCCATAAGCCGAACGCCGCTGCCGTGGCTCAGGTCGTGGCCAAGGCGCGTGACAAGGGGTTGATCTTGTTGTCCTGCGGCACTTATGGCAACGTCCTGCGTGTGCTGGTGCCGCTGACCTCGCCGGACGAACAGCTGGACAAAGGCCTGGCGATCCTCGAAGAGTGCTTCTCCGAACTCTGACTTTTCGAGCTGTGCGCTGACCCACAAAAAACCCGCTTTTTAGCGGGTTTTTTCATGCCCGGGTGCCTATCCTGAGGGTTTGGACTGTCTGGAACGGCAGCTATTGTCTAAGGTGCAGGTATTGCAAGGGAGCGATGCCGCATGACTGCTGTGGATTTACCCGCTGTACCCCGCATATTGATCGCCGAGGCCGACCCGGCCTCCCGTGAGTTACTGGAACAGGTGTTATCGGATCTGCGTTGCGATGCGCGGGTGGACACATGCAGCGAGGGCAGACGGGCGCTGGAGTTGTTGGCGCATCATCCTTACGATCTGGTGATCGCTGATTGGGAGCTGCCGGGTGTCGATGGCTTGAGTATCCTGCGCGGCCTTCGCAACCAGCGCCGCACCCCACCATTGCCATTCATCCTGATGAGTCGACGCAATGACAGCGCCAGCGTGCGTGAGGTATTGCCGCTGGCGCCGGCCGCCTATCTGACCAAACCCTTGGACCGGGAAAGCCTGAGCCGGCGTCTGCACGGCTTGCTGTTGGATGGCTCCGAAGACGCCGCCAGCGACGCGCCGGCTCCTGGGCCTGCGCTGACCCTGGCTGCGTATCTTGAGCGTCGGCGCGAGCAGTCCGAAGGCGCACCGTTGATGACCGATGTGCAAGTGGCGGTCAAGCGCAGCCTCAACCCCAGCGGCCTGGACCTGAAGTTGCTGGAAGAGGAAATCCGCACCGACCCGCAGATCACCGCCGTGCTGATCGCCGCGGCCAACAGCGCAGCCCAGCACCAGGGCGGCGGTCCGGTGCAGACCGTGGCCCAGGCGCTGCACCAGCTCGGCAGCGGGCAAAGCATGAACCTGATCCTCGGGTTGACCCTCAAGCGCTGTGCCCGCCTCAATAATCCCTGTCTGGCGGATTATGCCGAGCGTTATTGGCTATTGTCGCTGCACACCGCCGAATACGCCCGGACGATGGCTCGTTTGCTGGATCTGGATCAGGAGCGCTGTTATTGCGCCGGGCTGCTGCATCGCCTGGGTGAACTGGCGGTGTTGCGCTGTCTGGAAGAATGGAAACAGGCCAATGGCGCACTGGATGAGCCGGAGGAGGTGGGCAATGTCCTGGCGCAGTACGGTGCCGGTTTCGGCTCGGCGTTGCGTACCCGCTGGCGCTTGCCGCTGGAGCTGCGGGAGTTGATTGCGGCAGTCTATGGCCTCGGCGGCGGGGTGTACTCCCGCGAGGCCCTGGTGATGGACATGGCGGCGCAAATGGCCCACCTGACCGAGCATGAAGGCCTCGAAGAGCTGGCCCGGGGGCGCACGGCGCGTCTGCTGAAGATCGGTTTGCCGGAGTTGATGCGTTTGCGCAGGAAGTAGGAGCACAGTGGCCCCTGTGGGAGTGGGCTTGCTCGAGAATGGGATCTGTCAGCTAAGTTGATGTTGGCTCGCATACCGCTTTCGCGAGCAAGCCCGCTCCCACAGGGTCTTTTGTCGATCAGGCGACGATGATGCGATTTTTGCCCTGGCGCTTGGCTTCGTACATGGCGGCGTCAGCGCGCGCGAACAGGCTGTCGAGGGTCTGGTCTTCGTCGGTGATGCTGGTCAGGCCCTGGCTGACGGTGATGCCGAAACCCTGCTCCCCGCTGCGGAAGGTCAGGCGCTGGATTTCCCGTTGCAGGCGCTCGGCCACTTGCATTGCCATGTCCGGGGCACAGCCGGGGAATACGGCGGCGAACTCTTCGCCGCCGATCCGTCCGAACAGGTCGCCGCTGCGGAGCACGGTCCGCCCGCTTTCGGCGATTTTCTGCAGCACGTTGTCGCCCTCCTGATGACCGTAGGTGTCGTTGATCACCTTGAAATCATCGATGTCCAGCAACAGGAATGCCATGGGCGTTCCTTGCAATCGTGCCTGCTCGAATTCGCGATGGGCACATTCGAAGAAGTGGCGGCGATTGCTGCTCTGGGTCAGCACGTCGGTGGTCGCCAGTCGCTGCAGCTCGCTTTCCAGCAGCTTCTTTTCGGTGATGTCTTCGGCGATGCCCACCACGATCACCGGCTGCCCCGATTCGGCCTGGCGGTTGATGAAGCATTTGTCGCTTAGCCAGCGGATCTGCCCATCGGCGGCGATGATGCGGTACTCACGATCCTCCACGGCACCTTTGACCAGCACTTCGGCCAGGCTGCGTTCGGCGTAATCCAGGTCGTCGGGGTAGATTGCGTCACGCCACTCGTTGAAATCCGCCAGCACCAGACCGACGGGCCGGCCGAAGATCCGTTCGTAGGCGGGGCTTACATAGAGCAGTTGCCGGGTTTCCCAGTTGAATGCCCAGAGCACTGCATTGACGCTGACCAGCAATGAGCTGAAGAGCTGTTCACGTTCGCTCAGGCGCGCCACCTCGCCCTTGGCGTGCATCAGCGCCATGAGCGTCTGGGCCGCCTCGGGCCAATGAGGTTGGGTTGAATCCTGCAGGTTCTTGTCGACCATTGGTACAAATCTCAAAGAGCGTGCATTGTTGAAGGTTCGCACGCGCTTGCTCCGAAGCCCGCCCGGATGGCGAAGTGCTCTTGAGATAAGGGATTCGGGGTGAAGTTCCTTTTCAGGCGACGAAGGGGTGGGGTTCTGGCAGTCGCAGGATTGGGTGCAGAAAAGAAAACCCCGCCGGGTGGCGGGGTTTGGTTATCAGGCCGTAGCAGGCCGCAACGAGTAGGTCTTGAGTTGATCGGCAAAGTCGCGCAAGGATTGGATGCCGCTGACCTCGGCGTCGTGGACCCATTCCTTGATAGCCGCCAGCATGTCGTGGCCGTTGCTGCTGGTCTTGGCCCAGATCTGCTGCAGGGCCAGGCGTTTTTCGTAGATAACCTTCAATGCCTGGCTGTGCTCCAGCATGTTCTGGATGCGTAGATGGTGACGTTCATCCAGCAGGCTGGTTTCCCGCGACAGCAGGCGTTTGGCCCGGTGGAACTGGTGGCGCACCGAATGATCGACCTTTTCCAGTTCCTGCTTGACCAGCGGGGCGATCACCAGCCTGCGGTACTGGGCCATGATCTGGAACCGATTGTTGAGGATCGCGAGGGCGGTATCCATGTCCAGATGACCCTTGCCTTCGATCCGATGGGCAATCGGCGCGACCCGCTGGACCTTGGCCAGATGCAGGAAGCGGAACACCTGGATCCAGGCCCAGCCCAGGTCGAACTCCCATTTGCGTACCGACAGCTTGGCCGAGTTAGGGTAGGTGTGGTGGTTGTTGTGCAACTCTTCGCCACCGATCAGGATGCCCCAGGGTACCAGGTTGGTCGCTGCGTCGCGGCACTCGAAGTTGCGGTAGCCCACGGCATGGCCCAGGCCATTGACCACGCCGGCGGCCCAGACCGGGATCCACATCATCTGGATCGCCCAGATGGTGATGCCGATGGTGCCGAACAACAGCAGGTCGATCACGCCCATGATCGCCACGCCCAGGAGTGGGTAGCGGCTGTAGAGGTTGCGTTCGATCCAGTCTTCGGGGCAGTTTTTGCCGTAGATGCGCAGGGTTTCCGGGTTTTCCGCTTCGGCGCGGTACAGCTCGGCGCCTTTGCGCAGCACGGTGGACAGGCCTTTGACGACCGGACTGTGGGGATCGTCGACGGTTTCGCACTTGGCGTGGTGCTTGCGGTGGATAGCGGTCCACTCGCGGGTGTTCTGCCCTGTGGTCAACCATAGCCAGAAGCGGAAGAAATGTTTGAGGCCGGCGTTGAGCTCCAGGGAGCGGTGAGCCGAATAACGGTGCAGATAGACCGTGACGCTGATGATCGTGACGTGGGTCATCAGCAGGGTGACCGCCACCAGCGACCAGGGCGACAAGCCAAGAAAACCTTCGTACCACATAGGCTGTAGGGCCCTCGATAAAGATAGAAACAGCCGTTGCATTATCAACAGCCCTACAGATAAAACCAGTCGGCCTTTCAGATAAGAGTGGCAGGATGTTTCTTCCTCTATAATCCCCGCCTATTTATAAGGACATGGACGACCGCATGACTGCCCATCACCGCATTGCCATGGGTGAAGCGCTGCTTTACCTGGTGCTATCAATTGCCTGGTTGCAACTGGTTGGTTATTTATTAAGCAGTTTCTTCGATCAATCCGCCGCCAGGCAGACCTGGCAACTGATCAACGGCTATGCCTGGCTGCTGGTCAGCGCCGGGTTGATCTTTTTCGCGCGGGTGCGGATGTCCCGGTCCGGCGAAGGAGGGCACACGGGCGATCGCGAGCGTCTGCGCCAGGCCGCCGCCGTCTTCGATTGCACCCGCGAAGGGGTACTGGTGACGGATCGCAGCGGGCTCATCGTGCACGTGAACCGAGCCTTCATGGTAATAACCGGTTATGACCGGGATGAGGTGCTGGGCCGGCGCCCCAACCTGTTCAAGTCCGGCCGCCATGGGCCGGATTTCTACCGCGACATGTTTGCTTCCCTGAACGGGCGGGGCGAATGGAGCGGGGAAATCTGGAATCGACGCAAAAGCGGTGAGATCTTCCCGCAGTGGCAGACGATCCGGGCGCTCGTCGACGACAACGGCCAGGTCAGCCAGTACGTTGCAGTGTTCTCCGACATCAGTGCGATCAAGGATTCGCAACACGAACTGTCATACCTGGCTCATCACGATCCGCTGACCGGCCTGCCCAACCGCATGCTGTTTTCCGACCGTGCGGAACAGGCCCTGGCGTCGGCGCAACTGCACAAGCGCGGCTGCGCCCTGCTGTTGGTGGACCTGGACCATTTCAAGAACATCAATGACAGCCTCGGACACTCGGTGGGCGACGAGTTGCTCAAAGGCGTGGCCGAGCGGTTCCAGGAGCTCTTCGTGCCGGGGGTGACCCTGGCTCGCCTGGGCGGCGATGAGTTTGCCGTACTGGTGGAAAACTGTTCGCAGCCGGGGCAGGCAGCGGTCCTGGCCCAGCGCATTCTCGACGTCCTGAAGGAGCCACTGCGGGTCGACAGTCATGCCTTGTTCATCAACGCCAGTATCGGTATCAGCCTGTTTCCCGGTGACGCCCTCAGCGCCGGTCAATTGTTGCGCAATGCCGACTCGGCCCTGTTCAAGGCCAAGAGCACCGGGCGTGACGGCTATGCCTTGTACACCGAAGAATTGACCGCCCATGCGCAACAACAGGTCGAGATTGCCTTCGAACTGCGTCGTGCCCTTGCCCAGCAAGAGTTGCGGGTCCATTACCAGCCGGTGCACGACCTGGCGTCCAATCGCCTGATAGGCGTCGAAGCGCTGGTGCGTTGGGAGCATCCTGTGCGTGGTTTGATCTCGCCGGCCGAATTCATCCCCGTCGCCGAGCGCACCGGGCTGATCGCCCAGATCGATGGCTGGGTCATGGCCCAGGCCTGCCGACAGATGTGCCAGTGGCAGCAGGCCGGGGTCGCGTTGACGTTCGTCGCGGTGAACGTTTCCAGCCGATTGTTCGCCCATCGCGAGTTGTATGAGCAGGTTTCCCAGGTGCTGCATGAGACCGGTCTGGATCCGTCGTTCCTGGAGTTGGAGGTGACCGAAAGCGCGGTGATGGAAGATCCGGAAGTGGCGTTGGAGCAGATGCATCGTTTGCGGGAGCTGGGCGTGCGCCTGGCGATCGATGACTTCGGCACCGGCTATTCGTCGTTGCTGCGGCTCAAGCGCTTGCCGGTGCAGAAACTCAAGATCGACCAGGGTTTTGTCGCCGGGTTGCCGTGGGATGAGGACGACGCGGCAATCGTCCGGGTCATCATCGCCCTTGCCCGTAGCATGGGTATGCAGGTGCACGCCGAAGGCATCGAACAGCGCGAACAGGCGGGATTCCTGCTGGAGCAGGGCGGTGAGATGGGACAGGGCTACTGGTTCGGGCGGCCGATGCCGGCGCAGCAGCTGGATTGGGAACGGGCCCCGGCGATCACCTGACAGACAAAAAAACCTGTGGGAACGAGCCTGCTCGCGATAGCGGTGGGACAGTCAACATTTTGGTCTCTGGCAGACCGCATCGCGAGCAGGCTCGCCCCCACAGGATCTGTTGGTATTTTGGTTATATAAAAATTCTTAAATAGTCTTTTTAAGAATATCACGGCTTATCTAGTATTGCTCCAACGCCCCAGGCAGTGCCGCCACTGCCGGGCATTCATTCAAGGAGCAGCAGCATGAGCGCATCCCTACGTAGCGTCGACGGCCAGGACGAAGCAACCATCTTGCGCGAGATCCAGAGCGCATTGCGTGATCTGCGCTTTGGCGCGGTGGAAATCACCGTGCATAACGCGCAGGTGGTCCAGATCGAACGCAAGGAAAAATTCCGCCTGCAGCAGCCGAGCCACAAACCGGGCTGAAACAGTATGGCTGTGGGGAATTTTCAGGACCACCCGATCTGCCAGAAACCATAAGAAACCAGAATTCCAGGAGCTTTCACCATGTCGTCGATTCGCCGTTATGCCCTGGCCGCCCTGGCCAGCGCTGTTTTCGCAGGTTCCGCCGTCGCGAAGGATTACGAGCTGCTCAACGTGTCCTACGATCCAACCCGTGAGCTGTACCAGGATTACAACGCCGAATTCGTCAGTTTCTGGAAGCAGGCCCACCCGGACGACAGCGTGAAGATCCAGCAATCCCACGGTGGCTCGGGCAAGCAGGGCCGTGCGGTGATCGATGGGTTGCGTGCCGACGTCGTGACCCTGGCCCTGGCCGGTGACATCGATGAAATCGCCAAACTGGGCAAAACCCTGCCGCTGGACTGGCAGCAGCGTCTGCCGGAAGCCAGCACGCCTTACACGTCCACCATCGTGTTCCTGGTGCGCAAGGGCAACCCCAAGGGCATCAAGGATTGGGGCGACCTGATCAAGAACGACGTGTCGGTCATCACCCCGAATCCGAAGACCTCCGGCGGTGCGCGCTGGAACTTCCTCGCGGCCTGGGCCTATGGCCTCAAGGCCAACGGGGGTGACGAGGCCAAGGCCAAGGAGTACGTGCAGGCGTTGTTCAAGCACGTACCGATCCTCGATACCGGCGCCCGCGGTTCGACCATTACCTTCGTCAACAATGGTCAGGGCGACGTGTTGCTGGCCTGGGAAAACGAAGCCTTCCTGGCGCTGAAAGAAGAAGGGGGAGCCGACAAATTCGACATCGTCGTGCCGTCGCTGTCGATCCTTGCCGAGCCTCCGGTGGCGGTGGTGGACAAGAACGCCGAGAAGAAAGGCAACCTGGAGATCGCCGAAGCTTACCTCAAGCATCTGTACAGCCCGGCCGGACAGGAAATCGCCGCGAAGAATTTCTATCGTCCGCGCGACAAGGACGTGGCCGCCAAGTACGCCCGGCAGTTTCCCAAACTGGAGCTGGTGACCATCGACAAGGACTTCGGCGGCTGGAAAACCGCCCAACCGAAATTCTTCAACGATGGCGGCGTGTTCGACCAGATCTATCAGGCGCAGTAAGCTGGATGGACCTTGCAAAACGGTTTACTTAAGAAGGGCTTCTGTGGGAGCGAGCCCTGCTCGCGATGGCGGCGTGTCAGTCAACATCCAGGTTGCTGATCCGCCGCCATCGCGAGCAGGCCTCGCCCCCACAAGGATATTCTGCGCGTTCCCAACCAAGGACTTTTATGTCGCGTCGCATCTCCCCCGTCATACCCGGCTTCGGGCTGACGCTGGGCTACACCCTGGTGTACCTCAGTCTGATTGTGCTCATACCGCTGGCGGCGATGTTCGTGCATGCCGCCCAACTCACCTGGGAACAGTTCTGGACGATCATTTCGGCGCCGCGAGTGCTGGCTGCCTTGAAGCTCAGCTTCGGCACCGCGCTGTGCGCCGCGATCATCAACGGCGTGATTGGCACGCTGCTGGCCTGGGTGCTGGTGCGGTATACCTTTCCTGGCCGCAAGATCATCGATGCGATGATCGACCTGCCGTTCGCTCTGCCCACCGCTGTGGCCGGGATCGCCTTGACGGCGTTGTATGCACCGACCGGTCTGGTCGGCCAGTTCGCCACCGACCTGGGATTCAAGATCGCCTATACCCCGTTGGGCATTACCCTGGCGCTGACTTTCGTGACGCTGCCGTTCGTGGTGCGTACGGTGCAGCCGGTGTTGGCGGATATTCCCCGTGAGGTGGAAGAGGCGGCTGCCTGTCTCGGCGCCAAGCCCTGGCAGGTGTTTCGTCACATCCTGATGCCGGCGTTGTTGCCGGCCTGGCTGACCGGTTTCGCCCTGGCGTTTGCCCGGGGTGTGGGCGAGTACGGTTCGGTGATTTTCATCGCCGGCAACATGCCGATGAAAACCGAGATCCTGCCGCTGCTGATTATGGTCAAGCTCGACCAGTACGACTACACCGGCGCCACCTCCATCGGCGTGCTGATGCTGGTGGTTTCCTTCGTCCTGTTGCTGCTGATCAACTTGCTGCAGCGGCGCATCGAAACCCCATAAGGAGGCGCGAACATGTCCCAATCGTCTATTTCCGCGGCCTCCACCAACGCTGCCCGCCGTGGCAGCGCGACGTCGCGACGAGTCCTGATCGGTCTTGGCTGGTTGTTCTTTGCGCTGTTCCTGCTGTTGCCGCTGTTCATTGTGGTGTCCCAGGGCCTGAAGCTCGGCCTGGGGGCGTTCTTTACCGCGATCTTCGAGCCCGACGCGCTGTCGGCGCTGAAACTCACGGTGATTGCGGTGCTGATTTCGGTGCCGCTGAACCTGGTGTTCGGGGTCAGCGCCGCGTGGTGCGTGAGCAAGTATTCGTTCCGTGGCAAAAGTATGCTGGTGACCCTGATCGATCTGCCGTTCTCGGTCTCGCCGGTTATCGCGGGTCTGGTCTACGTGCTGATGTTCGGCGCCCAGGGCCTGTTCGGGCCATGGCTGGCGGACCACGACATCCAGATCGTGTTTGCGCTGCCGGGTATCGTGCTGGCGACGATCTTCGTCACGGTGCCGTTCGTGGCCCGTGAGCTGATCCCGCTGATGCAGGAACAGGGTACCCAGGAAGAAGAAGCCGCGCGCCTGCTGGGTGCCAACGGCTGGCAGATGTTCTGGCATGTCACCGTGCCGAACATCAAGTGGGGCCTGATCTATGGCGTGGTGCTGTGTACCGCCCGGGCCATGGGTGAGTTCGGCGCGGTGTCGGTGGTGTCCGGGCACATTCGCGGGGTGACCAATACCCTGCCGTTGCACGTCGAGATCCTCTACAACGAATACAACCACGTGGCTGCGTTCGCCGTGGCGAGCCTGTTGCTGATCCTGGCGCTCTTCATCCTGCTGCTCAAGCAGTGGAGCGAAAACCGAATCAACCGCCTGCGCGCCAGCGCCGCGGAGGAATAATTCATGTCGATCGAAGTCCGTAACGTCAGCAAGAATTTCAACGCCTTCAGAGCCTTGGACGACATCAGCCTGGACATCCAGAGCGGTGAGCTGGTGGCGCTGCTCGGCCCTTCGGGTTGCGGCAAGACCACCTTGCTGCGGATCATCGCCGGTCTCGAAACCCCGGACCAGGGCAGCATCGTGTTCCACGGCGAGGACGTGTCCGGCCACGACGTGCGTGATCGCAACGTCGGCTTCGTGTTCCAGCACTACGCCTTGTTCCGCCACATGACCGTGTTCGACAACGTCGCCTTCGGCCTGCGCATGAAACCCAAGGGCCAACGCCCGAACGAGAGCCAGATCGCGACCAAGGTTCACGAGCTGCTGAACATGGTGCAACTGGACTGGCTCGCCGACCGTTACCCCGAACAACTGTCCGGTGGCCAGCGCCAGCGTATCGCCCTGGCCCGCGCCTTGGCTGTGGAACCCAAGGTACTGCTGCTGGACGAACCGTTCGGTGCCCTCGATGCCAAGGTCCGCAAGGAACTGCGCCGCTGGCTGGCGCGCCTGCACGAGGACATCAATCTGACCTCGGTGTTCGTCACCCACGACCAGGAAGAAGCCATGGAAGTCGCCGACCGTATCGTGGTGATGAACAAGGGCGTGATCGAGCAGATTGGTTCGCCGGGCGACGTGTACGAGAACCCGGCCAGTGATTTCGTGTATCACTTCCTGGGTGACTCTAACCGCCTGCACTTGGGGGAAGACCGGCACGTGCTGTTCCGCCCCCATGAAGTCTCACTGTCGCGTTCGGCGCTCGAAGACCATCACGCCGCCGAGGTTCGGGACATCCGTCCGCTGGGCGCAACGACCCGGGTGACGTTGAAGGTGGAAGGTCAGGGTGAGCTGATCGAGGCCGAGGTGGTGAAAGACCACGACAGCCTGGTGGGGCTGGCGAAGGGCGAGACGCTGTTCTTCAAGCCGAAGGTCTGGCAGAAAGTCGCCAACCTTTAGGATCAAAAGCATCGCGAGCAGGCTCGCTCCCACAGGGATCGTGGTCTCCCTGAAATCCCTTGTGGGAGCGAGCCTGCTCGCGATGGCGTCCTCCATGACAGCGCTCTTCTAATCCGAATAACACCGTCAGGTTTTGCTTCGATTGGTTCTATTTCCACAACCCTTCTTGATTCAAACCCTACCTAGACTCTGACATGCCAGGAGGCAGTGAGAGTCCATGACGGACCGGTGTGATCCCCTGGCGCCCTGATGCCAAGGAGATCAAGCATGAGAATGGAAGTCAGTCGGCGTGGCCCGTTGGGCTGTGCCTTGTTAAGCGTTCTGCTATGCCCGTATGCCAGCGCCGACCCCTCGCTGTCGCCGCAAATACCCTTCGATGTCACGGCCACCCAACCCATCTCCCTGCCCAGCCTGCAAGGCAATTTCGATGAACTGTCGTGGCAGACCTTCATCGCTCTGAACTGGCCGGCCCTGGACAATGGCAATCCCAATACCGGCACTACCATTGGCAAGCAGGATGGGGCCACGGTCTGGGAAAGTTGGAAAGAGAGTTATCAGATTTTCCGCGCCAAGGGCCAGACGCCCTTGCCCTGGGATGCGCCGGCGACGCTCCCCGAAGTGTGCAAGCAGCTCAAGCCCGGGCGGCTGCTGCAGCAAATGGGCAAGGTCCCCGACGTGCTGGATGAATTTATCCAGCCCTTCGAAAGCGGCCCGCTGGTAGACCAGAACGGCGTTTATACGCGCAACGAAATCGTGGTCAACCAATCGATGTTCAACGGAATCGTCGACAACGGCCTGTACAGCATCGAAGGCCAGCAGAAATTCTTTGCCGCGAACAAGACCAACACCGTGGCGTTCAGCTGTGGTTCCAACGACACGAGCCAGGTCGGTTCGGTGATGGTGAAGGCATCCTGGAAGGTGCTGGGGGCCAACGACCGTCCCCAGGATTTCCACACGGTCGACGCGTTGGTCTATACGCCGGGCAACAGCGACCCGAGTCATGGGCCGATAGTCGAGGAGTCGTGCGCATCGCAATCGGTCGGGCTGGTGGGTTTGCACATTGTCCATAAGACCGCCAGTGCGCCGCAGTGGGTCTGGTCGACCTTCGAGCACGTGAACAACGTGCCGGAGCAATCCACACCGGTGGCGCAGCGCAAAGGGCCGTACCTGTTCTACAACGCCGCCAGCACCAGTGCGATCAACCAGCCTCCGCCACGACCATGGAACCCGGCCGTCAAGGCGACGCCTTCGCAGATCGTGCGCGAAGTGCCGCTGACCGGGCCCACCAACGCCTTGAACGCCAAGTATCAAACCCTGTTGCGCACGGCCAACCCGCAGAGTGTCTGGGCCAACTATCAGTTGATCAGCACCCAGTGGCCGACCGCCGCGCCGCCACCGAACTGCCAGATTTCGGCCGCCAACCCGCTGGGCAATCCCGCGCCCGCGTTCCTCGCCAACGCCACGCTGGAAACCTACATCCAGGGCACCACGCCCCAGGCGTCCTCCAGTTGCATGGCCTGTCATGGCAACGCCGCTACTCATGTCACCGAATCCCCGCGCACCAGCTTCGCGGACTTCACCTATTTGCTCGAACGCGCGCAGTCCACTTCCGGACAAGGAGCCAAACAATGAGCACTGACCTGGACAATTTCGTCGGCCTGTCATCGGCCCTGACCGGTATTCCCATCGCGCGCCTGGCGCCGCAGCTCGACCCGATAGGTCTGCCTCCGCTGTTTCTCGATTACGTCACCCCACGCATCACCACCGATGTGCTCAACCCGTTGCTGACGCAGTACGCCACGTTGGCGGCCGACAACGTGTCCCCGGATAGGATCGCCCAGCAGGTGCTGGTCACCACGCAACCGACCCCCAACTCCGTGCTGGCGGCGCGTTCAATCATGAAGCTCTGGTTCCTGGGTGTCTGGTACCAACCGTATGACGCGGGGAATTACAAAAAGGGTGACTCGGCGGTGGTGTCCGACCAGGCGTATATCAACAGCTGGGCCTGGAAAGCTGCCCAGGCTCACCCAATGGGCTACAGCGAATCGTTCTTCGGCTACTGGAACGAACAGCCGCCGAGCCTTGAGGACTTGACCGGCGTACCCGCCACCGCGTCCTCCAATGTCCAACAAGGAGACCGGTCATGACTATTGAACAAGCCGAAGTGGTGATCGTGGGCGCCGGGCTGGCCGGCAGTATCGTTGCTTATCAACTGGCCATGGCCGGCGTGGAGGTGCTGGTGCTCGAATCGGGACCGGAGATCCCGGTCAATCGGGCTCAATACCTGGAACGGTTCTACACCACCACGCTGAAAACCCCGGAATCGCCCTATCCACCGGTCACCAGCCTGGACCCGCCCCGTGACCCGGCCAAGCAGAACGCCCCGCGTGCGACCATCGCCGACCTGATCCTGGGATGGGACAAACCGGAGGTCAGTTACCTGGTGCAGAAAGGCCCGATGCCTTTCACCAGCACCTATGAGCGAGTCGGCGGCGGAACCACCTGGCACTGGGTCGGGACCTGCCTGCGCATGGTGCCGAACGATTTTCGCCTGAAGTCCCTGTACAACGTCGGGGTGGACTGGCCTATCGGCTACGACGACCTGCAGAGCGCCTATTGCCGGGCCGAAGCGGAAATCGGCGTCTCGGCCAACGTTGCCGATCAGGCCTACCTGGGCATGACGTTTCCCGAGGGCTACGAATTTCCCATGCACAGCATTCCGTTGTCCTTGGTCGATGGCAGTTTTGTCGCGGCGGTGACGGGACAGGTATTCGACGGCTTGCCGCTGGTCGTCAGCCCGACGCCGGCCGGACGCAACTCCCAACCCTATGCAGGGCGCCGCGTATGTGCCGGCAACACCAACTGTACGCCGATCTGCCCGATCCAGGCCAAGTACGACGCCACCGTGACGATGAACAAGGCCCTGGCCACCGGCAAGGTCAAGGTGCTGTACAGGACGGTTGCCACCAAGTTGAACGTAGGGTTGGACGGCACTATCTTCGGTGTGGAATTCAAGCAGTATCAATTGGGTGATGGACCGATCACCGGCAGTGGCGAGGCCATTGCTCAACGTTATGTCATCGCCGCCCATGCCATCGAAACCCCCAAGCTGTTGCTCAACTCCGCCACGCCCGACTGGCCCAAGGGCGTGGCCAACAGCAGCGGTCAGGTGGGGCGCAACCTGTCCGACCACCCGATCTACCTGGCGTGGGGGCTGATGCCTGAAGGCAAGGCGGTTTTTCCCTACCGTGGCCCCCTGTCCACCGCCGGTATCGAGAGCTTGCGTGACGGTGCCTTTCGCAGCGAACGCGCGGCGTGGCGTATTGAGATCGGCAACGAGGGCTGGAACTGGCCGGCCAACGATCCCTACGACACGGTGGCCGATTTTATCGACGGTACGAACAACAATGGCGTCAACCCGGTGAAGTCGGACCAGGACCCCATACCCCCTACCGAAGCGCTTTATGGAACTGCGCTGGTGCAAAAGCTCAACGACATTTTCATCCGGCAGTTCCGCATCGCATTCCTGGTGGAACAGGTGGAAGACGATCCCGATAACGCCAAGTGCTACATCGTTCCGTCGACCGAGTACAAGGACCTGCTCGGTATTCCCCGGCCGGAAATCCATTATGAATTGTCCAAGTACACCCAGAAGGGTTTCCTGGAGGCAAAACGGCTGGCCACTCACATTATCAAAGACCTGCTCGGCGCCGTGGAGCTGACCAAGCCGCTTACGCCAGGGACGTTCACTTACGGAAACGAACCTATGAGCTTCCAAGGTGCCGGGCACCTGATGGGCACCTATCGCATGGGCAGTGACCCGGCCACATCGGTGGTCGACAAGAACCAGCGCAGTTGGGATCACAACAACCTGTTCCTGGTGGGCGATGGGGTTTTCCCCAGCAGCGGGACTTCGAATCCGAGCCTGACCATCGCGGCGTTGTCGTTCCAGGCCGGGGATACCGTGGCCAACGACCTGAAGGCGGTGACGATGCAGGTCCAATCCAACGTCGCCTGGCAGGGCACCGGTGTGCAGATCAACGGATTGGTGCCGCGCCTGGTTCGCTACGTCAGCGGGCTATGGTGCGCCAGCCCGCAAGGCGGCAATGTCGATGGGAAGGGTGGTTCGAGGCACATCGACTACAGCAGCTATACCTTGCCCGGTGCTGCCGAAGGCGCCTTGATCGGTCGTGTGGGCAACAATGGCACGCCGTTCCTGGTGGGGGATCTGGCGCAGGTACCGGGCGACCAGCAAGGGGAGCTGCAACTGTGTATCAATGATGACCTGACCGGGAAACACGGGGCTGGCTTGAGAGATAACACCGGCGCGCTGACCATCCGGGTCGAGTTCGGTGCCTTGTAGTGCTTTAACAGGCAACCTGTGGGAGCGGGCTTGCCCGCGAAGGCGGCGGCAGTGTCGACATCAATGGCACAGATCCACCGCTATCGCGAGCAGGCTCGCTCCCACAAAGCCCACCTTATTTCGCGGGGGGGTCACGCCGCCGAGCGCTGACTGCGCAAGGCCACCGGGCCGGCGCGCTCTTCGATGGCCCGCTTCAGCTCGCTCCGCAGCCCCAGCAGGAATCCTGCCTCGACCACCACGAACAACGGCCCGACGATCAACCCGGTCAGGTCATCGACGAATGCCGGTTTGCGGCCTTCGTAATAGTGACCGACGAACTGGATCGCCCAGCCCACCACAAACATCCCCAGGCCACTGCCCAGCCATACCAATGTGCTTTGCGCGGCCAATACCTGCCCCAGCCACACGGCCAGGCCCAGCAGCAGCGTCATCAGCACACCCAGGCGCAACTCCAGGCGCAGGTAGAACCAGGCACTGGCCGCCGCGACCAATATTGCCGGCGACAGCAGTACCGCTCCCGTTGGCCAGCCCGGTCGTGACAGCAGCACGGCGACAGCGACGAAAATCAGCGGAATGCCAATGAAGTGGCTGGCGATGTTGCGCGGATCGCGGTGATAGGCGGCGTATTGACTGAGATGATCGACGAGGCTTTTCATTGTTGTTCCTCCTGAGGTGATGCCTGCATGATGCCCAGGATCTACAAGGCGTTCTGTCAGTTAGCCGACACTTCCCGGAGTTTCCATGAATTCGCACCCCTGGCATTCGCACCTGATGGCCGGCCACTGGTACAGCCATTTGCCCATTGAACTGCAGAATAGTCTGCTGGGCATTTCTCGCGTGCGGCGTCTTTCGCCGGGGCATCGGCTCTTCAAGCGCGGCGACCCGCCGTGTGGTCTTTACGCCGTGTTGGAAGGCGCGGTGCGGGTCGGTGCGGTCAACGAGCAGGGCAAAGAAGCGCTGCTGAGCGTGATCGAGGCTCCGCACTGGTTCGGTGAAATCTGTCTGTTCGATGGTCAGCCGCGTACCCACGACGCGGTGTGTGTGGGCCCTTGCACCTTGTTGCATCTACCTCAAGCGGCCTTGCTGGCATTGCTGGAAGAAGCGCCGGCCTACTGGCGGCACCTGGCCCTGCTGATGAGCCACAAACTGCGCCTGACCTTCATCAGCCTCGAACACCTGAGTCTGATGCCCGCCCCGGCCCGCGTCGCCCACCGTTTGCTGATGATCGCCGAAGGCTACGGTGAGACCGACGCGGTGCGCCAGGTCCTGCAGCTACCCCAGGAACAACTGGCATTGATGCTGTCGCTGTCGCGCCAGACCACCAACCAGATCCTCAAGGACCTGCAAAGCCAGGGCATCCTTCACCTCGGTTACGGCGAAATCGAGATCCTCGACATCGAGCGCCTGCGGGCGCTGAGTGCCACCTGAGTGATCTCACAATCAGTGTGGGTGCGGGTTTACCCGCGAAGGCGCCGGCAGATTCACCAGCACCGCAACTGATCCATCGCTTTCGTCGGATCGCCACCCGGCGCAAGCCCGCTCCCACAGGGAATTGCGGCCGACACAAAAAACTAGCGCAACCCCTCCCGAAACTGCCCTGGCGTCATCCCGGTCCAGCGCTTGAACGCGCGGCTGAAGCTGCTGGCGTCGGCAAAGCCCAGCAGGTAGCCGACTTCGCTCAACGAGCATTGGGGATCGCGCAGGTGCAGCAGCGCCAGGTTTTCCCTGCATTCGTTGAGCAGCGCGTCGAAGCGGCAGCCTTCGTCGGCCAGGTGTCGCTGCAGGCTGCGCAGGCTCAGGTGCATGGCTTGGGCGATGCGTTCGGCGCTGGGTTCACCTTCGGGTAGTTGGGCTTCGATGGCTGCACGCACCTTGCGCTCCCAGGTCAGCGGCTGGAGGTGGGCGAGGGTGCGCTTGAGCACCGCTTCGTTGTGTTCGGCCAGCTCCGGGTTGGCGTCGTCCAGGTGGCTGTCGAAGTCGGCGAGGCTGAACTCCAGGTAATCCTGTTCGGCGGCGAAATGCACCGGCGAGCGGAACGCTTTATGCCACGGCGCGGGGTCTGCCGGTTCAGGGCGGCGCAGGTACACCGCCAGCGGTGCGTAGTCGCGTCCCAGGCGGTTGCGACAGGTGCGCACGTAGATCGCGGTGAACGCGTCGATGGCTTCGAAAGCCGGCATGGGACGGCCCTGGGGCACATCAAGGGTGAAGCGGTAACGGTCTTGGCAGCGACTCAGTTGCAGCGTCAGCGCATCGCTGACCACCGGGTGATAGCGCACGATGCGCTCGAACACTTCCCGCAGGCTACCGCTGGCCACCAGGGCGTAACCCAAGGCGTGGAACGTCGTGGGGCTGACGAAGCGCGATACCCGCAGGCCGATGGCCGGATCGCCGCTGGCTTGCACCGCCAATGTCCATAAACGGGTGGTGGCTGACAGCGGGTAGCGGGCGTTCGGATCGTCCATCAACTGCGGGTCGAGCCCCGCCTCAAGACACAAGGCATGGCCATCCAGGCCCAGCGCATCGAGCTGTTTGCGCAGGGCGCGGGTCCAGCTGGCGAGGGTGGTGGGTTCGGTCATGATGATTGGCGCTTGCGGTCAACAGGTTGGCGTCTACGGCTATCACCCTGCGCAGCAACGCTGGTCAGGATGAGCACATCTCTAACAGAGGATTTAAGCCATGCATGGCCGTAGCGCAAGTCCCGAACGACTGAATGCACAACAGCGATCCGCCCATATTCGCCAAGTGGTATTGGCCCGAGGCGAAGCATTGCGCCGACGCTACCCGATCCTGCTCCATCAGGATGCCTTGGGTGCAGGCATTCTGGCGTTTGCCCTGGCGGGGATGATCGGATCGGCGCTGCTCTATATCAATGGACACCTGGCCGGCTGGGCATGCCTGCTGCTCAATGCCTTTTTCGCCTCGCTGACCCATGAGTTGGAACACGACCTGATCCACAGCATGTATTTCCGCAAGCAACGCTTGCCCCACAACCTGATGATGGGGCTGGTGTGGCTGGCGCGGCCGAGCACCATCAATCCGTGGATCCGCCGTCACCTGCACCTTAATCACCACAAGATGTCCGGCACCGAGGCCGACCTGGAAGAACGGGCCATCACCAACGGCGAACCCTGGGGGCCGCTGCGGTTGCTGATGGTCGGTGACAACGTCATGTCGGCGCTCATCCGTCTGTTGCGGGCCAGGACCTGGGCGCACAGGCGCAGCATCCTCAAACGCACGCTGAAAGTGTATTTCCCGCTGGCGTTGCTGCACTGGGGAGCCTGGTACATGTTTCTCGGTTTCCACGGAGCCAATGGCCTTGCCGGCCTGTTCGGTACCTCGATTGACTGGTCGGCGGACACCCTGGTGATGATGCACGTGATCAATATCGCGGCGGTGGTGATCATCGGCCCGAACGTGTTGCGCACCTTTTGCCTGCACTTCATCAGTTCCAACATGCATTACTACGGCGACGTCGAACCGGGCAATGTCATCCAGCAAACCCAGGTACTCAACCCGTGGTGGCTGTGGCCGTTGCAGGCGTTCTGCTTCAACTTCGGCAGCAGTCACGGCATCCATCATTTTGTGGTGAAGGAACCGTTCTATATCCGTCAACTGACGGTGCCGGTGGCACACGAGGTAATGCGTGAGATGGGGGTACGGTTCAATGACTTCGGCACCTTTGGCCGGGCGAACCGGTTCGTGCGTCAGGAGAGCGTCGCCAGGGAAGGTGGAGATACGGTCCGAGCTTGAGGCGGTCCGTGCGAAGAACAGCGGCGAAACCTGTGGCGGGGGAACAAGCTCCCTCGCCACAGGAATGGGTTATGACTAGAACTGATAGCTCACGGTAGCCGCCACGTTGCGCTCTTCGCCCAGGTAGCAGAAGCTCAGGCTGGCGCATGAGGCGATGTAGCTTTCGTTCGTCAGGTTGTTCGCGTTCAAGCGAACGTCCACGCCTTTTAATCCGACCTTGCCCAGGTCATACCCCACCGAAGCATCGAACAGCGTATAGGCCGGCACCTTCATGGTGTTCTCCGCGTCGGCCCAGCTGTAGCCGACGTAGCGCACGCCACCACCCAGGCGCAGGCCATCGAGCGCGCCGCTGTCGAAGCGGTAGTCAGCCCAGAGCGACGCCATGTGGCGTGGGGCCTGGGTCGGCGAGTTGCCCTTGTTTTCGATGATGTCGGTGGCGCTGCTGAGGGTGCTGATCATCGATTTCGAATATTCGATGTCGGTAAAGGTGTAGCTGCCCAGCATCTTGAGCTGCTCGGTCAGTTGCAGGTGCGCTTCCAGCTCCAGGCCCTGGGAGCGTACGGCTCCGATGGCGCGGTAGAAATTTTCCTGGGGCAGTTTTGTCGCCAGGTTCTCCTGGTCGATGCGGAACAGCGAGGCCGTGTACAGGTCGTCGGTGCCCGGCGGCTGGTATTTCAAGCCCAGTTCCCACTGCTTGCCGTCGGTGGGCGGCAGCGGGTTGCCGGCGCTGTCGGCATAGGAGTTGGGGTTGAACGACTCGGAATAGCTGATGTACGGCGCCAGGCCGTTGTCAAACAGGTACAGCGCGCCGGCGCGGCCGGTGAGCTTGGTGCGCTTTTCGTTGATCTCGGTGCCTTGCGGGCGGCCGGATTCGGCAATGCGGTTTTCATCGGAGGTCTCGACCCAATCCTGGCGCAGCCCCAGGGAGAAGCGCCAATGGTCCAGCTCGATCAGATCCTGCAGGTAGACGCCGGTCTGCTCCAGGCGCCGCAGGTAGCTGGTGGGGCTGAAGTAGGTAATGGCGGTGTTGCCGTAGCTCGGGTCGAAGGCATTGATCGGGGCCAGGCTGCCGCTGGTCCAATCGACCACGGTCTTGCGTCGCTGGTAGTCGGCGCCCATCAGCAGGGTGTGCTTCATCGCACCGGTCAAGAACTCGGCTTGCAGCATGTTATCGACAATGAAGGAGTGGAGTTTTTCTTCGGCGCCGGTGTAGTAGCGGTTCAGTTCATTGCTGGTGGGCGTGGTCCAGCCGAAGGCGTAGACCTGGTCGTTCTTGACCTCCGAATTCAGATAGCGGAAGTTCTGCCGGGCCGTGAACATGTCGTTGAAGCGATGTTCGAACTGGTAGCCGAACGACTGCTGGTCACGTTCATAGCGGTCGATGCCAGGCTCGCCTTCGAAGAAGTGTTCGGAAATCCGCCGGCCGTTGCGCGGGTGCAAGGCGCCATCGGCCGGCATGCCACCGTGGTAGCCGCCATCGGGGTCATGCTGCAGGTAGGCCTGGAGCGTCAGCGAGGTGTCTTCGCTGAAGTCGATATTCACCGTGGGCGCCAGGGCGAAGCGCTTTTCCTTGTTGTGGTCGAACTGGGTGTCGGAGGTGTCCGCCAGGCCGATCAGGCGATAGGTGAGGCGTTGTTCGTCATCCACCGGGCCGGTGAAATCGAAGCCCATGCAGCGCTGGCCCTGGGTGCCGACCGTGGCCTGGACCTGGCGGTAGGCCTCGTACAAGGGTTTCTTGCTGGTGAGTGCCACCAGGCCTCCTGGGGAGCTGCGGCCATAGAGCACCGAGGACGGTCCCTTGAGGATATCGACCCGCTCCAGGAAATAGGGGTCGACCTGCATGGAGCTGTAGGTCCCGCTGTCCCCCATGGACTTGAGGCCGTCCAGGTAGATGTTGTCCACCGAACCGTCGTTGAAACCGCGCATGGCCACGTAGTCGTAACGGTGGGTCGCGCCGTAGGGGTTGGTCAGCACGCCGGGGGTATAACGCATGGCCTGGGACACGGTTTGCGCACCCTGGTCATCCATCTGTTCTCGGGTGACCACGGACACGCTCTGCGAGGTTTCCCGCAGTGCGGTGCTGGTCTTGGTGGCGACCTGGCTATGGGTGGCATTGTAGCCCTCCATGCTGCCCAAGGCATTGCCCAACGCAAAACCCCGGATGTCCGTGGTCGGCAGTTCCAGGGTGTTGTCGGCGGGGGCGGCTTGCAGCACGTAGCTGCTGCCATCCTGGCTGACGGCGACCAGCCCCGATCCGCTGAGCAGATGGCTCAGGGCCTGGTCGGGCGAGTAGTCCCCCTTGAGTCCGGGGGATTGAACACCGTTGGTCTGTGCCGGCGTGCTGGCCAGGGTGATGCCTGCCTGGCGGGCGAATTGATTCAATACCTCGTTCAACGGGCCTGGAGCGATGTTGTAGCGCTGATGGCTGGTTGTCACGCCATTGTCGGCAGCGACCGTCAGCAGCGGCAGGACGCCGATACCCAGTACAGTGGAGAACAGCGCGGCGTGGACGGTCTGGTGCAACAGGCCCGGTTGTGAAGAGCGGGCGAGGGCATTACGGTGAAGTGAGCGCTCAGTCATTGTAGGTTCCATTGGAGTCGCTGAAGGCAGATAAGCGTTGCTTACTGTCCTAGCCGGACACCGGCCGGAAACCCGCCAAAAAAAAATCAGACCCGGCGCTCCACCGTGACCCACCACCGGGTTCGGTAGCGTATCTGCACCGCGAGCGTGCGGGGCAAAACAGCCAGCAGCTTGTCGGTGTCCTCCAGGCGAAATACCCCCGACAGGCGCAGATCGGCAATGGCCGCCGTGCATTTCAGATAACCCGGGCGGTAGCGGCCTACCTCGTTGAGGAAGTCCTCCAGGCGCATGTTGCGTGTGACAATCAACCCATCCGTCCAGGCGCCGGCGTCCATATCCGGCGATGGCGCCAGCGTCGCGGACGACGGGGTGATCACGTAGCTTTGCCCGGCACTCACCTGCATGGGCGCGCCGCTGGCGCTGGGATGGGAGCGGATCGCCACCGTGCCGTGGGTGACGCTCAAGCGCGTGCAATCGCTGTCCTGGCGCACGACGAAGCGCCCTTCGACGCTTTCGAACAGGCCGTGGCGGCTTTGTACTCGCAACGGGTGTGCGGTATCGCGGTTGCAGGTGAGCATGATTTCACCGCGCAGCAGGGTCACCCGGCGATGGTCGGCGTTGAAGTCCACGTTGGCGGCACTGTGGGTGTTGAGTTCAAGTCGGGTACCGTCCGGCAGTTGGAAGCCGCGTCGTTCACCCGTGGCGGTGGCGAAGTCGGCGCTCCACGGTTGCCATTGCGAATTTTTCCCCAGCCATGCTGCGCCACCCACCAGCACGAGGCCCGACAGCAGCTTCAGTGCCTGGCGACGAGCAAGGCCCTTGGCACTGTTTTCCAAGGTATCGAGGGCCGTATGAACGCCGGGCACTGCCCGTAGGTTCGCGGTCAGTTCGCTGTGCAGCGATTGCACCCGTTGCCAGGCCAGTTCGTGGGCCGGGTCGGTAGCGCGCCAGGCGTCACACTGTCGGCGCAGGGCGGGATCGCAAGCGTGGTCGCGCAGGCGCAGCAACCAATTGATCGCTTGCCTGACGACCTGCTGCGGCGGGCCGCTGCGGTGGATCCGGGTGTTATCCAGCGGCTCAGCTTTCATAGCGCAACACATAGCAGTGGTATAGCGCATCGGCCACATGACGCTCCACCGAGCGCAACGAGATACCCATCTGTTCGGCGATCTGCTTGTAGGTCAGGCCCTCGCACTGGGCCAGCACAAAGGCCCGGCGTACTTTCGGCTTGAGGCCTTCGAGCATCCGCGCAATGGCTTCCAGCAGTTCCAGGATCAAGGCTTGGGCTTCGGCACCCGGGGTTTCGGCTTGTGGCAGGTGGGCGATGGTTTCGAGGTAGGCGCGCTCGATTTCTTCCCGCCGCCAGTGGTCGATCACCAGGCCCTGGGCGATGGTGCGCAGGAATGCCCGCGGAGCCTTGAGTTCCAGGCGCTCGCTGCGTTGCAACAGGCGGACGAACGTGTCGTGGGCCAGGTCCGCCGCATCGGCAGCATTGCCCAATCGGCTGCGCAGCCATGTATTGAGCCAGCCGTGATGATTGCTGTAGAGCGCCTGTACTGCAAACTCGGAAGATGACATGAACGCGACGGGCCTGACGTTGCAAATGATAATGTGTCGCATTGTCATCATGGGCTGGTGAATTTGCAACCACCGTTCACCCCGCCGGGGCCTTCCGTCGCCCATTTCTTCTAAACGCTAATTTTTTCCAGCCTTTGGCCGACAGCTTGATATGTGTGCACCAAAGTGGAGCAGGCCACACGTCCTGCCCGCGCTGTTACATGGATCGTGCAACCGGAACGCACCCCCACTCCCTGCATAAGAAGCCTCATCGATGAATTTGAAATTCAGTCATAAAATCCTTCTGGCCGCCTCTGGTGTGGTGGTTCTGGCGTTTGCCCTGTTCACCCTCTACAACGATTATCTGCAACGCAACACCATCGGCCGCAGCCTCGAATCTTCCATCGAGCAATCCGGTGACCTGACGGCCAGCAGCGTGCAGAACTGGATGAGCGGGCGCGTGCTGGTGCTGGAAAACCTGGCGCAGAACATTGCGCACCAGGGTGCTAACGCCGATCTGGCGGGGTTGGTCGACCAGCCGGCGCTGACGTCGAATTTCCAGTTCACTTACGTAGGCCAGGCCAACGGGGTATTCACCCAGCGTCCTGACGCAAAAATGCCCGACGGCTACGACCCGCGTCAGCGCCCTTGGTACAAACAGGCGGTGAGCGCCGACAAGACCATGCTGACCCCACCTTATTCGGCCGCCGTCGGTGGGCTGGTGGTGACCATTGCCCTGCCGGTGAAGAAGAGCGGTGAATTGCTGGGTGTGGTGGGCGGCGATCTCAGCCTGGATACCCTGGTTAAAATCATCAACTCGGTGGACTTCGGTGGCATCGGCCATGCTTTCCTGGTCAGTGGTGACGGTCAGGTGATCGTCAGCCCGGACAAGGACCAGGTGATGAAGAACCTCAAGGACATCTACCCCGGTACGCCTGTGCGCATCGGCAAAGGTATCCAGGACGTCGAGCTGAACGGGCAGGATCGTATCCTTTCGTTCACTCCGGTGACCGGCCTGCCGGGCGCCGAGTGGTACATCGGCCTGTCGATCGACAAGGCCAAGGCCTATGCGCCGCTGAGCCAGTTCCGTACATCCGCGCTGATTGCGATGTTTGTCGCGGTCGCGGCCATCGCGTTGCTGCTGAGCCTGTTGATTCAGGTATTGATGCGTCCGCTGACCACCATGGGCCGTGCCATGCAGGACATTGCCCAGGGCGAAGGCGACCTGACCCGGCGTCTGGTCGTGCAAGGCAAGGATGAGTTCGCGGTGTTGGGTGGCTCGTTCAACCAGTTCGTGGAGCGGATCCACGCCTCGATTTCCGAAGTGTCGTCCGCCACCCGCCAGGTGCATGACCTGTCGCAGCGCGTGATGACGTCGTCCAACGCCTCTCTCGTCGGTTCGGATGAACAGAGCGCCCGCACCAATAGCGTGGCGGCAGCCATCAACCAGCTGGGTGCCGCGACCCAGGAAATCGCCCGCAATGCCGCCGACGCCTCGCAACAGGCCAGCGGTGCCAGCGAACAGGCCGACGACGGTCGTCAGGTAGTTGAAAAAACCATCCAGGCCATGACGGAGCTGTCGCAGAAAATCAGCCTTTCGTGCACCCAGATCGAAACCCTGAACGCCAGCACCGACAACATCGGGCACATCCTGGACGTGATCAAGGGCATTTCCCAGCAGACCAATCTGCTGGCCTTGAACGCCGCCATCGAAGCGGCGCGCGCCGGTGAAGCCGGACGTGGTTTCGCGGTGGTGGCCGATGAAGTGCGCAACCTGGCGCACCGCACCCAGGAGTCGGCGGAAGAAATCCACAAGATGATCACCTCGCTTCAGGTCGGCTCCCGTGAAGCGGTGATGACGATGAACGCCAGCCAGATGTCCAGCGAAGAAAGCGTGGAAGTGGCCAACCAGGCCGGCCTGCGGCTGGTCAGCGTGACGCAGCGGATCGGTGAAATCGATGGCATGAACCAGTCGGTGGCCGCCGCGACCGAAGAACAGAGCGCCGTGGTGGAAACCCTCAACATGGATGTCAGCCACATCAACCTGCTGAATCAGCAAAGCGTGGCCAACCTCAATGAAACCCTGAAGGACTGCGATGCCTTGTCCCAACAGGCCAATCGGCTGAAGCAACTGGTGGACAGCTTCAAGATCTGATCCAGTATTGTGGGAGCGGGCTTGCTCGCGAAAGCGGAGTATCAGCAAATCACTTGTTGGCTGACACACCGCCTTCGCGAGCAAGCCCGCTCCCACAAGGGGACTACCTAGGCGAACATTTTCTGCACATTCCCCATGGCCTCATCGGCAAAGCCTTGCAGGAAATCCCTGAACCCCGACGGCGAATGGGCATCGGTGTGGTCGGCGATGATGGTCCAGGTGGCGCGGCAGCGGTTATTCGCCAAGGGCTCGACGCGCATCGCGGCCCACAGGTTGTCGATGCCCAGGGTGTTGTAGATCAGCGTCCAGGTCATGTGCATGGCCTGGTCGTCACGGCTGTTGAGCTGTTCCACCACCAGGTTCTGCCCATCGACAAAGAACTTCTTGCGCAGGGACCTCACCCCCTCGCCGGTCATTTCGATACGCGCAAGCGCCGGAATGAAACGGTTGAAACCGCCAAAGTCGCCCACCAATTCCCAGACCTTGGCCGCGTCGGCCGCGACCTCCACTGAGGTTTCGACGTGGCAGGCTTGAGGATTCCTGATCAGGGTGTCGGGTTGAAATGCATTCATGGTCTTGCTCCTTGCTTTTGGGTTGGATGGCTTCAGATGAAGTCGATGGCTTTGAGGTAGTCGGCGCCGCGCCGCAGTAGGGCCGGGGATTTTTCCGGGTAGCGGGCACCCATCTGCCGCACCCCGGTCCGGGCGTTGTCGTGGCGGATCATCGAAATGTCGCCGATGTCTTCCTCAAAGCCGTTGAGGTAGAACCCCAGCACACCGAACAGCGCGTTGTCGGCATCGACCCGGCCCAGTTGCCGTTGCCAGTCCGCGACGCTGACCAGGGAAAACTCCCGGCCGCTGTCGCGGAACGACGCTACGTAGGCGTCCCAGCTCAAAGGCTCGGGGTTGTGCAGGTTGAACACCGCTTGTGTGGGCTGGTAGCGGCTGGCGTGAAAGGCGATGAAGCGGGCCAGGAAGTCCACCGGCATCAGATCGAAGTTGAGCGACAGATCCGGCACCTGGCCCAGTTGGATCGAGCCCTTGAGCATCAGCATCAAGCGATTCTTATGGGGCTGGCAGACCCCGGTCAGGCTGTTGAAGCTGATGTTGCCCGGGCGGAACAGGTTAACCCATACCCCGCGGTCCCGTGCCCGTTGCAGGATCCGTTCGCCGACCCATTTGGACAGGTTGTAGCCGTTCTTGATGTAGATCGGTGGCGTCGGTGCGGCGGGCTGTTCCAGGACCTGGCCGTCGGCGTCCAAGGCACTGGAGGCCGACAATGTGGAGACGAAATTGAAGATCTTCTTGCTGCGCCCTTCACACAGGCGAAGGCATTCGAAGATCGGCTCCACGTTGTCCCGCGCCAGGGACTCGTAGTCGAGCACGTGATTGACGTGGGCGGCGTTGTGCACCAGGGCGCCAAAGGTCCGGTCGATACGGGTGTAGACATCGTCCGGTAAACCCAATTGCGGTTGGGTGATGTCGGCGGCATAGACGCTGACCCGGCTCAGATCCAGATGCGTCAGGCGATTGTCCCGCAGGGCCTGGGAAAAGCGTTCTGCCGCGCTCTGTCCGGCGGACGCGCGCACCAGGCAGGCCACTTCGGTGGCGCCCCAGGCCAGCAGCGCCTCGACAATGTGTACGCCGAGAAAGCTGTTGGCCCCGGTTACCACCACTTTGTGCACATCACCGCATTGGCTGATGGGCAGCGGTTCGATGTTGAGTTCGGCTTCGGCATCGATGAAGGCCTGGGGACTGAGCACCGATGTGTCGCTTTGTTCGGGACCGTCGAGCAGCTTCGCCAAGGTCATCAGCGTCGGCGCCTCGATGAAGCGATTGATCGACAGGCTGCGGCCGAAGGTCTGGCGAATGCTCAGCAGCAATTGCGACAGCAGGATCGAATGCCCGCCCAGGTTGAAGAAACTTTCGTCCGTGGCAATGTCTTCGGCCGGCAGCTCCAGCAGCTCGGCCCACAATTGCTGCAACTGGGTTTCCAGCGGGTTCTGCGGCTGGCGTCGTTGGCCGCCGGCCTGGACCTGCACCGACAGGGTGAGCAAGGCGCGGCGATCGACCTTGCCGTTGCTGGTGTAGGGCAGGCTGGGCAGTTCGATATAGGCGCCCGGGTGCATGTAGCTGGGCAACGTGTCCTGCACATGCTCGCGCAGCGCCTGAAGGGCGGCGCCGGGCTGGTCTTCCCGGGGATGGACCAGGAACGCCAGGATCCTTCGGCGCTCGTCCACACCCACCGCCACCTGGCGGAACAATTGGCACTCGCGCAGGCAATGTTCGATTTCCTCGGGTTCGACCCGAAAACCCCGGATCTTCACCTGGTTGTCGCGCCGGCCGCACAGTTCGATGCCGTTGTCGCTCCACTGGCCGATGTCGCCGGTGCGATAGACCTGCAGCCTTTGCCCGTCTGGCAGGGTCAGGTCGAGATACCGCGTGGCCGTCAGTGTCGGGTCGTGCAGATACCCCAGGCCGACGCCCGGCCCGGCGATGTAGAGCTCACCGGGTACGCCTTGGGGCACCGGTTGCAGCTGTTCATCGAGGATCAGCACTCGAGCGTTGGCGATGGGCACGCCGAGGTTGCGGTTGTTATCACCCACGCCAAACTGCCGCGTGGTGGCAAGTACCGTGGTTTCAGTCGGGCCATAGATATTGTGGAAGCGGCATTGGGGCGCGAGTCGCTCGATCACGAACGGCTCACAGACATCCCCTCCGGTGATCAGGTGCGCCAGGCCCAGCGGTGCCTCCAGCGGCAACACGCTCAGTAGCGCCGGCGGTAGAAAGGCGTGGCTGACCCGCTGCTCGTGAATCAACGCCACCAGTTGCTGCGGATCGCGGCGCTGGTCTTCGCTGGGCACCACCAGCAATGCGCCCTGGAGGAAGGTCGGGAGGATATCCAGCAGCGACGCATCGAAGTTGATGGTGGAGAACTGCAACGCCCGGCTGTCGCGCTGCAACCCGACGTAATCGCTGTACCAGGCACAGAAATGGCTGAGGTTGCGATGGCTGAGCAGCACGCCTTTGGGTTGGCCGGTGGTGCCGGAGGTGTAGATCGCCACGGCCGGCTCGTCGATGGCCACCGAGCGGCGGATCAGCGAGACGGGGATGCCCGGCTTGAGCGCTGGCAGCCTATGTATGTTCAGCGCGGGCACGGGCAGATCGCCCAAGTCGCTGTCGCCATCGTGCAGCAGCAGGTCGGCCTTGGCGCTTTCCAGGATGAAGCGTCGACGCTGCACGGGGTGTTGCGGGTCCAGTGGCAGGTACACGGCGCCACAGCCCAGCACGGCCAGGATTGCCGCATATAACGGCGCGGATTTGGACAGACACACCGCAATCACCATTTGAGAGCTAGGCTTGTGGGTGCAAGGCTTGCCCGGGACGAATGACTCGGTCTGGTTGGGTACCGCTGTGTCGACATCGCGGGCAAGCCTTGCTCCTACGGATTGCGCGTGTCCCAGCCGTTCCAGCATTGCCTGCTGCAACCTCAGCGCCTGGGTGCGCAAGGTCTTGTAGTCGGTGAGCTGGCCTTCGACCCACAGCGCCGGTTGCACCGCATCATCGAGCATGCGTTGTTCGATGCCGTGCATCACCGGCACTTCGGCGGCGGCCAGCAGCCAGGGCACTGGCGGCCGGTTGAGGCCATGCTCGAAGGCCAGCGTGTCCAGCGCATCGAGCCCCTGTAACGGGTGTTCGGCAGCGTCGGCCTGTACCGTCGGCCAGTGATTGAGGCCGGTGTCATCCCGGGATAATTGGCTGACCAGCCGCGCCCCGATCTCAACTACCACCGCCAGGGCCTGTAGCCGCAAGGACTGACCGTTGCCGCTTTGCGGAGCTATCACCTCCTGGCATAACAGCCGCTGCGCACCGTCGCGAAAAATAATGACTGGTTGCGGCAATGCTTCGCCGGGCACCGTTCGCAGCGCTACGCGCACCTCAAGGCGTGAGCGGACTTCAATGGCGCACGGCGCCGTACCATCGTCGATCAACAAGTCGACCGCCGGAGATTGAATCGTCACGACACCATGGCCGTGCAGTTCAAGTTCCTGGGCCAGTTCGGCCATGGCCTGGCTGGTGCCAGGCACTGCAATTTCGAGGCGTCTCATCGGCAGCTCCTCATGGGGTCAGGTAATCGGCCAGGGCATCGCGCACGCAGGGGGAGGCGAGCATCGAACTGCTGCGGAAAAAGCGGGTGATGTTGCCCACCAGTGGATGGAAGCGATTGATGGGGTAGGCCAGCGCGCCGGCCTCTTCGCGCAGGGACTGGCGCACAGATTCGTCGACGGGCAGATGGGCGATCAGCTCGAAATCGAAGGCCTGCTGCAGATCGCTCGCCAGGTACTGGACGATGAAGCCAGGCATCAGCCGGGCAATCGCCTGCTGGTCTTCTTCGGGGGCTGCGCGCCAGTACATCTGCACCAGCCGCGTCCAGAAACCCGAGTGCCGTCCCTCGTCCATCAAATGATCGGCCATCAGACCCTTGATCGACGCCTTGACCGAGTCGTCCCGGGCGAATGCGGCGACTTCGTTGGTCACGGTGTTCTCGGCGATCGCGATGCAGATAAGCTCCACGGCGCTTTGCAGATGTTCCGGCGCCTGGGCCAGCGTCGCCGGTATCGCGCGGCTGAGTTCGATCTGGGGCGGCAACGGAATCGGCTCGATGCCGGTCATGTCGATGGTCTGTTGCATGAAATCCATCGCCACCAGCGCGTGATAATCCTCGTCCACCACTACCGTCATCGCGTCGTAGCGACAGGCGAACGGGAACTCGATGCCGAAGCGATTCTTGGCGATGCGCCGGGCGGTGTGGTCCACCAGTTCGGTCTCGAAGATCACCACGTCGTTGATGAACTTGTAGAGGCTCTGCACCAGCGCGTAGTCGCGCAGTTGCGGACAATGGCTGAGAAAGGTCTGGCTGTGCACCAGGGGCTGGCGGCTCATGGGGAAGATCAGCTTGCCGTCATTTTCGACCCGGCGCCGTGGCCGGGTACGGATCGTGGCGCGGCTTTCCCAGGCGTCGGCGAAGGACTGGTATTGGATGGCGTTCATGGCGTCACCTGCGCGAGCGGTTGGGCCATGCTCTGGCGCAGGCCATCCCACAGGGCCGCTCGACTGTGAACGGCGGCGAGCGCGGCGGACAGCACCTCGGTTTCGCGCTGCGGGTCGCCATCGATCAAGCGGGCCAACAGTTTCTCCGCCGCAGGGCCGTGGTCTTCGGAGTCGACTTCGATGTGCCGTTGCAGGTAGTACCGGAACGTCGGCGCCTGATCCAGGCCGATGCCCCAGGCGTCCAGCATGCGCTGGAACATCTGCGGGATGACACTTTCGCGACCATGCACGAACGCGGCGGCTACGCTGTGGGCTGGGGCATGCAGGGCAGTGTGCAGGGTCTGGCGAACGAAGCGGGCCGCCGCGGGTTCAACCTCGACGCTATCCAAGGCGGTTTCGGGGCTGACGCCTTCCTGTTGCAAGGTAATGAATTGCTCGATCGCCCGGGTATCCGCACCGACTTCGCGCATGGCGTCCAGGTACAGTTCGAAATGGCTGCAGTACCCTGCGCCGGGGCGATCGTCGGACTCTTCGCCCAGTACGATTTCATTGATCAGGCGTGCCGCTTGCGGATCGGCCGGTGGCAGCCAGGGCAGATGGATGCAGGTCAGTTCCCGTTGCAGCCGCTTGGTCAGCGACATGAAATCCCACACGGCAAAAACGTGGCTTTCCATAAAGCGGCGTAACAGGTCGATTGATGTTATTTCGGAAAAAACAGGGTGTTGGCCAAGTTCACGTTTTTTCAAAAAAAGTTGTTCTTTTGTTGGCTGCATTTGAACGTCCTCATCAATGATGTTTGTCCGTCAGGGTGCCCCGGGCCTTTAATAAGGCGAGCGGGTGCCTGAACCGGAATCCATGAATTACCCAAGTCATGCAAGTGTCTGCTGCTATTTCAATTACAAGGCATGAATGCCTTTATTTTTAATTGGTTGTGGAGTTTCCAGGTCGTCGAAAGCAAATCGACGTAGAAAAAACTAATACACGAAACAATCCGTCGGCAAGCGATTTTTTAATTATTTAAAGTTTGTATTTTATTGGGCGCGAAGAGTTCTTGTAAAACTTGTTGAGCAAGTTTTATTGGGGCGAAGTTGCTCCTTCCGATTTATAGCGATCAGAATAAATAGTTCGAGTGAATGCCTCACCCGGAGCACTTCAGGGAGCAGGGAATAAAGAAGTTTGTGTTTTATGGGCGGGACGTCGGTCGGACATTCGATTCTCCCGCCGGTGGGCGACGCTCCTTGCGTGGTGGCTTCGATTCGCCCGGCTTGTCGCCAGGCGCTGACTTCTTCAGGTCTTTTTCTGAATCGACAAACGCAAGAGTGAGCCCAAATCGACGGCAGTGCCATTGAACTGATGTGGCGGCGGGTCGCAGACACGGCCAAGCCGCGTCAGGCTGGCGGGCAGACGGCTAGGAAGGATATGTAAGAAAGTGATACGCCGGCCAGGTCGCCGGCGAACGATCAGTTGGATGGCTGTTCCAGGTATCGCCGAATAGTGACGCAGGCTTTTTCCAGATGACGCTCCAGCAGGGCCACCGCTGTATCGGTGTCCTTGGCGCTCACGGCCTCGAGCAATGCGCGATGATCATCCTGGGTCAGCTTGCCGAGCCCCATGGACGACAGGTGAAAGCGCAGGAAACGCTCCTCTTCATTGAGCTCGCGTTCGATCAGGTCCAACAACTTGCTGTTGGGTGCCTTGTGGTAAAGCGACATGTGGAACAACCGATTGAGCTTGCCGATCTCGGCATGATCGGTCTGTGTTTCCAACTGTTCGATGTAATGGGCGGCCAGCGCGAGGTCGTCGGCATCGAGCAGAGGTATCGACAGGCGCAAGGCGAACGCTTCAAGCACCGCGCGCAGCGTGTAGGTTTCGATGGCGTTGTTGGTAATCAGTGGGGCGACCACGGCGCCTTTGTGTTGAACCACATTGAGCAACGATTGCGCTTCGAGCTGGCGCAACGCCTCGCGTACCGGCATGCGACTCACGCCGAACAGGTCGGCCAGTTCCTGCTGGCGCAGAGCCGTGCCGCAGGGCAAGCGTCCGTCGAGGATGGCTTCGCGCAGGGCGCTCTCGATGATCGAGCGGGCCTGGGCAGCGGGTATGGGTCCGTTGACCTGGATAGTGCTTAACGGCTTGGGCTTCTTTGTCACGACCACGCACCCTGAATGACGAATTGGATCCATGCCAACATTAATGACAGATTACCTGGCCGTCAAAGTCTCGCGGCCGGCCTTCCTGAACTAAAGTTTAGCGTGCCTGGAGTGATTGCACCCTGCCATTGTCTTTTGCCGGGCCAGCCTTCACCATCCCACGCATCCTCAACGGTCTTTCTGGACGCATTCCCTTGGCTGCACCTTCTCCTGCCCTCAGGCCCCTGCGCTGGTTGTGTTCGGCATTGTTGCTGGCCGGCCTCATGCTCAGTGCCCTGCAGGCCGACTGGGACTTTGCCCAGATCAGCCGACGGGCGCAGGCCCTGTACGGACCGTTGGGCGACGGGCAGCAACGGATCGATGCCTGGCAGCACCTGCTGGCGACCGAGAAGCAGACGCCGGAGTTGGAGCAGCTCAAGGTGGTGAACCTGTTCTTCAACAAACAGGTGCGCTACGTGGAAGACACTGACCTGTGGCATGAGGTCGATTACTGGGAAACTCCGATCCAGGCTCTATGGAAGGGGGCCGGAGATTGCGAGGACTACGCCATCGCCAAGTACTTCAGCCTGCGGCATCTCGGGGTATCCAGTGACAAACTGCGCATCACCTACGTCAAGGCGTTGCGACAGAACCGGGCGCACATGGTGCTCACCTATTACGCCACGCCCGAAGCCATGCCGCTGGTGCTCGACAGCCTGATCGACGCGATCCAGCCGGCCAGCCAGCGAACCGACCTGTTGCCGGTCTACTCTTTCAATGCCGAAGGGTTGTGGCTGCCGGGCACCAAGGGCAACAAGAAAGTCAGCGATACCAAGCGCCTGTCCCGGTGGCAGGATGTGTTGAAAAAAATGCAGGCCGAAGGTTTTCCGGTCGAGACGACTAACTAGGAGCATGCGCTCAGATGTCTTTGTTCAAACAACTGTTGATCGCTATCTGTCTGTTCCTGGTGGTTGCCTTCAGCGGCAGCTTCATGGTCAGCCTGGAAAGCTCGCGGGCCCAGTACGTCAACCAGCTGCGCTCCCACGCCCAGGACGCGGCCACGGCGCTGGCGTTGTCCCTGACGCCGAATATCGACGATCCGGCGATGGTGGAGCTGATGGTCAGTTCCATCTTCGACAGCGGTTACTACGCCAGCATCCGCGTGGTCGACGTGGCCACCGACAAGACCCTGGTCGAGCGCACTGGCACGCCGGACGCCGGCAGCGTGCCACGGTGGTTCGTCAAGCTCATTGGCCTGGAGCCGGCCGGTGGCGATGCGATTGTCAGCCGTGGTTGGGAACAGGCGGCACGGGTCGAAGTGGTCAGCCATCCGATGTTCGCGCTTGCCAAGCTGTGGCAGAGCGCGCTGGGCAGCCTGGGCTGGTTGCTGCTATGCGGCGCCGTGAGCGCGGTGTTGGGGGCCTTGCTACTGCGTCGCCAGCTCAAGCCACTGGATTACATGGTGCGCCAGTCCCATGCTATCGCCCGGCGCGAATTCCTGAGTTTGCCGGAGCTACCACGCACCCCTGAACTGCGCCGCGTGGTGCAGGCGATGAACCAGATGGTCGAGAAGCTCAAGGCGTTGTTCCAGGAGCAGGCCGAGCGCAGCGAAAAGCTGCGGATCGAGTCCTACCAGGACAACCTCACTGGTCTGGCCAACCGTCGTTATTTCGAAATGCAGCTCAATGCCCGGGTGAGCAACCCGGAGCAAGCCAGTTCCGGCTATCTGTTGTTGCTGCGGGTCCGGGACCTGGCCGGTTTGAACCAGCGCTTGGGTGGGCAGCGCACCGACCAATTGCTCAAGGCCGTGGGCGAGCAGCTGTTACGCGAGTGTGCCCGATACCCGGAAACCCAGAATCTGGTGACGCGTATCCGTGGCGGGGAATTCGCGGTGCTGGCGCCGGGGCTGGTGCGCGAAGAGGCGCTGCAACTGGCGCAGAATCTCGAAGCCGCACTGGCGAGCCTGCATGCCACCGGTGCGACCGACGTGGCGTCGGTGGCTGCTATCGGGCTGGCGCCTTTCATCCATGGCGACTCGCCGCAAGCGGTGCTGCAGCTTGGCGACCAGGCCCTGGCCCAGGCCGAAAGCCAGGGCGAGCCGGGCTGGGCCTGTCTGGAGCACAGTGCTTCGGCCAGTGTCGGCGACGATCATCATGCCTGGCATACGCTGCTCGACCGGGCGTTGGACAATCAGCGGTTCGAGCTCTATTTCCAGCCGGTGGTGGCCGCCCAGGACACTCAGATGGTGCTGCACTACAAAGTCCTTTCGCGGTTGCTCGACGATCAGGGCCAGAGCATTCCCGCCGGGCGTTTCCTGCCTTGGCTGGAGCGCTTCGGCTGGACGGCGCGGCTGGACCGCCTGATGCTCGAACAGGTGCTCAAGCAAATGGTTGGGCACGAAGAGGCTCTGGCGCTGAACCTGTCTTCGGCCACCCTGGCCGACCCGCAGGCGCTGAACAAAGTTTTTGAGATTCTGCGGGCCCATTCCAATCTCGGGTCGCGCCTGACCCTGGAAATCGGTGAGGAACAATTGCCTGAGCAAGCGGTGCTGGAGCAACTGACCCGGCGTCTGCGTGAGCTTGGTTTTTCCTTGAGCCTGCAGCGTTTTGGTGGGCGTTTCAGCATGATCGGCAACTTGTCGCGGTTGGGGTTGGCCTATTTGAAAATCGATGGCAGTTATATTCGAGCGATCGATCAGGAGAGTGATAAGCGTCTGTTTATCGAGGCTATCCAGCGTGCTGCCCACAGTATCGACCTGCCGTTGATTGCCGAACGGGTGGAGACCGAGGGGGAGTTGGCGGTGATTCGGGAGATGGGGTTGTTTGGGGTGCAGGGGCAGTTGGTGGGGGGGCCGCGGCGTTGGGGGTGAGGTTTGGGGTTTTAGGTTTGAGTACATATCCGTTGCTGCGGTAGCGGCCACTGGCGGTTCCGCTCTTACAGCGGGTTACTTTGGCAAACGCCCCAAAGTAACCAAAGGTCTTTGCCCCACCACTCGGCACCTCGCCAAGGCGAGGTGTTCCTTAACGAAGGCATTGCTACGTGGGCCCGCCGCGAAGGGCCATCCATGGCCCAGCGCGGCTAACCCGGCATCCATGCCGGGTTGCCCACTGCGCAATGCCTGCGTTCGGCCGTCGTGGTTAACGGGGCTTTCAGATCAAAAGCAAAAGCAAAAGCAAAAGCGAGGCGGCCTTAAGGCCGGCCTATTTCTTGCGGCTGACCTTGTTTCCCCCTGTGGGAGCGGGCTTGCTCGCGAAGGCGGCCTTACAGCCAACCTGCTCTCCGGACGTACCCCGATCCACTGTGGGAGCGAGCCTGCTCGCGATGGCGCCAGCCCAGACAACCCAACCTTGGGATATGCAGAGGGCAGCCAGGTCCTAGGAGATTTCCTTCAAGTTGTAGCGAAGTCGGTGAACTTGTCCAGCGCCGGACGGGTGGCTAGTCTGGGTTTGTCACTGAAAAAACGGTGACACGGACGTGCAAGTCCGGTTAAAAGGAGCCAAATAATGCCACCAGCCATTAACGAACATTCGTGCCTGTGTTTTATGGCGGCTGTGTGTGGGGAGACCTTCGGGTCTGCCGAGGTTTTTTGGTGTTTCCTACTCGGTCTTGCACACCCTCACATAGCTGCCACCCTTTGTATCGCGTGCAAGCGAGCCAGGGCGGCTCTTATTGAATAGGAAGCCAAAAATGTTCAAGGTCACTCCAAACCCGCCAGGCAACTTCTCTGACACATCCTCGAAAACCAAAAAACTCGACGAAGCCGCCGAGCGCGCCCTCGACTATTACCTCAAGCCCAAACCCGTCGACGAGTCCCCATCCGGTCAGCTCTTCGTCGTCGCCCCGGACATCGATACCGAAACCCTGCTGGCCAACGCTTCCGAAGACTTGCTGTCCATCAGCGCCATTGCCTCCGATCTGGCGGATGATGTCGACGGTTCACGCCGCAGTGTGATCCTGGCGATCAGTCGGATGGCCGATGGGGTGCATCTGTTGGTGGAGCGAGCGATGGACCGGCTGGAAGCCCGGGCGTCGGGCTGAGGGGGGCGGGGGCTTGGAGATCGCTATCGTCGGATCGCCGCCCGGAGCAGGCTCGCTTCCACAAGGGATGGGTGTTGCCTGAAATATTGCGGTCAACTCCGATCAACGGTGGGAGCGAGCCTGCTCGCGATGACGTCAGTCCAGGCGCCTAGATCAACCCCTTTTCATCATCATCGATCAACCGGCTCAGCCCGCCCAGGGCTTCCCGGGCCTGGTTGCGGTCCATCAGCTTGGCCTGGGCGGCCGGGGGCAGGTCGGTGACGCGGATGATGCCTTTGCTGGTCAGCACCTGGATCAGGTCGTCGAGTACCCGGATCATCTCCAGGTCGCTCTGCTTGAGTTGTTTCAGGCTGTTTTCCACGGCCTGGTTGGCGAACCAGTCCTGGATCTCGTGGCTGTCGGCCGGCAGGGTTTCGGTGGCTTCGGCATAGGCGATGGCTTCTACGCGCACCAGCAGGCCTTGTGCATCGCGTTGCACATAAAACATCGGGCATCCCTCATGGATTAAGCGGCGTCATGCCGAGCAGCATAGGCCAACTGTGCGCGAGTATGAACACTTATTGTGGCGAGGGAGCTTGCTCCCGCTGGGGCGCGAAGCGGCCCTTTCTTGGGGTCGCTTCGCAGTCCAGCGGGAGCAAGCTCCCTCGCCACGGGGCGTGTCAGGTTCAGCTGTTGTTGTGATCGACCTTGATGGTCGGGTCACTGCCAGCGATCAACGTGTTCAGGTTGACGTTCGACCAGTTGTTGCCTTCCAACTTGATTGTCACGTCCGGCGCGGCCGATGCACCGTTGGCGCCGTTGAACTGGCCGGTGGTGCTGACCTGCAACGACGACACGCCATCGACCGTGCTGATCTGCAGGAAGTGGTCGATGGTGCTGCCGGACTCGCCTTGCAACAGATCCCGCAGGTCGATTCGGTCGCCATCGGCAGCCTTGAAGTCCTTGATCACGTCGTTGCCGGTGTCCCCGGCCTTCCAGACAAAGGTATCGCCGCCCAGGCCACCGATCAGCGTGTCATGACCCTGACCGCCGATCAGCGTGTCGTTGCCAGTACCGCCGAGCAGGATGTCATTGCCCTTGCCGCCGTCGAGCGAGTCGTTACCGCCCTGGCCGAAGAGAATGTCGTTGCCGCCGCCACCCAGCAGCGTGTCGTTGCCATCATGGGCACCGGATACGTCGAACGCGGTATAGTGCTCGGTGATGTACTGGTGCACGTTGCTGGTGGTGACTTTGCTGACGTCCACGCCGCTCTGCTGGGCCACGAACGCCTGGATGGCCTGGTAACCCTCGCCGGTGACGCCGTTGAAACTCACCAGGTCGCCGAAGAGGATGTCGTTGCCTTCGCCACCGTTGACCGTGTCGGCGCCCGGCAGGGTCGCTTCGGTGTGGCCGATGATCGAGTTGGCCAGGTTGCTTGGGTCGATGTTGGTCTGCGGTACTCCATCCGAGTCGTACGGCTTGAGGTCGTTCAGGGTCACACCGTTGTTCAGGCCAATGGCTTCGACATTGCTCAGACCCTTGAGCAGGGTGAAGCTGGCGCTCGAACCCGTCGCTGCCCAGGAATCGGCGTAGCCGCTACCGTCCACGTAGGAGAACTCGAAGGTGCCGTTGCCCTCGGCGTGCACGGTACCGACATAGTTGTCGTTCCAGTTTTTGCCGTTTTTGGTCGACAGGTACATGTCACCGTTTTCGTAGATGGTGTATTTGTGCGTGCTGTCGATCGACTGGGTGTAGTACTTGCCGAGGGTGTAGTTGGCCGCGCTCAAGACGTCATCGAGCTTGACGGTGCCGTACAGGGTCGGGTTCGTCTGTTCGCCGGACTGGTAGAGCGTCGGTTGGCCGTCGGTAATGAAGTACGTCAGGTTTTTCGCGCCAGTATTGCTCAGGGCCTGGGTGCTGTTGAAGAAGTTCGCCGTGGTCTTGAACACGTCTTCGTAGTTGGTACCGCCGCCGGAGACCATCGAATCGATGACGTTCTTGAGCAACGTCAGCGCGTTCGGATCATTGAGGTTCACCGCAACGTTTTTGTTCACCTGGTTGTCGAAGTCCGCCAGGAAGATGTTCACGGTCCCGGAGTTGCTGCCCAGGCTCTGCTTGAGGGTATTGAATACCTGGGTCAACGAGTTCTTGGCTGCGGCAATGGACGACGAACTCATGCTGCCGGAGCTGTCGACCATGAACGCGATGTTGTAGTTGACGCCCGGCACGACGGTCAGCCCGCCGATGTCGGCAACCATGACGTCGTTGCCATCGGTACCGGTGACGTTGTCACTGCCCGAGGTGGCGGTCGCCGCGTTGTAGACCGCCGGGTACACGGTGACCGGGATATGCGCGGTAGTCACGGCGGACCCGCCGAGGGTTTCGGTGGATGTGGAGGTTACGGTCAGGTCCAGGTGGCCGTTGTAGTAGGCCGGTGGTGTCAGGGTCAGGCTGCCCAGGTTCCAGCCGCTGACCGTGGCTTCGCCGTTGCTGCCCACGGTCGCGGTGTGGCCCGCGCCGTCGGTCAGCACGCTGCCCTCCGGCATGCCACCGATCTTCACGCTCAGCTTCTCGGAGCCGTCGGTGTCGGTCAGCGCGGTGGTGATCTTCGACAGATGCACGCTGGTGCCTTCGGCGCCTTCGTTGAGTTTGTAGCCGTCGTAGTAGCCTTCACCATTGGTACCGTGCAGGTCGGAGACGGTCACGCCGGCTTTCGTCAGGTCGGTCACGCTGGTGTACAGCGGTACGCCAGCGCCGCTCAAGTCGACGGGCGTGCCGCCGTTGACCGACAGGTTCACGTCATAGCTGCCCGGGCCGGTCTGGTTGTGGTGATAGATATCGAGGGTGTAGTAACCGCTGGTGGTCGGCGTGAACGAGCCGTTCAACTTGCCGCCCGCGCCCCAGGTGATGGCCGCCACGTCCTTGCCGCCGACGGTAACCAGCAAGCTGTCGTCGCCGGTGCCGCTGAAAGTGTAGGTCTTGCCCGCTTCGAGGTAGATCAGGCCCGATGTCTTTGAGGCCGTGCCGGCGTTCACGTTGCTATCGGACTGCACATTGGTCACGGTGCTGGTGCTGTTCGGTGTGCCGGCGGCATCGATCACCGACTTGAGCGTGCCGGACGGCGCGCCGCTGCCATCGGTGCCCAGGCCCGACAGGCCGGTCCAGACTTCCTTGATCAGGCCGGTGGAGGTCACATTGTTGCCGGCCACGCTCAGGCTCGGTGCATCCGCTACCGGGGTGATGTCGATCTTCACGGTCCCGGTGTTGCCCAGTGCCTGGCCATCGGTGGGCTGGAACTGGATCTGTGCGTAATCGGACTTCTGATCGCCCACGCCGGTCGGGTTACCGTTGGCGCCGGATTCGTTAGCGTCCGGTGTGAAGCGCAGCTTGCCGCCGTCGATGTCAGCCTTGGTGAAGGTCTGGTTGTTGGTCACGTCTTTCCAGGTCGTGCCGTCCAGGTACTGCAACTTGCCGTCGCCTGGCAGACCGGTGATTTTCACGCCCTGGCTGGCGGCGGCACTATCCACGTCGCTGACGCCAAAGGTCGACCAGCCGAGGACCAGCGAAGTGTCTTCGGTGCCCGTCACTGTGCCACCCGTGGCAACCGGTGCATCGTTGACCCCGACCACGTTCACGGTGGTGGTGGCGGTGTTGGAGTAGTTGCTGCCATCGGTCACCGTCACGGTGATGATGCGCGGCACACTGCTCGGGTCTTCGCTGTTGTTGATGAAGGTGATGTTCTTGATCTGCTGCATGTAGTCGGCCAGCGTCGCATTTCCCGACAGCGTCAGCGTGACGGTGCCGTTGGTGCTGTTGGCGTTGATGCTGATACCGTTGACGCTGTTGCCCAGGTTCAGCGCATCGCCCGGCTGGCGGTTGGTCAGCACGACGGTGGCGCCGGTCAGCAGGGTGCTGTCCGGGTCGGTGATCTTCAGGTCGGTATCGCCAATCGACACGCCTGGCCCCGTGGTGCCTTCGGTGAACGTGACCTGATAATCGGCTCCGGTCTTGCCGCTGGAATTGTTGGCGTCCAGGTCGAGTACCGGTGGCGCATCGTTGTCGATGATCGAAGTGCTGACGCTGCCATTGGTGTTGCTGATCGCCAGGTGCTCGAAGTTGCCACCGGTCGCCGAATCGATCTTGACCACGAAGTTTTCCGTGCCTTCGGTGATCTTGTCGTCCAGCGTCGCCACGTTGAAGGTCGCGCTGGTGGCGTTGGCCGGGATCTTGACGGTGTAGACGCCAGTGAAGTCCGTGCCGTCGGCCGCGGTGCCGCTGTAGACGAGCTTGAGGGTCACCTCGGTCTGCGCCGGGTTGGTCAGGCTGACGGTGTAGGTCGCGGCCTGGCCTTCGGTGACCGACGAGCTGCCACTGATGCTGACGGTGGTGTTGTCGACCGTGTCGGAGACGGCGGTCACCGCTGGCGCGGTGCTCGGCACCAGGTGCTCGAAGTTGCCGCCGGTGGCGGACTGGATCGTCGCCTGGACATTGCCGGCATCCTGATAGACATCGTCCTTCGGCGCGTCGACGGTGACAGTACCGGTGGTCTTGCCGGCATCGATATTAATGACCGCGCCGTTGCTCAAGGTCACGGTAACCGGTGTGCCGGCGGCATGGGTCAGGGTCGCGGTGTAGGTGATCTGACCACCCTCGGCAACCGTGCCGGTGGCGCTCAGGCTCAGGCCGGTGTCGTCCTGGACATCGGTGACCGCGGTATTGGCCGGCTTGCCGTCGATGTCGAGTTTTTCGTAGTTGCCGCCCTTGGCGTCGTCGATCTTGACGCTGAGGCTATTGCCGCCAGCGAGGGCATCATTCGGTGCGATGAAGTTCACCGAACCGGAGCTCGCGCCGACCGGGATGGTGATGGTCTGGCCGTTCGACAGGGTGACAACCAGCGGCGCATCGGTCACTGGTGCGTTGACCGAAGCGGTATAGACGACAGTGCCGCCTTCCGCGATGGTCGACGTGGCGCTGAGCGAAACGGTGCTGGTATCGATGGTGTCGGTGATTGTGGTGACCGCTGGCGTGGTGCTTGGTACCAGATTCTCGAAGTTGCCGCCGGTGGCGCCGGTGATGGTGGTGCTGACGGTGCTGCCGTTGTTATAGACGTCATTCGCAGGTGTATTCACCGCGACGGTGCCGGTGGTTTCGCCAGCCGCGATGGTGATGACCGAGCCATTGCTCAGGGTCACGGTCACTGGCGTCTGCGCGGCGTTGGTCAGCGTTGCGGTGTAAACAATCGAACCTCCTTCGGTGATGCTCTCGCTGGCACTCAGAGTCAGGCCAGTGTTATCCACCGAATCGGTGATCGTGGTGACCGCAGGCGTAGTGTCCGGGACCAGGTTCTCGAAGTTTCCACCGGTGGCGCCGGTGATGGTGGTGCTGACGGTGCTGCCGTTGTTGTAAACGTCATTCGCAGGTGTGTTCACCGCGACGGTGCCGGTGGTTTCGCCAGCAGCGATATTAATGACCGAGCCGTTGCTCAGTGTGACGGTGACTGGTGTTTGAGCGGCGTTGGTCAGCGTCGCGGTGTAGGTGATCTGGCCGCCTTCGGTGATGGTTTCGCTGGCGCTCAGGGTCAGGCCGGTGTTATCCACTGAATCGGTGATCGTGGTGACCGCAGGCGTAGTGTCCGGGACCAGATTCTCGAAATTGCCACCGGTAGCACTGGTGATGGTGGTGCTGACAGTGCTGCCGTTGTTGTAGACATCATTCGCGGGTGTATTCACCGCGACGGTGCCGGTGGTTTCGCCAGCCGCAATCGTGATGACGGAGCCATTGCTCAACGTGACGGTGACCGGAGTCTGCGCGGCGTTGGTCAGGGTTGCGGTGTAAACAATCGAACCACCTTCGGTGATGGTTTCGCTGGCACTCAGCGTCAGGCCAGTGTTATCCACCGAATCGGTGATCGTGGTGACCGCAGGCGTAGTGTCCGGGACCAGGTTCTCGAAGTTTCCACCGATGGCGCCGGTGATGGTGGTGCTGACGGTGCTGCCGTTGTTGTAAACGTCATTCGCAGGTGTGTTCACCGCGACGGTGCCGGTGGTTTCGCCAGCAGCGATATTAATGACCGAGCCGTTGCTCAGTGTGACGGTGACTGGTGTTTGAGCGGCGTTGGTCAGCGTGGCGGTGTAGGTGATCTGGCCGCCTTCGGTGATGGTTTCGCTGGCGCTCAGGGTCAGGCCGGTGGTGTCCACCGAATCAGTGATAGTGGTAACCGCAGGCGTAGTGTCCGGCACCAGGTTCTCGAAGTTGCCGCCAGTTGCGCCAGTGATAGTGGTGCTGACGGTGCTGCCATTGTTGTAGACGTCGTTGGGCGATGTTTCCAGAGCAATGGTGCCGGTGGTTTCGCCGGCGGCGATGGTGATGACCGAGCCGTTGCTCAACGTCACGGTGACCGGGGTTTGGGCTGGGTTGCTCAGGGTGGCGGTGTAAACAATCGAACCGCCTTCAGTGATGTTCTCGCTGGCGCTCAAGGTCAGGCCAGTGGTGTCCACCGAGTCGGTGATCGTGGTAACCGCAGGCGTAGTGCTTGGCACCAGGTTTTCGAAGTTGCCGCCAGTTGCGCCAGTGATAGTGGTGCTGACGGTGCTGCCATTGTTGTAGACGTCATTCGCAGGTGTATTAACCGCAACGGTGCCGGTGGTTTCGCCCGCAGCGATGTTGATCACTGAGCCGTTGCTCAGCGTCACGGTCACTGGCGTTTGAGCGGCGTTGGTCAGCGTTGCGGTGTAAACAATCGATCCACCTTCGGTGATGCTCTCGCTGGCACTCAGAGTCAGGCCTGTGTTATCCACCGAATCGGTGATCGTGGTGACGGCTGGCGTGGTGTCTGGCACCAGGTTTTCGAAGTTGCCGCCAGTTGCGCCAGTGATAGTGGTGCTGACGGTGCTGCCATTGTTGTAGACGTCGTTGGGCGATGTCTCCAGAGCAATGGTGCCGGTGGTTTCGCCGGCGGCGATGGTGATGACCGAGCCGTTGCTCAACGTCACGGTGACCGGGGTTTGGGCAGGGTTGCTCAGGGTGGCGGTGTAAACAATCGAACCGCCTTCAGTGATGTTCTCGCTGGCGCTCAAGGTCAGGCCAGTGGTGTCCACCGAGTCGGTGATCGTGGTAACCGCAGGTGTAGTGCTTGGCACCAGGTTTTCGAAGTTGCCGCCAGTTGCGCCAGTGATAGTGGTGCTGACGGTGCTGCCATTGTTGTAGACGTCATTCGCAGGTGTATTAACCGCAACGGTGCCGGTGGTTTCGCCCGCAGCGATGTTGATCACTGAGCCGTTGCTCAGCGTCACGGTCACTGGCGTTTGAGCGGCGTTGGTCAGCGTTGCGGTGTAAACAATCGATCCACCTTCGGTGATGCTCTCGCTGGCACTCAGCGTCAGGCCAGTGTCGTCCACCGAATCAGTGATCGTGGTAACCGCAGGCGTAGTGTCCGGGACCAGATTTTCGAAGTTACCGCCGGTCGCACCGGTGATAGTGGTGCTGACAGTACTGCCGTTGTTGAAGACGTCGTTGGCAGGCGTATTCACCGCGACGGTGCCAGTGGTTTCGCCGGCTGCGATGGTGATCACCGAGCCATTGCTCAGCGTGACGGTGACCGGAGTCTGCGCGGCGTTGGTCAGGGTTGCGGTGTAAACAATCGAACCGCCTTCAGTGATGTTCTCGCTGGCGCTCAAGGTCAGGCCAGTGTTGTCCACCGAGTCGGTAATGGTAGTGACGGCAGGCGTGGTACTCGGCACCAGGTTCTCGAAGTTGCCGCCGGTGGCGCCGGTGATGGTGGTGCTGACGGTGCCGCCATTGTTGTAGACGTCGTTGGCTGGCGTCTCGACATTGACGGTACCCGTAGTCTGACCGGCAGCGATGGTGATAACCGAACCATTGCTCAAGGTTACAGTGACTGGGGTCTGGGCCGGATTGGTCAGCGTGGCGGTATAGGTAATCTGGCCGCCTTCGGTGATGGTTTCGCTGGCGCTCAGGGTCAGGCCAGTGTCGTCCACCGAATCAGTGATCGTGGTGACCGCAGGCGCGGTGCTCGGCACCAGGTTCTCGAAGTTGCCGCCAGTCGCACCAGTGATGGTGGTGCTGACTGTGCTGCCATTGTTGTAGACGTCGTTGGCAGGTGTCTCGACGTTGACGGTACCGGTGGTCTGGCCCGCAGCGATGGTGATGACCGAGCCATTGCTCAAGGTCACGGTCACTGGCGTTTGCGCCGGGTTGGTCAAGGTTGCGGTGTAGGTGATCTGCCCGCCTTCGGTCACGGTCTCGCCGGCGGTCAGGGTGACGTTGGTGGTGTCGATGGTGTCGGTGATCTGGGTCACGGCTGGCGTGGTGGGCACGGTCACGGCAATGCCGCTGCCACCGGTGGTGCCGGTCACGGTCACGCTGATCTGGCTTGGGTCGTTGTAGACGGTGTCGTTCGGTGCCAGTGGGACGTTGACGCTGCCGGTGGTCTGGCCGGCGGAAATCACGATCACCGAGCCATTGGACAGCGTCACCGTCAGGTCGGTCAGGGGGGCCTGGGTCACGGTCGCGGTATAGACCAGCACGCCGCCGGCTTCGGTCAGTGTCGGGGTGGCGCTCAGCGTCAGCGTCGAATTGATCAGAGTGTTGGCAGCGGTGTTGGCGTTGGCATTGGTGGCCAGGCCGGTGATGTTGTTATCAGCGGCGGCAGCCACGCTCAGGCCTTCAGTCGGGAAACCGACAGTCGGGTCGACGCTGCCAGCCGTAGCATCCAGCACGACAACGCTGTGGCCGCCCCCGGCGGAACCACCGGCACTCGCTTCGCCAGCTCCGGCGGCGGTGGCTTCCAGGGCGGTGGTCGGGTCGGCACCGGCGGCGATGGCTTGCTGCAGCTCTTCTACCGATGGCGCGGCCTGGGCAGTGGCCTGCGCAAGGTCGGTGGAAGAGTCCGGGGCGTTGGCGCTCCACTGGGTGTCTCGGCCCAGGTCGAGGGTGCGGCCGTCGGCCAGTTCCAAGGTGACGGCACCGGCAGGGCCGGTGTCCAACTGATCGCCTGTGAACAGACGATCGCCTTCAATGAGTACGCGCCGGATACCCTCCGGGGATACGGCGAAAACCTGACCGACAATGCTTTTGACGACGGCAATAACGCTGCTCATTGAAGACTCTCCGGGTGCCACGTTCAGTAAACTTCCATGAGTCCGCAAGCTATGGGCGGCGGTCTGGACGTTTTGGCTTTAACTTAATAAGGGTATTTGACGCTCTGCTGTGTCAATATTTTGGCTATAGATCCAATGGGTTTTGTTTCTGCCAAACTATTGACCTTCTGCCGGCCATCCTAAACAATCGTCTAGGTAATGTCACATTGATATTTAAGCGGCGACCTGTCCTTTCGGTGCAAGTTTCAGTACCAGTTTCGAACTTTCCGACATACGGTCATTCCGGTTGCCATCATCCGATGCAGCGCCTCGTTTCGCTGTGATCCAAGACAAGCGTTTCAGGAAAAAAACACATCATGCGTCCGCATTTGTTCATGGCTTTACCCTTTGCTCTGGCCGCCAGCTTCGTACAAGCACAAACCTTGCCGCAGGCTATGCAACAGGCGCTGAACGTGCACCCTGAAATCCAGGCCGGAGTGAACAGCCGCCTGGCGGCTGACTACCAACTCAAGGCGGCGAAGGGCGGTTACCTGCCTCGGGTCGACCTCGCAGCCGGGTACGGTCGCGAAGGCACTGACAGTGTTACCACCCGGTCGGGCAGCAACAATCATTGGGAAACCCTGAACCGCAGCGAGTCGAGCCTGCGTGTGACGCAAATGGTTTTTGACGGTTTTGCGACGTCCAGCGAAGTGGGGCGTCAACAAGCCACCGTTAATGCCCGTGCCTATTCGTTGCTCGATACCTCCGAGCGCACCGGTCTGACCGTGGCCCAGGTTTATCTGGATGTGCTGACCCGGCGCGAGTTCGTGCGCCTGGCCGAAGAGAACCTCAAAAGCCACGAGCGCATCTTCGATCAGATCAAGCTGCGCACCGAGCGCGGCGTGGGCAACCGTGCCGACCACGACCAGGCCGAAGCACGCGTGGCCCAGGCCCGCAACAACCTGATCACCGAGCAGACCAATCTGGCCGACGCCGAGACCAACTACCTCAGTGCCGTGGGGCAATTGCCCGACCAGCTGGAGCGTCCCGCCGATTTTATGGCGCTGCTGCCGGCCAACCTGACGGAAGCTCGCGCCCAGATGCTGGAGAACAGCCCGGTACTGCGTTCAGCTGAAGCAGACATCGTTGCCACCGAGAAACAGTACGAAGCCGCCAAGTCGAGCTTCTACCCGCGCTTTGACGCCGAGCTGGGCCGCACCGCCGACAACGATCTGGACGGCCAGAACGGTCACAACAATGAATGGCAGGCCATGCTGCGCATGCGTTTCAACCTGTATGCCGGTGGCAGTAACAAAGCCGATCTGGAATCCAAGTCTTACCTGTCCAACCAGGCCCTGGACATCCGTAACAACGCCCTGCGCCAATTGACCGAAGAGCTGGGCCTGGCCTGGAACGCCCTCAACAACGCCAATGCCCAGGTGCCGATTGCCCAGCAATACGTGGACCGCAGCTCCAGCGTGCGCAACGCCTACCAAAAGCAGTTCAGCCTTGGCGAGCGGACCCTGCTCGACCTGCTCGACAGCGAAAACGAGCTGTTCAGCGCCTCCCGGCGGTTGGCGGAAATCAAGAACGTACAGTTGTTCACCCAATACCGGATCAAGGCAACCATGGGTGAATTGCTCAAAAGTCAGGGCGTCGTCGCGCCGTTGGCATCCGTTGTGCAGAACGACGTCAAACCCAAGGTCCAGTTACCTGGGATGAATTGAGTCATCCATCCAGTTTGATCAGTAAAGAGTGCAGAGCGTGGAATCAGAAGTCAGTCGAGTCGAACTAGTCCATGACCCGCGCACGCTGCATGACGACCCGTTGCTGGACGGGTTGCTGGCGCTCTGCATGCTGCATCAGAAACCGGCCAGCGCGGCGATGCTGACCACCGGGCTGCCACTGCCCAAGCAGCGGCTGAGCGTCGAATTATTGTCGCGTGCGGCCGCCCGGGCCGGCTTGCAAGGCCGGGTGCTGCAACGCCGGCTCGAGCAGATCCCGACCATTGCCATGCCGGCCCTGTTGCTACTCAACGAGGGTCGCAGTGCGGTGTTGCTGGGCTGGGTCGGCGACGATCAGGCGCGGCTACTGCTCAGTGAAAGCGACGGCGGGGAGGTGACGGTCAGCCGTGAGCTGTTGGCCGACGATTACAGCGGCAAGGTCTTCTTCGCCCAACCTCAGCACAAATTCGATGTGAACCACGGCACGCTCATTCCCCGGGCGCGTTCGTGGTTTCGCGACACCCTCAAGCGTTCTCGTTGGCTGTACGCCGATGCGATTGCCGCCAGCCTGCTGATCAACATCATCGCCATGGCCGCGCCGCTGTTCGTGATGAACGTCTATGACCGCGTGGTGCCGAACCAGGCCGAGTCGACCCTGTGGGTGTTGGCCATCGGCATCACCGGTGCCTACCTGTTCGACCTGATCCTGAAAATGTTGCGCAGCCTGTGCCTGGACCTGGCGGGCAAGAAAACCGACCTGATCATTTCCGCCACGCTGTTCGAGCGAATCGTCGGCATGGCGATGAAGTACCGTCCGGCACGGGTCGGTAGCTTTGCCCAGAATATCCATGAGTTCCAGAGCCTGCGGGACTTCCTCGCCTCGCTGACCCTGACCAGCCTGATCGATTTGCCGTTCACCCTGTTGATCTTCATGGTCATCGCGATTATCGGTGGGCACCTGGTGTGGATTCCGGTGTTGGCTTTCCCGATTGCCCTGTTGATCGGCTATGCCTTGCAGAAGCCGTTGGTGGCGACCATGGAACGAACCATGGCCCTGGGCGCCGAGCGCCAGTCCAGCCTGATCGAGACCCTGGCCGGCCTGGATGCGGTGAAGGTCAACAATGCCGAGAGCGAGCGCCAATACCAATGGGAGCAGACTATCGGCACCCTCAGCCGTCTCGAACTGCGGGTAAAAATGCTCTCCGGGCTGGCGATGAACATCACCTTGCTGATCCAGCAGCTGGCTGGCGTGATCATGATTGTCTTCGGTGTCTACCTGATCATCGCCGGTAACCTGAGCATGGGTGGGCTGGTGGCCTGCTACATGCTCAGTGGCCGCGCCCTCAGCCCGTTGGCATCGCTGTCGGGCTTGCTGACCCGCTATCAGCAGGCGCGGGTGACGATGACGTCCGTCGACCAGATGATGGAACTGCCCCAGGAGCGCAATTTCGAAGAGCGCCCGCTGAGCCGCAAGGTCCTGCAGGGCGCCATTGAATGCCGGCAGTTGAATTTCACTTATCCGAACCAGCAGAACGCCGCGCTGAAGAACATCAACCTGGTGATCAAGCCGGGTGAAAAAATCGGCATCATCGGCCGCAGCGGTTCGGGCAAGAGCTCCCTGGCGAAGTTGCTGGTAGGCCTTTACCAGCCGGACGATGGCGCCTTGCTGGTGGACGGCGTGGACATCCGCCAGATCGATGTCAGCGAGCTGCGCTACAACATCGGCTACGTCCCCCAGGACATCCAGCTGCTGGCCGGTACCCTACGGGATAACCTGACCTCAGGCGCCCGCTATGTCGAAGACGAGCTGGTGCTCCAAGCCGCCGAACTGGCGGGCGTGCATGAGTTCGCGCGCCTGCATCCCCAGGGTTATGAGCTACAGGTTGGCGAACGCGGGCAGAACCTGTCTGGCGGTCAGCGCCAGAACGTCGCCCTGGCCCGAGCGTTGCTGCTCAACCCACCGATCCTGTTGCTCGACGAACCCACCAGCGCCATGGACAACACCGGTGAGGAGCGCCTCAAGCAGCGCCTGGCCGCCGTGGTTGAGAACAAGACCGTGCTGCTGGTGACGCACCGGGCATCCTTGCTGTCGCTGGTGGATCGCCTGCTGGTGATCGACCGTGGACAGATCCTGGCCGACGGCCCGAAAGCTGCCGTGATGGAAGCGTTGAAGAAGGGGCAGATCAGTGTTGCTTAAGTCGGGTTTCAAGGATTCCGTGGGCCGCTATTTCAAAGGCTCCGCTTCGCTTCGCGGACAACCCCTGCCGGAGGTCAACAAGGCCCTGATCGAAGACGCTCCGCGGGTGGTGCGCCTGACGATCTGGGGCATCATCGCGTTCTTTGTGTTCCTGGTGCTGTGGGCCAACTTCGCCGTGGTCGATGAAGTGACCAAGGGCGACGGCAAGGCCATTCCGTCGTCCAAGATCCAGAAGATCCAGAACCTGGAGGGCGGCATCGTCGCCGAGCTGTTTGTCAAGGAAGGGCAGATCGTCGAGGCCGGTGCGCCTTTGATTCGCCTGGACGACACGCGGTTTGTCTCGAATGTGGGGGAAACCGAGGCGGATCGCCTGTCCATGCTGTTGCGAGTCGAAAGATTGAGTGCCGAGGTCGACGACCGGCCGCTGAATTTCCCGGCCGACGTACTCAAGGCGGTGCCGGGTCAGGCCGCCAGTGAAGAGTCGCTGTACATCAGTCGTCGCCAGCAGTTGCACGATGAAATTGGCGGGTTGCAGGAACAACTGGTGCAGCGTCAGCAGGAGTTGCGCGAGTTCGTTTCGAAGCAGGCGCAGTACCGTTCCGGTCTGGCCTTGCAACGTCAGGAAATCAACATGTCCGAACCCCTGGTGGCCCAGGGCGCGGTATCGCCGGTGGAAGTGCTGCGGCTCAAGCGCGCTGAAGTCGAGACCCGCGGACAACTGGATGCCACGACACTGGCGATTCCTCGCGCCGAATCGGCGATCAAGGAAGTGCAACGCAAGATCGACGAGACCCGCGGCAAATTCCGCAGCGAAGCGCTGACCCAGCTCAACGAGGCGCGCACCGACCTGAACAAGGCCCAGGCGACCGGCAAGGCCCTGGAGGACCGCGTAAGCCGCACCCTGGTAACGTCGCCCGTGCGGGGGATCGTCAACAAAATGCTGGTCAACACCATCGGCGGCGTAATCCAGCCTGGCAGCGACCTGGTGGAAATCGTGCCTTTGGACGACACCCTCCTGGTGGAAGCGAAAATCCGTCCCCAGGACATCGCCTTCCTGCACCCTGGCCAGGACGCCACGGTGAAATTCACCGCCTATGACTACACCATCTACGGTGGGTTGAAAGCCAAGCTGGAGCAGATCGGTGCCGATACCGTCACCGACGAAGACAAGAAAACCACCTACTACATCATCAAGCTGCGCACTGAGCGCAGCCACTTGGGCACTGATGACAAACCGCTGCTGATCATCCCGGGCATGGTGGCCTCGGTGGACATCATCACCGGCAAGAAAACCGTGCTCAGCTACCTGCTCAAGCCCATCATCAAGGCCCGGGCCGAGGCGTTGCACGAGCGGTAAGGCTGCGCCTCATTCTCTATGCGGGCGAGCTTGCTCGCGAAAGCATTGGGTCAATGACTGAAATGTCGCTGCCACTCCGCCATCGCGAGCAGGCTGGCTCCCACATTGGTTTTGTACTGCCAGCTAGGCCGTGATTAACACCGATCCCTGTGGGAGCGAGCCTGCTCGCGATAGCGTTGGATCAGACATGAGTCTGTCACTGACACAATGTTTTCGCGAGCAAGCCTGCTCCCACAGGTTCTGTATTCTCGGGCTGAAAATCATATGGTTATTCTTTATCGGTATTTAATTTAATTTTCTTATATCGATAAAGTCATCCTCCTGCGTACCTGCCGACTAATCGGCGCGCCGCACGACACAAACCAACACGGTTCAACCGTGAGTTTTGATCGAGGCGCGTCAGTAAGGCGTGCCGTGCGTGGGAGTGATGTATGCCAGCCGTCTCTTATTCTCCGGATCCAAGCGCCGCCAACATCGCGCCGCAGTCCTTCGAAATCCGTCCGTTCAACGGCGCCGTGGGCGCTGAGATCGTTGGGCTGGATTTGTCCCGGCGGCTCAACGACCAGGACTTTGCCCGCATCCACCGCGCCCACCTGGATTATCACGTGGTGGTGTTTCGCGACCAGCGCATCACCCCCGAACAGCAGATCGCCTTCAGTCGCCGCTTCGGCGTATTGCAGATCCACGTGCTCAAGCAGTTCCTGCTGACCGGGCATCCGGAAATCCTCATTGTTTCCAACATCATCGAAAACGGCCAATCCATTGGCCTGGGTGATGCCGGCAAGTTCTGGCATTCCGATCTTTCCTATAAAGAACTGCCCAGCCTCGGCTCGATGCTCCACGCCCAGGAGCTGCCGAGCGAAGGCGGCGACACATTGTTCGCCGACATGCACAGAGCCTGGGATGGCCTGCCCGAAGCGCTGCGCAAAGCAGTCGAAGGCCGTTCGGCGGCGCATTCCTACACGGCGCGCTACAGCGAGACCAAATTCGAAGGCAACTGGCGGCCGACGCTGACCCCGCAGCAACTGGCCCAAGTCGCTGAAGTCGTGCATCCAATCGTGCGCACTCATCCGGAAACCGGGCGCAAGGCGCTGTTTGTCAGCGAGGGTTTCACCACCCGCATCGTTGGCCTGCCGGAAGACGAAAGCCAGGTGCTGCTGGCCGAGCTGTATGCCCACAGCGTGCTTCCCCAGAACATCTACCGCCATCAATGGCAGCCCCATGACCTGGTGTTCTGGGACAACCGCTCACTGATCCACCTGGCGGCCGGCTGCCCGAGTCATCTGCGCCGCAAGTTGTATCGCACCACCATCCAGGGCGATGCCCCTTTCTGATCGGCTGCGCCTTGCGCAAAGAGCCCGGAGATTCATCATGTCCAAACGCATTGCTTTCGCACCGTTGGCCGCCGCCATCGGCCTGGGGTTCAGCCTGTTGGCCGGCAGTCTGGTGGCGCCGCCCAGCGCCCAGGCCGAGGGCGAGATTCGCATCGCCGAACAGTTCGGCATCGTGTACCTGCTGTTGAACGTGGTGCGCGACCAGCAGTTGATCGAGAAATACGGCAAGCAGGAAGGTATCGACATCAAGGTCGACTGGACCCAGTTGTCCGGTGGCGCGGCGGTCAACGATGCGCTGCTTTCGGGCTCCATCGACATCGCCGGTGCCGGGGTCGGGCCGTTGCTGACCATCTGGGACCGTACCCGCGACAAGCAGAACGTCAAGGCCGTGGCCTCCTTGGGCAACTTTCCCTACTACCTGCTGAGCAACAATCCACAGGTCAAGACCATTGCCGATTTCACCGACAAGGACCGTATCGCGGTGCCGGCGGTGGGCGTGTCGGTGCAGTCGCGATTCTTGCAATACGCCGCTGCCAAGCAATGGGGCGACAAGGAGTTCAACCGCCTCGACAAATACACCCTGGCAGTGCCGCACCCGGATGCCACGGCGGCGTTGATTGCCGGCGGCACGGAGCTGACCGGGCATTTTTCCAACCCGCCGTTCCAGGACCAGGCCCTGGAGAACCCCAATGTCCATGTGGTGCTCAATTCCTATGACGTGCTCGGGCCGAACTCGCCCACGGTGCTGTTTGCCACTGAGAAATTCCGTGAGGAAAACCCGAAGACCTACAAGGCCTTCGTCGAGGCGTTGACCGAAGCGGCCGAGTTCGCCCAGAAGGATAAGGGCGCGGCGGCGGATACCTACCTGCGGGTGACCAAGGCCAAGATCGACCGGGCGACGTTGCTGAAGATCATCGACAACCCGCAGATCGAATTCACTGTTACGCCGAAAAATACCTACCCGCTGGCCGAATTCCTCTACCGCGTCGGCGCGATCAAGAACAAGCCGGCGTCGTGGCAGGACTATTTCTTCCAGGACGCCAAACCGTTGCAAGGGAGCTGATGGTCATGAACGCGCCTTTGCAAGGCCGCGCGGCCAGCAATCCCATCCCCACCGATACGGCGCTGTTGTCGGTGGATAACGTCAGCCTGGAATACCGCACCCCGCAGCGCGTGGTGCGGGCCACGCACCGGGTGAGTTTCGATGTCGATCCGGCGGACCGGTTTGTCCTGCTCGGCCCGTCCGGTTGCGGCAAGTCCACGCTGCTCAAGGCCATCGGCGGTTTCATCGCGCCGTGCGAAGGCCAGATCCGTTTGCAGGGGCAAACCGTCAGTGCCCCGGGGCCGGACCGGATCGTGGTGTTCCAGGAGTTCGATCAGCTGCCACCGTGGAAAACTGTCAAGCAGAACGTAATGTTCGCCCTGTTGGCGTCTCACACTCTCAAGCGTCGCGAGGCCGAAGAGCGGGCACTGCATTACCTGGACAAGGTAGGGCTGGCCGCTTTTGCCGATGCCTATCCCCATACCCTGTCTGGCGGCATGAAAGCCCGTGTCGCCATCGCCCGGGCGCTGGCGATGCAACCGAAAATCCTGCTGATGGACGAGCCCTTTGCCGCCCTCGATGCCCTGACCCGACGCAAGATGCAGGAAGAGTTACTGCTGCTGTGGGAGGAGGTGCGTTTCACGCTGCTCTTTGTCACCCATTCCATCGAGGAGGCGTTGGTGGTGGGTAATCGCATCCTGTTGCTGTCGCCGCATCCGGGGCGGGTGCGGGCGGAGATCCACAGCCATCAATACGACTTGCACAGCCTGGGTGGCGCGGCGTTCCAGCAGACGGCGCGACGGATTCATCGGCTGCTGTTCAATGAGGGCCAGTCGCCGGACAGCGAGCGTGAGCTGGATTTCGCCGACATCCGCATCGCGTATTAAGGGGAGCGTTCCATGAGCCAGTTATCGCCCGTGCGCGAAGAATACGAAGTTGACCTGCAGCCTCTGACCCAGGTGCCGCTGGAGCGCGAATTGCCGCTCGGCCAACGGCTCTGGCAACAGGGTTGGTTGCGCAAGAGCCTGATCCTGTTGCTGCTGGCGGTGTTGTGGGAAGCCGTGGCCCGTTACCAGAATAATGACCTGCTGCTGCCAGGTTTCCTGCAAACAGCCAATGCGTTGTACGACGGTCTGCTCAGCGGCGAGCTGCTGGGCAAGGTGTGGATTTCCCTGGTGGTGCTGCTCAAGGGCTATCTGCTGGGGATCGTGCTGGCGTTCGGGCTGACCACGCTGGCGGTGTCGACGCAGTTGGGCCGCGACCTGCTCAGCACCCTGACCTCGATGTTCAACCCACTGCCCGCCATCGCCCTGTTGCCGCTGGCATTGTTGTGGTTTGGCCTGGGGCAGAACAGCCTGATTTTCGTGCTGGTGCATTCGGTGCTGTGGGCGCTGGCGCTGAACATGTACGCGGGGTTTCTTGGTGTGTCCGAGACGTTGCGCATGGCCGGGCGTAACTATGGGCTCAGGGGGGTGCGCTTTGTGCTGTTCATCCTGATCCCGGCGGCGCTGCCATCGATCCTCGCCGGGCTGAAGATCGGCTGGGCCTTCGCCTGGCGCACCCTGATCGCCGCCGAGCTGGTATTCGGCGCCACCAGCGGCAAGGGTGGGTTGGGCTGGTACATCTTCCAGAACCGCAACGAGCTATACACCGACAAGGTCTTCGCCGGATTGGCGGTGGTGATTCTGATCGGGTTGTTGGTGGAAAACCTGGTGTTCGACAGCCTGGAGCGGGTGACGGTGAGGCGCTGGGGGATGCAGCGTTGAGCAGGTAAGACTCCTCGCCCGGGTTTTGGGTTGCCTGGGCTGACGTCATCGCGAGCAAGCTCGCGCTCACAGGGCCGTAGTCCAACAATAGAATAGACAAACAGGATTAGTTCCAAGCTATCGTTAACCTGAGCAGATAGGGTGATGTCCTTATCCCGGCTAGCCTAGCTCCATCGAAAGTATAAACATCACATTAGAGTTGCCTTGGCATAATATGTTTTCTCGTCAGGTACTGTTTCAAGGGTTGGACCTGCTAGGTGGTCTGGCTTCGACGCTGTTACTTTTCAGGCGTCGATTAGAACTTAATAGTAGTACTGCTTCGAAACAGTTACGTCAGGGTCGGGGGCATTCGGTTTATCGAAAATAAATAGGATATATACCGTTGCCCATTTATCCCAAATTCTCATGTCGGTGTTTCGCTCATAGGGATGCCATTGTCCGTCCTGCCACATCGAGTCGGGAGAAAAGCTTGACCACTGCCCAGCCGAATTATCTATAAGAATGTTAATGTTGGCTTTATTCCCACCACTTTGACCATTGCTTCGAGTTATTCGGTATGCAGTCGTTTTGAACTGCAATCGTCCATCAACATAACGATGCTGAAAAGTTAGTTCTCCTTTGTAGTTACCCGTGCTCCCTGAAAGCGTATCGGTTCGCCAGGGGATTTCGCTCGTTTTACCTTTGATGTTGTTTGAATCGATGTTGGCCGACTCAGGCTCCAAGATGGAGGGTTTAAGCTTGTCAAGAGATACTCTGATTGCAGATCTTAACTTTTTTCTCTTCTCCAGATGTGCCTTTTCAAGCACTTCATTACTGAGGTCGTCATTAATATTGGTTGTCTGGTTATTGCTCATGATGCTGTCCTCTAGTAGACGATCTGAGCGTTCCGTTGACGCTCAATTGCCGGAGCGCCGTGGATAGACGCAAGAGCAGTAGAAACCTTTAAGACCGGCTTGCGTACCTGTCGTAGTTGACAGTGCCGACGAACGGCGACCCTGTCCGACGGCTACTTTCCGAGTGTCTACGGCACTTTGCGCAAGGGACTGTAGATCCCCCAGAATCCGCCGGCTTGGAAGCCTTGGCCTTGCCCTTAATGTGATTCGTGTCGCTGATACCCAACGATGGGATTCAGTTGCCGGTCATGAAAAACAGATGCACAAGCTTCACCTGTGGAGTGAGCTTGCTTGCGGAGGCGATATTCGAAGTTCACCCAGGCGTATAAGCCGATCCGCCTCCCATTCCACCAGCAAATGCACCTTATCGACCATCCGGCTTAGGTTTCAGGCGCTCCAGGCGGCGAACGTTATTTATCGCTGCCCAGGCCATTAGCCAAGTAAAGCCCCGCCCTTTTCCTTTAGACTGGCCGCCCTCAAGCAAGCCTTCAGAACATGGAATGCCAACCTCTCCCAACACCCTTCGAAAAGCCCTGGTCGCTTGGCTATACGCCGCTGCCCTCATGCATCTGCTGGTCAGCCTCGTGCTGACCTGGGCAGGGCATTCCGGATTGCTCGACGGCTATCTGCAAACCATCGAACAGGCTTTCTGGCCCGACGCTGCGGTGCCTTCGGCTGCCCGGGCGCAGCAGGTCTGGTGGCTGGCGCTGTTCGGCGCCACGTTGCAAAGTTATTCGCTGTACATGCTGGCCCTGGTCCATCTCGGTAATCGACTGAGAAGCGCGATGCCTTGGGGGTGGTTGATTGCCGGCATCCTGCTCTGGGCGCCCCAGGACATCCTGCTTTCGGCCCAGGCGCAGGTCTGGTCGCATTTGTGGTTCGACAGCCTTGCCCTGTTTGCATTGCTGCCTCCGCTGTTCTGGCTCTACCGTCATGATCGCCGCAATCCCCTCGTCGACCACCTGCTAAGTGAGTCAAACCATGCCTGATTTTTCTCTCCTCGACTGGGCCATCGCGTTGTTGATTGCCCAGGCTGTCCTGGGCGCGCTGGATACCCTCTATCACCATGAACTGACCGTCGCGCTGCCCTATCGCCACAGCGCCCGGTTGGAGCTGTCGATCCACGCCCTGCGTTCGTGTTTCTACGGGGTTCTGTTCCTGGGCATCGCCCACCTGACCTTCCAGGGAGCGTGGGCGATTGTCATCGGGTTGCTGTTCGCCCTGGAGATCGGCCTGACGCTCTGGGATTTCGTGGTCGAGGACCGCAGCCGCAAGCTGCCGGCCATCGAGCGCATCATGCACACGGTGCTGGCGGTCAACGGCGGGGCGTTCTTCGCGCTGTACGGGGTGCAACTGGCGCAATGGGCGAGTTTGCCTACCGGCCTGGGCGCGCTCGATCTCGGCTGGCGCGGCTGGTTGCTGACGCTGTTTGCCGTAGGTGTCAGTGCCTCGGGTATTCGTGACGGGCTGGCGGCGCTGCGCATGCAACGCCAGGGCAAATCCGGCAATCCGTTCGCGGGCGGCATCCATAAGCGCGTGTTGGTGACCGGCGGCACCGGGTTTATCGGGGAGACGCTGGTCAATCAATTGCTCGATGCCGGGCACACCGTCAGTGTGCTGGCCCGGGATCCGTTGAAAGCGGCCTACCTGTTCGACGGCCGTGCCCGTTGCCTGCGCTCGCTGAACAAGCTGGGCCATGACGAAATCTTCGATGTGATGATCAATCTGGCGGGGGCGCCGGTGGCCGGTCCGCGCTGGAGCCCCCGGCGCCAGGCGCAGCTGATTGCCAGCCGGGTCAATACCACCGAAGCGTTGATGACCTGGCTGAAGAACGCCCGGAACAAACCGACGCTGTGGGTTCAGGCTTCGGCCATCGGTTTTTATGGCGTGCGCGATGCCAGTGAAAGACTGGATGAGCAAGCTTCCAAGGGCGATGGTTTTATGGCCGACCTCTGTGCTCGCTGGGAAGCGTCGGCGCGGCCAGCCGTTGAATTGGGCCTGCGGCAGGTGGTGATGCGCCTGGGCGTGGTCTTTGGTCCGGGCGGTGCGCTGTTGCCTTTGCTGATTCCGTTTCGCCTGGGGTTCGGTGGGCGGATGGGTGATGGGCGGCAGATCATGAGCTGGATACACCGCGATGATGTGATCCAGGTGATCGCCCGGGCCTTCGACGATGAGAGCCTGAGCGGCACCTACAACCTGGTGGCGCCGGACACGGTCAGCCAGGGAGAGTTTGCCGAGCGCGTCGGTAAGGTTCTCAAGCGCCCGGTATGGTTTCACATCCCTGCCGCACCGGTGCGAGCCCTGGCAGGGGAGATGGCCCAGTTGTTTTTCGACGGCCAACGCGTGGTGCCGAGCCGTCTCGCTGACGCCGGGTATCGGTTCCGTTACCCGACCCTCGACGCTGCCCTGCGTGATCTGGCCTGAGGACCGCTCATGAGCAAGCCCTTGATGTACCTGCTGGCCGGTAACGGAAGCGCCGCTGATTGGTGGGACGATGCATTGCCGCACTTCGAGCGCTACGAAGTGCTGCCGCTGGAACTGCCCGGCTTCGGCAATCATCCCCAGGCGCCTTGCGAAGACCTGGCCGCCTACGCCCAAGCTTTGCTGCAGATGACGGTCAAGGGCAGCGCGATCACCGCCGTCGGGGTGAATGCGCTGTTGGTGTTGCATGCCTTGCAGCGTCAGCCCGGGCACTTCTGTCGCAGTGTACTGCTGGCGCCGGTCGGGGCGTTTTTGTGGCAGCGCCGCCTACCGGCATTGATGTCGCCCCTGCCGCTGCGCAAAACCATTCATTGGCTGTTGGCAAACCAACCGACGCTGTTTGCCCGCAAGTTTTCCAACCAGACCTGGACGCCTGCGCAGTACCGGCGCATGGGTGCCGGGTATGCGCGCTGTCGGGCCTTTGTGCCGCACTGGGATCTGGTGCGCGCGGACACCGCGTTGCCACTGCTGGAGTGGATTACCGATCCGGTAGAACTGGTCTGGGGCGATCAGGACAATGTTCTGGGCATCGAGCAGGCCGCGGCGTGGTCAGCCATTCTCGCTCGCGCCGATCTGACCATCAGCCTGAAACCCGGCTGGGGTCATTATCCGTGGATTGACGCGCCGGCCGAGTTCGCCGCGTGGCTGGAGTCGGACGAGCGAGGATTCGTCGCCCATACCAAGGGTGGGCGCTTGCGCCTGGCGGCGCTGGCCGGGCAAGCGGTGCCTGCGGCGCTGTCGCTCAACGACTGCCATGATCCGCGCCTGCCGGCGTTCCTCGACGATCCATCGGACGCTCTTTGGGCGGTGCGTTCCTCCAGTTATGGCGAGGACCAGGCCGATGCGGCGAATGCGGGCCTGAGCACCACGTTCTTGCGTGTAGCGACGCAGGATGTGCCGGCGCGCGTTGCCGAGCTGAATGCAACGGGGGTCGAGGAAGTGGTGGTGCAGCGATTCATCACGCCGCGGCTGTCCGGGATCGCCTTCGTCCGTCACCTGGCCGTCGAGCTGGAGTGGGTCGAAGGTCATCTTGAATCATTGGCCGACGGTCAGGCGAGCCCTGAACGCGCGATCATTTCCCGGCTGGGCGATTCATGGAACAGCGACACGTTCAAACCTTCCCACGGCCTGACCGCCGATCAGCTGTGGCGATTCCTGCAAGGTGTGCTGCGGGTGTTCCACTACGTGCCCGGTGATGTTGAATGGGCCTGGGACGGCAAACAACTCTGGCTGCTGCAATACCGGCCGATCAGCGATTATGGCTGGCGTCGACACCTGACCGCCGCCAATATCGCCGAGATCCTGCCGCCGCGACCCAGTGTCCTGGTGGAGTACGCCCAGCGCCGTGCCGCGGCGAGCATTCCCGCTATCATGGCGCGTTGGGACGCGCGGATATTGCAGGACAACGAGCCCTTTACCGCGGTGTTTGGCGGTGCTTCGTACATCAACAACGACCTGTTTCTCGCGCGCCTGGCGGACTGGGGCATCAGTGCCAGCAACTACGCGGGTGAGGTCGGCGGCGCTACACCGCATCTGCCTTGGCGACCGCTTCGCCTGATCCGTTCGCTGCCGTTGTTCCTGCGCATGCAGCGCATCGCTCGTGGGCATCTGCCGAGGTTAGAAAAGGGTTTACTGCGCTTCGACCGGGAACTCTGCGAGCTGACCGAACAGGGGGCTGGCGGGCAACAATTGGCCGACTGGTTCACCCGTTTCTACGTATTTGTGGTCCAGGGCAACCTGTGCATCGCCACCGCATTGGCCAGCAGCGGTGGCGACTGGCTGGGCCGGCCCCCGACCGTCTATGACAACCTGGAATCCGCCCCGCATCGGCTGCCATGGGAAACCGACCCGGCTACGCCGCGTCCGGCACCGACCGAATTGCCGCTGCAGGCGTTCCCTCGATGGCCGTTGGCGGTGCGCCTGGCCCATTCGAGCGGTCTGCCGGGATTGCGCGGCTACTACCTGCAAGTGCGTGAGTGGTATCGCGACAACCTGATGCGGATTTTTTTTCGCCTGCATCACGCCATGCCGGCGGCCGAACGGGCCCATTGGTTCGCACCGCATCCGGACGTTCGCAGCCGGGAAGGCAGCTTCTGGCAGGACGGTCGCGAGGGCACCGAGCAAGCGAGTGGATTCCTGATCTACCCGGGACAGGTGCAAGGCATCCTGGGCGACGACATTCTGCTTGAAGAAACCCTGGACCCAGGTCGCCATGCACACTATCAAAACGCCCGGGCAGTGATTGCGCGCATGGGCGGACGCTTGTCCCATGGCTCGACCTTGCTGCGCGAATTGCGCAAGCCCTCGGCGGTACTGCCGCAGGTGGATGCGGCCTGGCTGGGTCGCGAGGTGCTGTATCGGGATGGGGAGTTGACGTTGGTGGAGTAGGGCGCGGCTGGGGTGGTCGCCAGCAGCGAGGGAGACCCTGAGTCGGGCGAATTCTGACGTCAATCGTTGCCTAACCCCTCTCCTAACCTTTTTGAAATAAGAGATTTCCCAAACCTGAACGCATCTCCCTTGACGCTCCCCACCGCTGTCGTAGACTCCGACCATCCGTCAGGGAGTAGCGGTCATGCAGCGTTTTTGCAGTTGGTTTGTGGGATTGGCCTTTATAACGTGTGCGGTCCAGGCGCAGACGTCTGTCGCGAACGATCCGTTGTTCGAGAGCAACGTGACGGCCGGGGCGCCGGGTGGCAACGAGGCGCGAGGGGTGCTGCGGGCGCGGGATCAGGCCGTGCTGGCCAGTGAGTTGGCCGGACGTATCGTCGAATTGCCGTTCAGTGAGGGCGAGTCGTTCAAGAAGGGCGATACCCTCGCGCGTTTCGATTGCTCGGCCTATCAGGCCCAGCTCAACGCCGCCCAGGCGGCGAGTCGGGGCGCCAATGAGGAGTTGGCGCATAACCGGCAGCTGGAGGCATTGAAATCCGTCGGGCGTTTCGAGGTCTCACGGGCCGAGGCCCGGCTCAGCGAGGCCCAGGCGCAATCCCAGGTGTATCAGGTCCAGGTCAAGCGCTGCAGTGTGGTCGCACCGTTCGATGGGCAGGTGGTGGCGCGCAAGGTCCAGCGTTATGAGAGCGTGGCGGCCGGCGCGCCGTTGCTGGACGTGGTCGACAACCGCACCCTGGAGATCCATCTGCTGGTGCCGTCGCGCTGGATGGACAGGCTCAAGCCCGGCCAATCCTTCACATTCATTCCCGACGAAACCGGCCGGCCGCTGCAAGCGACGGTCAAGCGCCTCGGCGCGCGTATCGATGAGGGCAGCCAGACGTTGCTGCTGGTGGCGAGCCTGCCTGATGCCAGTGGCTTGCTGTCCGGCATGAGCGGCACGGCGCGTTTCGCGGAGTCCAAGTGAACGCGCCGGTCATGGGTAACGCCGAGCAGGTATTTGCCCGCTTCCTCGATCTGGAGCGTCAGACGCGGGCCGCGCGTAACCCGACGCAACTGAGCTACAGCCTGGTCAACGATGGCCAGGCCCTGTTCGGGTTTCGCCACGCCGCGCTGTTGATTGCCGGCAAAGTGCAGGCAGTGACCGGCATCAGTGCCGTGGAACCGAATGCGCCTTTCGTGGCGTTTGTCGAGCAGGCGGTAGCGCAATTGTTCAAGCAAGGCCTGCTGAACCAGGCTCGGGTGATTGCTGCCGGTGGTGTCAGCGAGGCCGTTCAGGCGGACTGGCAAAGCCTGTCGGCCGGGCAGGTATTCTGGCTGCCGTTGATCGATCACAAGGGTCTGGTCTTCGGCGGTCTGTGGTTGGCCCGTGACCTGCCCTGGACGCCGGCCGAGCAAGTACTGCTGTCGCAATTGGGCGATACCTACAGCCATGCGTGGCTGGCGTTGCAACCGCGCAAGCCGTGGCGCCTGCGCTGGACGCGCAAGCGCCAGGTCGCGCTGGTGGCGGTGCTGTTACTGGGCTTGCTGGTCCCGGTGCGCCAGTCGGTGCTGGCCCCGGCCGAAGTGGTGCCGCTGGGTGGCCAGGTGGTGGCGGCGCCGCTGGACGGCGTGATCGCCGAATTCATGGTCAAGCCCAACCAGGCCGTCAAGAACGGCGACCTGTTGCTGCGCTTCGAAAGCACCAGCCTCAAGGCCCAGGCCGATGTGGCCGAACGCGCATTGGACGTGGCCGAGGCGGAGCTCAAGGCCAACTCCCAGCGCTCGTTTGCCGATGCCGAATCGAGCTCAAAGATCGACCTCCTGGCCGCTCGCGTCGAGCAGAAACGCGCCGAGCGCAACTATGCCCTGGAGTTGCTCAAACGCAGTGAGGTGCGTGCCGAACGGGATGGCATTGCGGTGTTTGCCGATGTCGAGCGCTGGCTCGGCAAGCCGGTGCAGACCGGCGAGCGGTTGATGGAAATCGCCGACCCCAGCCAGGCTGAGCTGCGTATCGAATTGGCGGTCGGCGACGCGATAACCCTGGCTCCCGGTGCGCAAGTCGCGTTGTTCCTCGACAGCGATCCGTTGCAGCGGCATGTGGCCTGGCTCGAGCGTTCGGCCTACGAGGCGCAACCCACTGCCGCCGGACAGCTGGCCTATCGGTTGGATGCGCGTTTCGATGCCGCGGCACCGCGCATCGGCCTGCGTGGCACGGCAAAAATATTCGGCGATCGTGCGCCGTTGGCGCTGTACCTGTTGCGTCGACCATTGGCTGGGCTGCGCCAGAGCGTAGGTCTGTAGCGTGGACCTGCCGAGCCTGCGGCCGGATCTGCAGCTGTCTCCGGCGGCAGCGGACCCTGATGGTTCGCCTCAATGGACGCTGGCCGATCCGGTACGCGGGCGCTATTTCAAGCTGGGTGCGGCGGCGATGCGCATGCTGCGGCATTGGTCCCTGGGCGACCCGGAGCGGGTGCTGCAAGCTGCGAACCGTGAGCCGGGCCTGCCCCTCAACGGCGAGTCGCTGGAGCAGTTGCTGGGCTTTCTACGCGGTCACGATCTGATCAGCGCAATGGATCCGCAACAGCGTGACAGCTATCAGTTCAAGACGGCCGCCCGGCGCCAGAGCCTGTGGCAAATCCTGCTGCATCAATACCTGTTTTTCCGGATTCCACTGTGGCGTCCAGACGCTTTCCTCAACCGCGCCTGGCCCTGGCTGGCACGGTTCGGGCCCAAGATCCTGCGCTATGGACTGCCGCTGACCCTGGGTGCCGGGATTTTCCTGGTGTCACGGGATTGGCAGCGGTTCCTGGCGACTTTTCCACACCTGTTCAGCCTGGGCGGTGCGCTTGCGTTCGGGGTGGCATTGTTTTTCGCCAAGCTGTGCCATGAGTTCGGCCATGCCTTCATGGCCAAGCGCGCCGGTTGCCGGGTGCAAAGCATGGGGGTGGCGTTCATGGTGCTGCTGCCGATGTTCTATACCGATGTCAGCGACGCCTGGCGGATCAATGATCGTCGGGCTCGATTGCTGATTGGCGCCGGTGGCGTGCTGGCGGAGCTGCTGCTGGCATGCATCGCGCTGCTGGCCTGGTCGTTGTTGCCCGATGGGCCGGCCCGCACCGCCGCGTTCATGCTGGCCAGCGCCACCTGGATCACCACGCTGATCATCAACCTGAATCCCTTCATGCGCTTTGACGGGTACTTCCTGCTCAGCGATTTCTGGGCGGTGGATAACCTTCAAGGCCGGGCATTCGCCTTGTGTCGCTGGCGCTTGCGCGAAGCCTTGTTCGGTTACGGCGCGGTGGCACCGGAACCCTGGTCGCCGAAGATGCGCCGTCGCTTGCTCATATGGGGATATGGGTCGTGGTTGTGGCGAGCGGTGTTGTTCTTTGGCATTGCCCTGGCGGTCTATCACCTGTTCTTCAAAGTGTTGGGCATTTTCCTGATGATGGTGGAATTGGTCTGGTTCATTTTCATGCCTATCGTGAATGAGTGGCGACAATGGTGGCAGCGTCGCGAGCAAGCCCATGGGCCGCGGGTGTTGCTGACCGGATTGGTCTTGCTGGCACTGATCCTGGCCTTGCTTTTGCCCTGGCGCAGCGCCGTGGAAGTGCCGGCGATGCTGGAGGCCGGTCGTGCCAGTGCCTTGTATGCACCGGTGGCGGCCCGGGTCAAACAGGTGAATGTGCACGATGGGCAGGTGGTGGCCCAGGGCGATGTGTTGATTGAATTGGAGTCGCCGGACATGGCGTCACGCCTGAGCATCGTGCGTCGGGAAATCGAGATCCAGCAATTGCAGATGCGTCGCCGGGCCGGCCGCAGCGAAACCGCTGCCGACGCAGGTATTGTCGAGCAACAACTGGCCGAAGCCGTTGCCGAGTATCGTGGCCTGGTCGCCCAACGTGAACGACTGTTGCTGCGAGCGCCCCATGCCGGCCAGGTGCGTGACCTGCTGCCACAATTGGCGGTAGGCCGCTGGTTGTCACCCACGCAACCGCTGGTGCGGGTGGTGCAGGCCGACTCCCGCCTGCGCGGTTACCTCACCGAGGCCGAGCTTTGGCGGGTCGGGCCTGGCGCCACGGGACGATTCATTGCCGATGATCCGATGCACCCTTCGATTGCCGTGCAACTGAATGAAATCGACACCAATGGCACCGCCTGGGTCGAGCAGCAGGCGTTGACATCCGATCATCATGGGCCGATTGCCGTTCGCCGTGATTCGCAACAGCGGGCCGAGCCGGTGCAGGCGCAATACGGTGTACGCCTGAGCGCCGTCGATGACGAAGCTGCTCCGTCGCAACCGCTGCGGGGAGTCGTGGTGCTGCAGGGGCAGGGCGAATCGATACTGGGAGCGGCCTGGCGTCGGTTGGCGGCGTTGGGTGTAAGGGAAAGCGGATTCTAAGGAGCATACATGGAGTCAGTAGCGGCAGAGGGACTGGTGGTGCGGCCGTCGCGGGTCAGCGATGGTCCGTTCTTGCAGAGTCTTTATCAGGCGGCGCGACCGGACCTGCAATGGATCGATGGCGAGCACGAGCAGGTGCAGCAGGTGATCGCGCAGCAGTTCCAGGTGCAGGAGCAGGGGCTGGGGGACAACTTTCCCAATGCCATGCATTACGTCGTGGAAAAACTCGGCACCGCTATCGGCGCGTTAAGCACCGATTTCGGTGCCAATGAAATTCGTGTGCTGTACCTGGCTTTCATTCCCCAGGCCCGCGGACAGGGTTATGGCCGGACGGTGTTGCAAGGCGTGCAGAAAGCCGCGCAACAGATCCGCTGCCCGGTGGCGACCGTGGTCTGGACCAGCAATCCTCACGCACGGCGGCATTACCTGGCGCTGGGCTTCGAAGTCGAGGAACGTAACCCGGCGGCGGAACGGTTGGTCTGGTATCCGAAAGGCAACTGACAGCTCAACATTCCTTAATGTGTGTGGGATGTTTCTGTGGGAGCAAAGCTTGCTCGCGATAGCGGCAGTCACGAGCAAGCTTTGCTCCCACAGGGCCGCTGCCCTGCGATTGGAAAATCAGTTACGGGATGGGAACAGACCGTTCAAGGCGATGCTGAAGTTGATGACCAGGAATGGGTTCATGATTGCCATCGGCAGTCCATTGCCCGTAGGAGCCACCGTGCCGCTGACCGTGGTGGTCACGCCTTTGAGCGGTACTGGCGACGCACCTAGCTGGTCGGAATAGATATTCGCCGCTCCCGGTCCGGTACCTGAAGTGCCGATGAAGGAGTTGGTGGCCGTTGGCGCGTTCAGTGGATTACTGGCCGGGTTCGCCAGTTGCAAGGTGGTTGCGGCGGTTATGCCCGTCAGGGTGTGGGTGTGGTTGGGCAGGTTGTTCAGTGTTGCCGTCACGTTTTCAGTGCCGGAAGTCTCGCCGATCACACGCGGGGACAGGCCCAGGCCGTTGCCCTGGCCCAAGGGCAGTCGGCTTTGCAGGTTTGGCAGCATGAAGTTGGTCTGGCCATTGCCTCCGTAGTAGGTGCCGATCAGTGAGAACAGTGCCTGGTACTGCGAGATGCCGAGCGTCTGCCCACTACACAACGCCCAGCCGCTGGGTGCGAAATTAAAGGCAAACGACTGGATAGTGCCCATGAATACTTCCATAGATTCCTCGTCCTTCAGGTTATCGTTCTGGTGTTGCCAAGGAAGAAGATTGCGTTCAGCCCGACTCCTTTATTCCCTGGCCTGATCACGCACGGCTGAGCGTAGACGTGGTTGCCATGCTCTGCCGAGTGAAGCTTCATTGCAGATCCCGTGGGGGAGCGGGCTTGCTCGCGAAATCGGTGTATCAGTCGACTTCACTGCTGCCTGACACGACGCCTCGCGAGCAGGCTCGCTCCCACATCAGTTGAACGCGATATAGAAATACCCCACAGCCGGGTCTCGTCCCATGGGCGGTACCCGCGACACGAACACCCCTTCGAGCCTGCCCAGTTCGGGCACTTCCAATGAGCACAAACCGTCTACGAAATCGGTGGCCTGCAAACTGTTGAATTCGATGCTGAAAGGCATGCGCTCTGTATTGGGCATTTTCGCCCGAGGCGCATGCTCGAGGGTTTCGATCCGTACGGGCAGACAACTGCCGTCAGGCAGGGTCAGGTGACTGGTCTGACCCAGCAGTGGTTGGAAATGGTGGCTATGGACGGCTTGCAACATATCGATACTCCAACAGGCCAGAGGGCCATGGTCCTCCGGCGGATCATCAGTTTCGGGATGGGAAGTAGCCTTGCAGGGCAATGCTGAAGTTGATCGCCAGGAATGGGTTCATGATTGCCATCGGCAGTCCATTGCCGGTAGGGGCGACCGTGCCGCTGACCGTCGTGGTCACACCCTGCAGCGGTACCGGCGAAGCACCTAGCTGGTCGGAATAGATATTCGCTGCACCCGGCCCGGTGCCCGAGGTACCGATGAAGGAGTTGGTGGCTGTTGGCGTATTCACCGGGTTGCTGGCTGGGTTCGCCAGTTGCAGGGTGGTCGCGGCGGTTATGCCGGTAAGGGCGTGGGTGTGGTTGGGCAGGTTGTTCAGCGTCGCCGTGACGTTTTCAGTGCCGGAGACGGTGCCGATCACCCGAGGGGTCAGCCCCAGGCCGTTGCCCTGGCCCATGGGCATCCGCCCCTGCAAGTTGGGGAGCAGAAAGGTGGTCTGGCCGTCGCCGCCGTAAGTCACCCCGATCAGGGCGAACAATGTCTCGTATTGAGCGAGACTGAGGGTCTGCCCGTTGCACAAGGCCCAATCCCGGGGGGCGAAGTTGAACGCGAACGGCTGGATAGTCCCGATAAATACTTCCATAGAATCCTCATCCTTCAGGTTGTTGGTCTGCGGTATCTGGATACAACGGGTAAAGATGCGATCACCTGGCCGGTCACGCCCGGCTGAGCGTAGACGGGGTTATTTCATTCTGCCCGTGGACTGAAAAAGGTTGCCGCGTGGCTTAATCGATTCAGGTTTGGGGGTGAGCTGTACCGTCCATCTTTTTTTCAGGAACAGGTGTGTTTGATGTCAAAGTAGTACTAGTCGAGGTTTGTTTCCTCGTCTACTCTTCGGACACAAATGGACTACAAACGGTGAAAGGGATTGTCAAAGTTTCACTTTATCTCCGGTCTACCGCGCTCAGGCTCGACCCTGCTTTCTGCGATCCTGTTGCAGAACCCACGCTTTCATGCCGGCATGACCAGCCCCGTCGGTACGCTGTTCAGCAGCGTATTGCAGCAATGCAGTGCCGGTAGCGAATTCGGTTCGGTGATCGACACTAACCTGCGCCGTCGCCTGCTGCGTGGGTTGTTCGATTCGTACTATGCCGACAAAGCCGACAAGCCCGTCATCTTCGATACCAACCGCCAGTGGTGCGCTCGTTTACCCGCGCTGCAGGATCTTTTCCCCCAGGCCAAGACCATCGCCTGCGTACGCAACGTTGCCTGGGTGCTCGACAGCCTGGAGCGGCTCTACCGCGCCAACCCGTTCGAGAACACCAAGCTGTTCAACGACGATGACGAGCGCAACACCGTCTACAGCCGCTGCGAAACCCTGGCCCAGCGCAACCGTCTGGTGGGATATGCCTGGACGGCACTCAAGGAAGCCTATTACGGCGAAAACGCCGAGTCGTTGCTGATCGTCGACTACGACCTGTTGAGCCAAGCGCCCGAGCGGGTGATGCGGCTGATCTACGAATTCATCGACGAGCCCTGGTATGAACACGATTTCAATCACTTGACCTACGACGCACCGGCCTTCGACCAGGCCCTGGGCGTTGCCGGCCTGCACAAGGTCAAGCCCCGGGTCGCGCCGCAAGCGCGACGGACCCTGCTGCCGCCGGATCTGTTCGAGAAGTATGCCGAGTTGTCGTTCTGGCGCGATGGCTCTGCCAGCGCCGCCAATGTCATTCGTATGAAAACCGACGCCGCGCTCAGCTGAGCGCGGTTTTTTCATTTACGTGTTCAGTAGTTCGAGTCCGGGTGAACATCATGTGGTGGAGCAAAGGTAAATCGCGGGTAACCGAGGGCGCACAGGCCCTGGCATCGCCAATGATCATGTCCCTGGAACCGCGGATGCTGTTCGACGGCGCCGTCGCCGCGACCGTGGCCGACGCCGCGCAGCCGGATGCCCATCCCACCGCGGACGCGGCCAAGACGCCCACGGCCGATCAGGCTACCGATACTCACGTGGCCCAGGGCCAGGCCGATGCCACCGAAGCCGCCGTGCCGGGCAAGTCGGTGGTATTCGTCGATTCCCGGGTCAAGGATGCCGCCAGCCTGCTCGAAGGCGTGGCGCCCGGCACCGAGGTCGTGCAACTGGATGCCACCAAGGACGGCTTGCAACAGATCGCCGATTACCTGGACACCCACCAGGGCGTCAGCTCGGTGCAGATCATTGCCCATGGCAACGCCGGTGATCTGTGGTTGGGCAACGCCTACCTGTCGGCGGACAACGTCCAGGCCCGCGCCGAGGTGCTGGCGCAGATTGGCCAGGACATGAACGCCGGAGGCGATATCCTGATCTATGGCTGCTACACCGCCCAAGGCGAACGTGGCCTGGAGCTGGTCGATTCGCTGGCGCAATTGACCGGTCGCGATGTGGCCGCTTCCAACGACCGTACCGGTCTGGGCGGCGACTGGGACCTGGAAATCGCCACCGGCAACATCGAAAGCGCCAACGTGTTGTCTGCCACTGCAATGAGCGACTACCAGTGGGGCCTCGCCACCTGGACCGCCACCAACAACGCCAACACCGGTGTCGGCTCGTTGCGTGCGGCCCTGTCCTCTGCGCAGAACGGCGACATCGTGACCTTCAGCAGCGGCATGACCGTCGCGCTGACCCAGGTGCTGGTGGTCAACAAGAACGTCACCATCGATGGCGACCTCAATAACGACAACGTTGCCGATGTCACCCTCGATGGGCAATTCCGCACCCAGGTCCTCAGCGTGACGTCCGGTACGACGGCAACCCTCGATGGTTTGGTGATCACCCGTGGCATGGTAGCGGGTGACGGCGGCAATGGTGGCGTCGATGCTGCGGTTGCCAAGGCCGGCGGTATTTATAACGCAGGAACCCTGACCCTGAAGAACGTCACGATTACCGCCAACGCCGCCTCGGGCGGTGGTGGCGGTGGTGGCGTGACGCCGCAATATGCCGGTGGCGGTGGTGGTGGCGGCGGCGCGGTCGGCAGCGGTACCGGCGGCAAGGGCGGCGACACACTCAATGCCACGGGCTCCGTCGGCTCGACGGGACAGGGCGGCGCCGGCGGCGGCTTCTTCAACATGGGCGGGCGGGGCGGTAACTCCACCGGTGGTGCCGGCGGTGCCGCTTACCCGGGCTACAGCACCGGATCGGCCGGCGGCACGGCGGCCAGCGCGGGATTATCCATCGGTGGTGGTGGGGGCGGTGACGGCTACAACTCCATAGGTGGTGCGGGTGGCGGCGCAGTGGGTGGTATCTACAACGACACCGGCGCGACCCTGCGCATCATCGGCAACTCGGTGATTTCCAACAACATCGGCGCCGGTGGTGGCGGTGGTGGTGGCGGTGCCGGAGGTGGCTACACCCACACTGGCGGTGCGGGCGGCGTCGGCGTTGGCGCCATCTGGAACAAGGGCGCGATCCTGATCACCGCGGCCAACTTCGCGGCCTTGTCAGGCAATGTCGGCGGCAGCGGTACCGGGGGCGGCAGTGCGGGCACCGCAGGTACGTCGCCGGCTTCCGTGGCCAATGTCTACGGTGACGGCGGAACCATCAACACCAACTATGTGCCGGATTTGACCCCGCCTACCGCAACTGTCGTGGTGGCCAATACCAGCCTGAACTCCGGTGGTACGTCGCTGGTGACTGTCACCTTCTCCGAGGCCGTGACGGGGTTTACCTCTGCCGACCTGACGGTGCAGAACGGCACCGTGGGTGCCTTCAGCAGCAGCGATGGCGGTATCACCTGGACCGGCACGCTGACGGCAGCCAGCAACATCGCCGATACCACCAACGTGATCACCCTGGACAACACCGGCGTTGTCGACCTGGCGGGTAACGCTGGCGTAGGCACCACCAGTTCGAACAACTATGTGGTCAACGACACCGTGGCGCCGACGGCGACCATCGTGGTGGCCGATACCGCACTCAAAAGCGGTGAAACCTCGGCCGTCACTATCACGTTCTCCGAAGCGGTCAGCGGCTTCACCACCGCCGACCTGACGGTGGCCAACGGTACCGTCACCGGGTTGAGCAGCAGCGACGGCGGCATCACCTGGACCGCGACCCTGACCCCGGATGCTGACGTGACCGACACCACCAACCTGGTGGTCCTGGACAAGACTGGCGTCGCGGACTTGTCCGGCAACGCCGGCGTGGGCACCACCAACTCGAACAACTACGCCGTCGATACGCTGCGCCCGACCGCGACCATCGTGGTGGCCGACACCGCGCTGAGCGTCGGCGAAACGTCGCTGGTGACCATCACCTTCAACGAAGCGGTCACTGGCTTCACCACCGCCGACCTGACGGTGGCCAACGGTACCGTCACCGGGCTGAGCAGCAGCGACGGCGGTATCACCTGGACCGGGACACTCACTCCCACCGCCAGCATCAGCGACACCACGAACCTGATTACGCTGGACAACAGCGGCATTGCCGATCTGTCTGGCAATGCCGGTACGGGCACCACCGACTCGAACAACTATGCCGTCGATACGCTGCGCCCCACCGCGACGATCGTAGTGGCCGACACCGCACTGAGCGCCGGTGAAACCTCGCTGGTGACCATCACGTTCAGCGAGGCGGTGACCGGTTTCACCCTGGCCGACCTGACGGTCGCCAACGGCTCCTTGAGTGGGTTGAGCAGTGCCGATGGCGGTATCACCTGGACCGCGACGCTTACCCCAAGCGTCAGTGTCACCGACGCCACCAACCTGATCGTCCTGGCCAATACCGGGGTGAGCGATGCGGCGGGCAACGCCGGTACCGGTACCACCAGCTCCAACAACTACGCCATCGACACGCAGCGCCCCACCGCCAGCATTGTCGTTGCCGACCCCACGTTGAGTATCGGCGAAACCTCGTTGGTGACCATTACCTTCAGCGAGGCGGTCACTGGCTTCACCAGCGCCGACCTGACGGTCGCCAACGGTAGCGTCACCGGGCTGAGCAGCGGCGACGGCGGCATTACCTGGACCGCTACATTCACCCCGAGCGCCAGCACCAGCGACGCGACCAATCTCATCACCCTGGACAATACCGGGGTGAGCGATGCGGCGGGTAATGCCGGCAGTGGCACCACCGACTCCAACAACTACGCCATCGACAACGTGCGCCCCACCGCCACCGTAGTGATTGCCGACACGGCGCTTGCCGCCGGCGAAACCTCGTTAGTGACTATCACCTTCAGCGAGGCGGTGACCGGGTTCACCCTGGCCGACCTGACCGTTGCCAACGGCAGCCTGAGCGGGCTGAGCACCAGCGACAACATCATCTACACCGCCACCTTCACTCCGAGCGTCGGCGTCAATGACACCACTAACCTGATCACCCTCGATAACACCGGCGTCGTGGACGGTGTGGGCAATGCCGGCACCGGCACCACCGATTCCAACAACTACATCGTCGATACGCAACGCCCGACCGCCACCATCGTCGTGGCCGATAACGCGCTGAGCGTCGGCGAAACCTCGCTGGTGACCATCACCTTCAGCGAAGCAGTCAGCGGTTTCGACAACTCGGACCTGAGTGTGGCCAACGGCACGCTGAGCGCGGTCAGCAGCAGCGATGGCGGAATCACCTGGACCGCTACCCTCACGCCAACTCTCGGGATCGTCGACACCACGAACGTCATCGTGCTGAACAACACCGGCTTCAGTGATGCGGCGGGCAACACTGGTACCGGCACGACCAGTTCGAACAACTACCAGGTCGACACCAACGTGCCGACGGCCACCATCGTGGTCGCCGACTCGTCGTTGAGTATCGGTGAAACCTCGCTGGTGACCATCACCTTCAACGAAGCGGTGAACGGGTTCGACAACAGTGACCTGACCGTCAGCAACGGCACCCTGACCAACGTTAGCAGCAGCGATGGCGGCGTGACCTGGACGGCCACCTTTACCCCGAGTGTCGGCGTTTCCGATACCAGCAACCTCATTACCCTGGACAACACCGGCGTGCGCAACGGGGCGAGCAATGCCGGGGTCGGCACCACCGACTCCAACAATTATGCTGTCGATACCGTACGCCCCACCGCGACCGTCGTCGTGGCCGACACCGCCATTGGCGCTGGCGAGACCTCGCTGGTGACCATCACCTTCAGCGAGGCGGTGACTGCTTTCACCGCTGCCGACCTGACGGTCGCCAATGGTACGGTCACCGGGTTGAGCAGCAGTGACGGCGGTATCACCTGGACCGCGACGTTCACGCCGAGTGCCGGGATCAACGACACCAGCAACGTCATCACCCTCACCAACGGCGGTATCGCCGACCTGGCGGGCAACATCGGCACCGGGACCACCGACTCCAACAACTATGCCATCGACACCCAGCGTCCGACCGCCACCATCGTGCTGAGCGACTCGACGCTGCGGCCGGGCGAAACCGCCCTGGTAACCATCACCTTCTCCGAGGCCGTGACTGGTTTCAGCAACGCTGATCTGAGCGTTGCCAATGGCAGCCTCAGCGCGGTCAGCAGCAGCGATGGAGGCCTGACCTGGACCGCCACGTTCACGCCAACCGTGGGCGTGAGCGATGCCACCAACCTCATCGTCCTGGACAACACCGGCGTGAGCGACTCAGCCGGCAACGCCGGGACAGGCACCACCAACTCGGCCAACTATGCGGTCGAGACACAGGTGCCGACCGCCACTGTCGTGGTCGCGGACAGCTCACTCACGGTGGGCGAAACCTCGCTGGTGACCATTACCTTCTCGGAAGCGGTCAGCGGCTTCGACAATTCGGACCTGAGCGTGAACAACGGCACGTTGAGCAACGTGTCGTCTTCCGACGGTGGCGTGACCTGGACGGCGACGTTCACCCCGAGTGCCGGCATTTCCGACACCAGCAACCTAATCAGCCTGGACACCAGCGGCGTGGTCAACGTTTCCGGCAACAGCGGTGTCGGCGTGGTGAACTCCAACAACTACGCTGTCGACACGGTGCGTCCGGGCGCCACCATCGTGGTCGGCGATACCAGCCTGGGTATCGGCCAGACCACCACCGTGACCATCAGCTTCACCGAGGCGGTGACCGGTTTCGACCTGTCGGACCTCAGTGTCGCCAATGGGGTGCTGTCCAACCTCGCCAGCAGTGACGGCGGCCTGACCTGGACAGCGACCCTGACACCTACGGCGGGTATCAACGATGCCACCAACCTGATCCTGCTCGACGCCAGCAACGTGCAGGACATTGCCGGCAACGCCGGTGCGGGTATCGCGATCTCCAGCAACTACGCACTCGACGCCACCCGGCCGACCGCGACCATCGTGGTCGCCGATCCGAGCCTGAGTGTGGGCGAAACCACCACCGTGACCATTACGTTCAGCGAAGCCGTGGCCGGTTTCGACCTGTCGGACCTGAGCGTCACCAATGGCGAACTGACCAACCTGACCAGCAGCGACGGTGGCAAGACCTGGACGGCGACTTTCACCCCCGCGGCGAATCTCACCGACCCGAGCAATTTCATTGCCCTGGACACCAGCAATGTCAGCGACGCGGCAGGCAATGCCGGGGCCAGCGTGGCGGTGTCCAACAATTACGCCATCGACACGGTAGTGCCCAACGACGTGAAGCCACCGCCGGAGTTCCTGACATCGGATCCCGTCACGGTCGCCCCACCGTCCGAAGTACCGTTGCAGCCGGTCGTCTTCACGCCGCCGACGGGCGATCTGGGCTCGCCGGTGGGCTTCCCACCGCTGTTCGAGCAACGGGATGTGGGCGGCGGCCTGCGGCCGATAGGCGATATCTTCATCAACCGTGGCGCGCTGGCGCCCAGTTACATCGCCCAGGTATTCAGCACTGATGCCGCCGGCGATGGCTCGGGTCAAGGGTTCCTCGGTTTTGGCGGCGGTGACGGTGGGGTGTTCGGCAGCAGCACCCTTTCGACCCTGTTCAACCATGATTCCGGCAGCGAAGGCGAGTCGATGGATGCCTTTGGCAATTCATCGATGCAGGGGGGCGATGTGTCCCAAGGTATGCGCGCAATGTTCGGCGCACCGACCTTGGGCCAGCAACTGCAACACCTCAAGGACACGGAGCAGCGTCAGGTCGACACCCTGGCAATGGCTCTGCAACAGGTCGGGATCAGCCAGATACAGGCCTGAAGCATTCAATAAGAAAATTTGCGGCAACCAGGGGCATTCCAGGGAATGAATAGAAGTCAGAAGTTATTCGGTATGAGTCTGCTGGCAGTGGTGGTCAGTGGGTGTGCAGTCACCAGTGAGCCGATCGATCGTAGCGTCAGCGAACAGCGCGCCCAAACCGATCTGCAGAATATGTACAAGGGCCAGGAGCCCCTCAGCGGCCCGCTGACCCTGCACCAGGCCATGGCCCGGGCAGTGAAGTACAACCTGGAGGGACGCCTGAAAATCATGGAAGAGGCCCTGGCCAAGCGGCAGCTGGACCTGGCCAGTTTCGACATGCTGCCACGCATGGCGCTGGACGCCGGCTACGTGGGCCGCAACAACGTCAACGCCTCCAGCAGCCAGAGCGTGGAGACCGGCACCCAGTCCCTGGAGCCGTCGACCTCCCAGGACCGTGACCGTGAAGTGGCCGACCTCACCATGGTTTGGAACGTGCTCGACTTCGGCGTGAGCTACATCAGCGCCAAGCAAGCCGGTGACCAGCGATTGATCGTCCAGGAACGCCGGCGCAAAGTGATCAACACCATCGTCCAGGATGTGCGTTCGGCCTATTGGCGAGCCATGGCTGCCGAACGCCTGCTCAAGCAGATCGACAGCCTGATGGCCCGGGTCGAGGCGGCGCGCAACAACAGCCAGAGCATGAGTGAGCAGCGCATCGGTGACCCGGTGCAGGCCCTGGGATACCAGCGCTCGCTGATCCAGGCCACCCGCCAGCTCGAAGAGCAGCGGCGTGCGTTGTCCCTGGCCAAGACCGAACTGGCCACCCTGATCAACCTGCCGCTGGGCACGGAGTTGACCCTTGCGACCCCGGATGAGTACGAGATCCCGGAACTCAAGGTCGACATGGCCCGTCTCGAACACGAAGCCCTGGCCAGCCGTCCGGAACTGCGCGAGCAGGATTACCAGACACGCATCACGGCCGCCGAAACCCGCAAGGCCATGCTGCGGCTGTTGCCGGGCCTGGAGTTCTCCGCCGGCGGGCACTACGACAGCAACTCGTTCCTGGTGGAGCAGGGCTGGGCCGACTATGGCGTGAAGGTCACCTGGAACCTGTTCAACGTGATCTCCGCCCCGGCGGCCATCGACGTGGCCAAGGCCGGTGAAGAAGTGGCGGCGGCACGGCGCCAGGCAATGTCGATTGCCGTGCTGGCGCAGTTGTACGTGGCTAACGCCAACTACCGTGATGCGGTGCGCCAGTTCAAGACCAACCAGCAACTGTCGGACATCGACGGGCAAATCGTCGGCCAGTTGCGCAGCCGCCATCAGGCCGCCGGCATCGGTGAGCTGGACCTGATCCAAGGCGAGTTGAATACCTTGCAGGCCGACCTGCGACGGGATCTGTCCTATGCCGATCTGCGTAATGCCTACGGCCAGGTCTTCGCCAGCGCCGGTCTCGACCCGATGCCCGATGAAGTGCAATCGACCCAGGTGCAGTCGATTGCCACGGCACTGGCCAGCCGTGAAGCGGCCTGGGCCCAGGGCGACATCACGGTGCCGAAGGCGGCGGTGAAGCCATAACCGGGCGTGGGCATGATGCGCCCGGCGTTTTCCCGGCTACCGGTGACGGTGGACCTGCCCTTGTTGCTGCAAGCGCTGGCGGCCATTGAGGACGATCGCTGGCAGGGGCATTTCAACAACGCCTATTACCACGGCGACTGGAGCGGCGTGGCGCTGATTTCGGCGGCCGACGCGCTGACCGAATTGTCTCCCGGACAGGGGCAGCCTTTGCACCGGCCGCCCTGGTCAAACGATGATCGCTGGCACCGGGCGTTGCGCGACTGGTCCCTGGCGATCGTTTCGGCTCGGCTGTTGCGGCTCGGTCCCGGTGGGCAGATTCATGAACACCGAGACTATGACCTGGGCGGGCCGGATGCCGACCTGCGTCTGCATATCCCACTGCTCAGCCCTCCCGAAGTAGATTTTTGGCTTGAGGGGCAGCGTATCCCGATGAAGGCTGGCGAGTGCTGGTTTCTCGACCTGTCGCGGCCCCATCGTGTCGACAATCGGGACCGGTCGCCACGGGTTCATCTGGTACTCGACTGTCGCCCCGGCCCTTGGTTGGAGCAACAGATTGTCGATGGGCTGCCCACCACCCCAGCTGTCCGCGACGAACGCGGCGACTTCCAGCGTTTTCAAGAGCAGGTGGCAAGCGATCCGCAACTCGCCCGGACCCTGCAGAGCCAGGAAGACCCGGACGCTTTCATCGAATGCGCCGTGACGTTGGCTGCGCAGCAAGGGTTGCAGGTGCGCCGGGAGGAGTTGCGGGCGGCGATGCGCAACGGTCGTCGGCAGTGGAGCGACCAATGGAAGGCCTGAATCTGCAAGGCTGGCTGCCGATCCGCGTGTGGCAAGAGGCGGGGCAGTGGCGGGTCGATTGGTGCTGGTTCGACGATCAGCCTCTGTCGCAACCCTTCTTCGGTGATGCCGTGGAAAACGCTTTGCGTTTGCCCTTCAATCAGGCGTTCCGGCGCCAGACTCCCTTGGACGCGCTCGCCCGGTGGCAGCATCAGAGCCCTGGCCTTGCGCCCAGTGCGTTCATCTTCCATGCCTCGCGCTGTGGTTCGACACTGATCAGCCAGATGCTGGCGCAACTGGACGACCACATCGTCGTCTCCGAACCGCCGCCGCTGGATCGGCTACTGCGCAGTGATCTGCCCGCCGCCGAACGCTGTGCGGCGCTCAAGGGGTTGCTATCGGCCTATGGGCAGCCTCGTCGAGGCGTGGAACGGCGATTGGTGATCAAGCTCGATGCCTGGAACATTGGTGAGCTGTCACGGCTGCATGATTGTTTTCCCGATACACCCTGGCTGTTCGTGTATCGCGATCCCCTGGAAATCGCCGTGTCTCATCTGCGCCGCCCCGGCATGCACATGGTGCCGGGGCTGATCGGTCCGAGTATCCTGGACGATGGGTTGCCTTTCGGCGGACCGGAAGATTTCATCGCACGCAGGGTCGGACGACTGCTACAGGCCGGGTTGGAGCAGTGCCGGGCATCCGTCGCGCAGACGATTGACTACAGCGAGCTGCCGGACGCCATGGCGGGCAGGCTGGCGGTCTTTTTCCAGCTTGATGAGGCGCAGCGCAGGCAGGCGTTCGCCAGCGTGAAGCGGCACGCCAAGCAGCCGGCGCAGGGGTTTACCGGCGACAGCGAGGAGAAGCGCCGAGAAGCGTCGCCCTTGTTGCGCGAGCGGGTGCAGGCCTGGGCGCAAGGGCCGTATGAAGCATTGCAGGCCCTGACGAAGTAAACGCTTCTGGCGAGGGAGTTGCTCAGGCTTGACTGCGACCCGTCAGGGCTTGTTCGGCGACAGCTCCGCCATCCCCTTGAGCAGCTCGATCGGCAGGGGAAACACAATGGTGGAGGACTTGTCTCCGGCAATCGATCCCAGCGTCTGCATGTAACGCAGTTGCATGGCGCCTGGCTGGCGTCCGAGCATCTCGGCGGCCTGCATGAGCTTTTCCGACGCCTGCAGTTCGCCTTCGGCGTGGATCACCTTGGCCCGTCGCTCCCGTTCGGCCTCGGCTTGCCGGGCGATGGCGCGGATCATCGATTCGTTGAGGTCCACATGCTTGATCTCGACATTCGCCACTTTGATGCCCCAGGCGTCGGTCTGGGCGTCCAGCACCTGCTGGATATCGCCATTCAATTGCTCGCGCTCGGCCAGCAGTTGGTCCAGGTCGTGTTTGCCGAGCACGGCGCGCAAGGTGGTCTGGGCCAATTGACTGGTCGCCATGAGAAAGTTCTCGACCTGGATGATCGCCTTCTGCGGGTCGAGGACGCGGAAATACAGTACCGCATTGACCTTCACCGAGACGTTGTCCCGGGTGATCACGTCCTGGGGCGGTACGTCGAGCACGATGGTGCGCAGGTCGACGCGGATCATTTGCTGCACCACTGGAATCAACAGGATCAGGCCGGGCCCCTTGACCTGCCAGAACCGGCCGAGCTGGAACACCACCGCACGCTCGTATTCGCGCAGGATCCGAAAGGTCGAGGCTGCCAGCGCGATCAGCAGTAACAGCAGCATTACAAAACCGATTTGCATACCCATCTCATGCTCCTTGTGAATCCGCGGGGGCCACTTCCAGCAGCAGGCCCTTGCGGGCAATGACACGCACCGCTTGTCCAGGCCGTAGCGACGTCGCGCATGCCACTTGCCAGCGTTCGCCTTCCAACTGCACCCAGCCATGGTGATGATTGCCGGCCTGCAGAGAGGTGACCACGGCGACGCTTCCCAATAACGCGGCGTCGCCGCTGACGGGTTGACGCGGCCGGGTTTTCAATGCGCGGACCAACAGGAAGATCAGCAGCAAGGCACTGACCACACCCAGCCCGATCATCAAGGGAATGGGGACCTCGGCATTGGTCAGGATAACCGCGCCGATGACACACAAAATGATGCCCCCGAGCCCGGCTACGCCATAGTTGGGCAAGGCCGCCTCAGCAATCAGTAATGCCACGCCCAGGGCGATCAGCCAGAAACCCAGGGAGTTGGCGACCATCAGCGCAGGGCCATCGGCTGCCAGCGTCGGCCCGCTCATGGCCAGCAGCGCAAGCATCAAGCAGCGAATATTCACCGGACCCTCCGCAACGCCTATGCGTGACGTTTATCCGTAGTCGTTACTCACAGTCTAGTCGAACCGTGGATTGATCGAGTTTTGAACAGTCTGGCGATGCTCCAGAAGCTAGACTGCTGGAAGAGACACCGCATCCAGCCATGTCAGGAGTTCCCATGGAAGCCCCAACCCACAGCCTTCCCGCCCTGTTCAAGCAACTGGGCCTGCCCGACGATGCCATCAGCATCGATCAGTTCATTGCCAGCCATTCACCCCTCAAGCCCGAACTGCACCTGGCTGACGCGTTTTTCTGGAACGAGGGTCAGCGGCAGTTGTTGCGCGACGAAATCCTCGAGGATGCCGATTGGGCGATGGTGGTGGATCGGTTGAACGAGTTGTTGAGAAAGGGCCGCAGTGACTGATGCATGGGACAGATCCTGGGGGAGCCAGTACAGCTCGCCCCATAAAACGTATATTCAATTTAATTATTAATAAATATCTTCTTATTCCTTAAATAATATATCTCTCCTCCCTATACTCGTCCCTGAACAGACACGCAGGAGAGCACCCATGCGCAACGAATCGACTCGCTACCTGATTGTGCCGGGCTGGCAAGGATCGCCGGAAAATCATTGGCAGACCTATTGGCAGAACAGTCTGCCTAACAGTACCCGGGTCGAGCAGGACGACTGGCTGACGCCCCGGCGTGAAGACTGGGTGGCCGCGCTGGCCGAAGCCATTGCCGCCGACCAAACGCCGGTGATCCTCATTGCCCATAGCCTGGGCTGCATCACGGTTGCCCATTGGGCCGCTACCGCGCCGTCGCAACTGCTACGACAGGTTCGCGGAGCATTGCTGGTCGCACCGGCGGATGTCGAACGGCCGACCTGCGCGCCTGCACTGCGCAATTTCGCACCGATTCCCACCGATCTGTTGCCCTTTCCCAGCCAAGTGGTCAGTTCCGACAACGACGCCGCGGTGAGTGCGCCGCGTGCGCTGGAACTGGCACGTAACTGGGGGGCCGAAGCCGGCATCCTGGCCGGGGCGGGGCACATCAATGTGCAGTCCGGCCATCAGCGCTGGGAGCAGGGTTTCGCCTATCTCTATCGTCTGCAAAACCGCATGGAGCATCACGCCCTGCGTCGCGCCTGAATTTTCAACGCCCTTCCGTTACCCGGCGGTGTGAGGCGGGAGTCTGCCATGAGCTTGCATGAAACCTTCGGTCAGCCGTTGCTGACCTTTCCCGATGCGGAAAAAAGCCCCCTGAGCATCCGCGCCAAGGCGCTGGTGTTCGTTGACCCACGCTCGCGTCAGTTGCGCCAGGCTCTGGAGCAATTGGCGCCACGCGCGATTCCGGTATTGATTCGCGGAGAAACCGGCACGGGCAAGGAATTGCTCGCTCGGCATATCCACCGCGAAAGTGATCGTGGTGGGTTGTTCGTTTCGGTCAATTGCGGCGCCATCAGTCCGACTTATGCCGACGCCGAATTGTTCGGCTATGCGGCCGGCAGCTACAGCGGTTCGGCCAGCAGCCGTGCCGGCTGGTTCGGTTCGGCCAATGGCGGCACGTTATACCTGGATGAAATCGGCGATCTGCCACTGCCGATCCAGGTCAAATTGCTGGCGGCCCTGGAAAATCACGAGGTCACCCGTGTTGGCGCTCATCAGCCCAGCCCCGTGGACGTGCGGCTGGTGGCAGCCACCAGCATCGACCTGGCGCAAGCGGTGGCCGCCGGAAAATTTCACGAACGGCTTTATCACTACCTCAGCGAAGGCCGTCTCGAATTGCCGGCTCTGCGCGAGCGGGTGGGGGACATCCTGCCCCTGGCCGAGTACTTCCTGGGCATCTATACCCAACGCCTTGGCCTGACCATGCCGCTGATCAGCGAGGCAGCCCAACAGGCGCTTGAGCGGCATGGTTGGCCGGGCAATACCCGTGAACTGGAGAACGTCATCCATTTCGCGTTGCTGGTGAGCACGGAAGAGGAGATCTTGCCGGAGCATTTGAACCTGCCGTCCCTGCCCTTGGCACTCGACGCCATCGAGCAGGCAGCAGTGACCCTCGCAAGCGGAACGGCTGCCGAGCGTGTGGCACTCAAGGCGCTGCTGACCCGTCTGGATCAACTCTTCTGAAGCGTTGCCGAGAACGCTTTGTCTATATGAGAAATTTGAATATGAACTTGAATAAAAGATATTGTTAAGGAATAAAGAATGTCGGTATCGTCCGCTTCACGCGAGCAATAGCACTTCGCTGGCACCTCACCCTTTGGCCGTCGTCCATGACGACCGTGATTTTTCGATAAGGACACTGCATGAAAAAAGTTCTGTTGTTCACCGCATTGGCGGCAGCGTTGGCTTCGGGTCTGGCCCAGGCTGCGGAGAAACTGGTGGTGGCGGCGACTCCGGTCCCCCACGCTGAAATCCTCGAATTGATCAAGCCGGCCCTGGCAAAAGAAGGTGTGGACCTGCAGATCAAGGTCTTTACCGACTACGTGCAACCCAATGTACAGGTCGATCAGAAGCGCCTGGATGCCAACTACTTCCAGACCCTGCCGTATCTCAAGAGCTTCAACGAAGGCAAAGGCACGAACCTGGTCACTGTGATCGGTGTGCACGTCGAACCGTTTGGCGGCTACTCGAAGAAAGTCAAAAGCCTGGCCGAGCTGAAAGACGGCGCTACCATCGCCATTCCCAACGAGGGCAGCAACAGCGGCCGCGCCTTGATCCTCTTGCAGAAGGCTGGCCTGATCGAACTGAAGGACCCGAAAAACGCCCTGGCGACACCCAAGGACATCGGCAAGAATCCGCATAACTTCAAGTTCAAGGAATTGGAATCGGCCATGCTGCCGCGGGTGCTGGATCAGGTCGACCTGGACATGATCAACACCAACTATGCCCTGGAAGCGGGTCTCAACCCGGCCAAGGATGCGCTGGTGATCGAGGGTTCGGATTCGCCTTATGTCAACTTCCTGGTGGCCCGCCCGGACAACAAGGACAGCGCCGCCATGCAGAAACTGGCCAAGGCCCTGACCAGCCCGGAAGTGAAGGCGTTCATCGAGAAGAAATACAGCGGCGCGGTATTGCCGGCGTTCTGATCGAATCCACCCTGTAAAAAGCTATATGGCGAGGGAGTAAGCTCCCTTGCCATAGGGATGATGGATCTACGCCGCCCTGTTTTTCAGCGCCCGGCGTAGGGCCACGAGCAGTTTGAGCATGTCTTGCGGGTCGAGTTGTTGCGGGGCTTTCACGTCGGCCATTTCAATTCTCCTTGTGCATGTCGCCAGAAAGCCTGGCCTGAAGCTGCGATTCCTTGGCGGTATCATCGGACCCGTCCTGCAGCGCAGGAAAAATAGACCTCCTGCAAGCCTTCTGCAAATACCATGGATCAATCCGGCCAGCTCCACGCCGGCGCATCCAGCATTCCCTGGCCGACGATCCCTGTCTGGCCCATGTCTTTTTCCAGCACGATGCAATTGCAATCGCCCTCCTTCTGCAAGGCCGTGATCAAGCGCCGGGCGTGGGAAACCACCCAGACCTGACAGTGCTTCGAAGCCCTGATGATCAAACGCGCCAGCGCCGGCAACAGATCCGGATGCAGGCTTGTCTCCGGTTCGTTGAGTACCATCAGCGAAGGCGCGCGGGGCGTGAGCAGTGCGGCGATCAACAGCAGGTAGCGCAGGGTCCCGTCTGACAGTTCGGCGGCGGACAGCGGTCGCAGCAGGCCATGCTGGTGAAATTCGATGCCGAAACGCCCGCCTGGCAATTTATCGATGTGCAGCCGGGCGCCAGGGAAGGCATCGCTGATGGACGTGTGCAGGGCTTGATCGTCGCCAATTTCCAGAATGGTCTGCAGGGCGGCTGCCAGGTCACGTCCGTCGTGGTGCAGCACTGGCGTGCGGGTGCCCAGTTGCGGTTGGCGCGCCGGGGCGTCGGCGTCGCTGCGAAAATGGTCGTAGAAGCGCCAGCGTCGAATGAACTCGCGTATCTGCAGCACTTCCGGCGAGGTGCGCAGGCTGCCGACCTGGTCGAACAGGCTGTCGAAGGTGGGCGTGTGTTGGGCCAGAACGTCCCACGCGCGGCCATCCCGTGCACGAATCATGGGGCCGTTGCGATCCACCAGCAGGCTGGCCGGTCGGAACGTGGGGCCGGCCCAGATGCATTCGCGCTTGATTTCAGGGTCCAGGGAAAACGCGGACGAACTCGGTTCCGGCAGGCCGAGGGAAATCGAATAGCTGAAGTCTTCCATGGCGAACCCCAGGCGCAGGCGTTTGGTATTGAGCCGCACCGTCGCGCCAACGGGCACCTCGCCGCTGCGCATGCGTCGGCTGATCACTTCCGGCCCGGCCCAGAACGTCGAGTCCAGTCCACCTTCACGGGCCAGGGCATTGACCACTCCACCCTGTGCTGTTTCAGCCAAAAGGCGTAGGGCGCGGTACAGGTTGGACTTGCCACTGCCATTGGGGCCGGTAATCAGGTTCAACCGCCCCAGAGGGATCACCAACGTGTTGATGGATCGATAATTTGCCACCGCGAGGGTTTTGAGCATGAGCGTTTCCTGTTGCCGAGTGATCCGTGGAACCCTGTTCTAAGCTCACAGTCGTATCGTCACTGGCACATTCGTGCAATGCAAGGAGTCTGCATGGCTGGTCCCCGAATCAAACTGGTTGCTGGCTTGGGTTTGTGTGCATTGCTGGCGGGATGCGGTGACGAAAAAATCGGTGAAAAAGCCCTGCCACGGGTTTTCGTGCAGCAAGCCGTGCCAACCGAGTATGCGGCCTCGGTGACCCTGACCGGGGATGTCCAGGCTCGGGTGCAGACCGATCTGTCGTTTCGTGTAGGCGGCAAAATCATCGAGCGCAAGGTCGATGTCGGTGACCGTGTCTCGGCCCGGCAAGTGCTGGCCCGGCTCGATCCCAGGGACCTGCAGACCAACGTCGACTCCGCCGAGGCCCAGGTGGCTGCCGAACAGGCGCGGGTCAAGCAAAGCGCGGCGGCCTTCGTGCGCCAGCAGAAACTCCTGCCCAAGGGCTATACCAGCCAAAGCGAATACGACGCGGCCCAGGCGCAATTGCGCAGCAGCCAGAGCGCGCTGACGGCCGCCCAAGCCCAGTTGGCCAATGCGCGGGAGCAACTGAGCTACACCGCACTGATAGCCGAGGCGCCGGGCATCATCACGGCGCGTCAGGCCGAGGTCGGCCAGGTGGTACAGGCCACGGAGCCGATCTTCAGCCTGGCCCGGGACGGCGAGCGTGACGCGGTGTTCAACATCTACGAATCGCTGCTGAGCGAGCCCCCCTCGGATCCGGCCATTGTCATAAGCTTGCTGGACAACCCGGCCATCCAGACCACCGGCAAGGTGCGCGAGATCACCCCGGCAGTGTCCGCCGAAACCGGCACCGTACAGGTCAAGGTGACCCTCGACGATTTGCCCGAGGGCATGCGCCTGGGCTCGGTGGTCAGTGCCACCGCCAAATCCGCCGGCAAGACTGCCGTGGAGCTGCCCTGGTCGGCATTGACCAAGAGCCTCAGCGAGCCGGCCGTGTGGCTGGTGGACGGCGAGGGCAAGGCGCAATTGCGCACCGTCACTGTCGGCCGCTACCTGACCGGGAAAGTCATCATCAGCGACGGGCTCAAGAAAGGGGAGACCGTCGTCACAGCCGGCGGGCAATTGCTGCATCCTGGCGTGCGTGTCGAGATCGCTGAAAACAGCCATGACAAACCGCCGGCAGGAGCCCAGCCATGAAGCGCTTGTGGATGGTCCTGGCGAGTCTGGCCCTGACGGCCTGCTCGAAGGAAGACGCGCCACCCGAGCCGGTACGTCCGGTGTTGTCCATCGAAGTCCGGGCGCTCGACCAGCAGGCCCTCGGACGCTTCGCCGGGAATATCCAGGCGCGTTACGAGAGCAATGTGGGTTTCCGCGTACCGGGGAGAATTGCCAGCCGTAATGTCGATGTCGGCGCCGAGGTGAAGAAAGGCGACCTGTTGGCGACCCTCGACCCCACCGACCAACAGAACCGGTTGCGTGCTGCCCAGGGCGACCTTGCGCGGATCGAGGCGCAGTACATCAACGCCCAGGCCAATGCCCGTCGCCAGCAGCAGTTATTCGATCGGGGTGTCGGTGCCCAGGCGCAGCTGGACGTCGCCCAGACCGACCTGAAAACCACCGGCGCCTCCCTCGAACAGGCCCGGGCCGCGGTGGAGCAGGCCCGTGACCAGCTCAACTACAGTGAGCTGCGCACCGACCACGATGCCGTTGTCACGGCCTGGACTGCAGAAGCCGGGCAGGTGGTGACTGCCGGCCAACAGGTGGTGACCCTGGCTCGCCCGGATATCAAGGAGGCGGTGATCGACCTGCCGGCCGGGCTGGTCGAACGTTTGCCCGAGGGCGTGGTGTTCCAAGTCGCGGCGCAACTCGACCCGAGTATCCGCACCACCGCCACCGTGCGCGAGATCGAGCCTCAGGCCCAGAGCGCCACCCGCACCCGTCGCGCGCGCCTGACCTTGACCGATACCCCACCGGGCCTGCGCCTGGGCACGGCCATCAGCGTGACGCTGAGCTCGGCCATCGAACCGCGCATCGAGTTGCCGCTCAGTGCGTTGCAGGAGGCCGATGGCAAGGCGCGAATCTGGCTCGTCGACCCGCAGAGCCAGACCGTCTCCCCCCGTGAGGTGAAGATTCTCGAACGTTCGGCCGACTCGGTGTTGGTGGCCAACGGCATCAAGCCCGGCGACCGCGTGGTCAGTGCCGGCGTCAACAGCCTCCAGCCGGGGCAGAAAGTGAAACTCGACGAGGATTCACGATGAAAGGGCCCTTCAACCTGTCCGAGTGGGCCCTGCGGCATCAGTCGTTTGTCTGGTACCTGATGTTCGTTGCGTTGCTGATGGGCGTATTTTCCTACGTGAACCTGGGCCGCGAAGAAGACCCGTCGTTCACCATCAAGACCATGATCATCCAGACCCGTTGGCCGGGCGCGACCCAGGAGGAGACCCTCAAGCAGGTCACCGACCGCATCGAGAAAAAACTCGAAGAGCTGGACTCCCTCGACTACGTCAAAAGCTATACCCGGCCGGGCGAGTCGACGGTCTTCGTGTACCTGCGCGACACCACCAGCGCCAAGGACATCCCCGAGATCTGGTATCAGGTACGCAAGAAGATCAACGACATTCGTGGCGACTTCCCCGAAGGTTTGCAGGGGCCGGGTTTCAACGACGAGTTCGGCGACGTGTACGGTTCGGTGTATGCCTTTACCGGTGACGGCCTGTCGATGCGCCAGTTGCGCGACTACGTGGAACAGGTGCGGGCCGAAATCCGCGACGTGCCCGGCCTGGGCAAGGTGGAAATGCTCGGCGAGCAGAATGAAGTGCTGTATCTGAACTTCTCCACGCGCAAGCTTGCTGCATTGGGCATCGACCAACGCCAGGTGGTGCAGAGCCTGCAATCCCAGAATGCGGTGACGCCCGCCGGGGTGATCGACGCCGGGCCGGAGCGGATTTCCGTGCGCACGTCCGGGCAGTTCCAATCGGAAAAGGACCTAGCCAACGTCAACCTGCGCCTCAATGACCGGTTCTATCGACTGGCCGACATCGCCGAGATCAGTCGCGGCTACGTCGATCCGGCTACGCCGCTGTTCCGTTTCAACGGCACACCGGCCATCGGCCTGGCCATCGCCATGAAGAAGGGCGGCAACATCCAGGAATTCGGCAAGGCGCTGCACGCCCGTATGACCGAGCTGACCGCCGACCTGCCGGTGGGCATCGGCGTGCATACGGTGTCGGACCAGGCCGAAGTGGTACAGGAGGCCGTCGGCGGCTTCACCAGCGCCTTGTTCGAGGCGGTGGTGATCGTGCTGGTGGTCAGCTTCATCAGTCTCGGCATCCGCGCCGGGCTGGTGGTGGCCTGCTCGATTCCCCTGGTGCTGGCGATGGTCTTTGTGTTCATGGAATACAGCGGCATCACCATGCAGCGGATCTCCCTCGGCGCGTTGATCATCGCCCTCGGTCTGCTGGTGGACGACGCGATGATTACCGTGGAGATGATGGTCACGCGCCTGGAGAAAGGCGAAACCAAGGAGCAGGCCGCGACCTTCGCCTACACCTCGACCGCGTTCCCGATGCTCACCGGCACCCTGGTGACCGTGGCCGGTTTCGTGCCGATCGGCCTGAATGCGAGTTCCGCCGGTGAGTACACCTTTACCCTGTTCGCGGTGATCGCCGTGGCGATGCTGGTGTCGTGGATCGTCGCGGTGCTGTTCGCCCCGGTGATTGGCGTGCACATTCTCAGCACCAACGTGAAGCCTCACAGTGCCGAGCCGGGGCGAATCGGCCGGGCGTTCAATGGCGGCCTGCTGTGGGCGATGCGCAATCGCTGGTGGGCCATCGGCATCACCGTGCTGCTGTTCGTGCTGGCGGTATTTTGCATGCGCTTCGTGCAAAACCAGTTCTTCCCGTCTTCGGACCGGCCGGAGATCCTGGTGGACCTCAACCTGCCGCAGAACGCCTCGATGGACGAGACGCGCAAGGCTGTCGACCGCCTGGAAGCGACGCTCAAGGGCGACCCGGACATCGAGCGTTGGAGCACCTACATCGGCGAAGGCGCGATTCGTTTCTACCTGCCGTTGGACCAGCAACTGCAGAATCCCTACTACGCGCAATTGGTGATCGTCAGCAAGGGCCTGGAGTCGCGCACGGCCCTCACCGAGCGCCTGCAAAAACGCCTGCGCGAGGACTTCGTCGGCATTGGCAGCTACGTGCAGGCCCTGGAAATGGGCCCGCCGGTAGGACGGCCAATCCAGTACCGGGTCAGCGGCAAGGACATCGACCAGGTGCGCAAGCATGCCATCGAACTGGCCACCGAACTGGACAAGAACGAGCACATCGGCGAAATCATTTACGACTGGAACGAGCCGGGCAAGGTTCTGCGCATCGACATCGCCCAGGACAAGGCACGGCAACTGGGGTTGTCCTCCGATGACGTGGCCAAGCTGATGAACAGCATCGTCAGCGGATCGCCGGTCACCCAGGTCGACGACGACATCTACCTGATCAACGTGGTCGGGCGTGCCGTGGACAGTGAACGGGGTTCGCCGGAAACCTTGCAGAATCTGCAGATCGTCACGCCGGGCGGCACGTCGATTCCGTTGCTGGCGTTCGCCACGGTGCGCTATGAGTTGGAACAGCCGCTGGTGTGGCGTCGCGACCGCAAGCCAACGATCACCATCAAGGCCGCCGTACGCGATGAAATCCAGCCCACCGATCTGGTGAAGCAGTTGCAACCGGACATCGACAAGTTCGCCGCCGGCTTGCCCGTGGGCTACAAGGTCGCCACCGGGGGGACGGTGGAAGAGAGCGGCAAGGCCCAGGGGCCGATTGCCAGTGTCGTGCCGCTGATGCTGTTCCTGATGGCGACGTTCCTGATGATCCAGCTGCACAGCGTGCAGAAGCTGTTCCTGGTGGCCAGCGTCGCGCCCCTCGGGTTGATCGGCGTGGTGCTGGCGTTGGTTCCCACAGGCACGCCCATGGGCTTCGTGGCGATCCTGGGGATTCTTGCGCTGATCGGCATCATCATCCGCAACTCGGTGATCCTGGTCACCCAGATCGATGAGTATGAGCGCGACGGCTATGAGCCTTGGGATGCGGTGGTGGAAGCTACCCAACACCGGCGACGACCGATCCTGCTCACGGCGGCTGCGGCGAGCCTGGGGATGATCCCGATTGCCCGGGAAGTGTTCTGGGGACCGATGGCCTACGCGATGATCGGCGGGATCATCATCGCCACGCTGCTGACCCTGCTGTTCCTGCCGGCGCTGTATGTGGCCTGGTACAAAATTCGCGAACCGAAGCGCGATTGAGGGGGGCTGCCGGGCAGCCCATCGCGAGCAGGCTCGCTCCCACAGGGACCGCAGTGATCCCATTCTTTGTGGGCAACCGAGATCCAATGTGGGAGCGAGCCTGCTCGCGATAGGGCCCACCAGTCATGCGAGCTTTTTACTTATGCACCAACCGCAACCCATTGAACACCACCAGCAAACTCACCCCCATGTCGGCAAACACCGCCATCCACATCGTGGCGAACCCGGCAAAGGTGACGCCGAGGAAGATCGCCTTGATGATCAGCGCCAGGGCGATGTTCTGTTTCAGGATGCTTGAGGTTTGCCGCGAGAGGCGGATGAAGGTCGGGATCTTGCGCAGATCATCGTCCATCAAGGCGACATCGGCGGTCTCGATGGCCGTATCGGTGCCGGCCGCCGCCATGGCGAAGCCGATTTCCGATCGGGCCAGGGCGGGGGCGTCGTTGATGCCGTCGCCCACCATGCCGACCCGGTGACCCTGGGTGTACAGGTCTTCGATGGCCTGCAGCTTGTCCCCCGGCAGCAGGTCGCCTCGCGCTTGATCCATGCCGACCTGGCCGGCAATCGCCTCGGCGGTGTGGGCGTTGTCGCCGGTGAGCATCAGGGTCTTGATGCCCAGGTCGTGCAATTGCCGGATGGCTTCGCGGCTGGAGTCCTTTACGGTGTCGGCCACGGCGAACAGCGCCAAGGGGCCTGTAGCGTCGAGCAGCAGCACCACCGACTTGCCTTGTTTTTCCAGGGCGAAGAGTTTCTCTTCCAGTTCCGGGGAACACAGGCCCAGGTCTTCCACCAGGCGATGATTACCTAAGTGGTAGGTCTGGCCGTTGATATCACCGCGTACCCCACGACCCGGGAGGGCCTCGAAGTTATCCACAGGCTGTGGCGCCAATTGTTTATCCACAGCGGCAATGGCTCGGGACACCGGGTGATCGGAGCGGGCGGCGAGGCTGGCGGCCAGGGCTGGGGCGCTGCCTGCCACGGTCGGGTCCAGTGCCATGTAGTCGGTCTGGATCGGTTTGCCGTGGGTGATCGTACCGGTCTTGTCCAGGGCCAGGTAGTCGAGCTTGTAGCCACCCTCCAGGTATACGCCACCCTTGACCAGGATGCCTTTGCGCGCTGCCGCGGCAAGACCGCTGACGATGGTCACCGGGGTGGAAATCACCAGCGCACAGGGACAGGCCACCACCAGCAGTACCAGGGCCCGGTAGATCCAGTCGAACCACGCCGCGCCCATGAACAAAGGTGGAATGACGGCTACCGCCAGCGCCAGGGCAAACACCGCCGGGGTATAGATTGTCGAGAATCGGTCGACGAAGCGTTGGGTCGGCGCGCGGGAGCCCTGGGCCTGCTCCACGGCGTGGATGATTCGCGCCAGGGTGGATTGATCGGCTACCGCGGTCACGCTGTATTCCAGCTCGCCGGCCTGGTTGATGGTGCCGGCGAACACCTTGTCGCCCACTGTTTTTTCCACCGGCAGGCTTTCGCCGGTAATCGGCGCCTGGTCGATGGTCGAGCGACCGGCCACCACTTCACCGTCCAGCCCGACGCGCTCGCCGGGACGAACCCGTACCCGCGCGCCGAGGGCAATGACCTTGACTTCCTGCACCTGCCACGTGCCATCGGCCTGCAGTACGGTGGCTTGTTCCGGGGCCATCTGCATCAGGCCGCTGATGGCATTGCGCGCCCGGTCGAGGGATTTGGCTTCGATCAACTCGGCCACGGTGAACAGGAACATCACCATTGCTGCTTCGGGCCATTGGCCGATCAGCACGGCACCGGTCACGGCGATGCTCATCAGTGCATTGATGTTCAGGTTACGGTTCTTCAGGGCGATCCAGCCCTTCTTGTACGTGCCCAGGCCTCCGCTGAGGATCGACACCAACGCCACCAGCGCGACCACCCAGTTTGGCGCGGCATTGGTGAAATGAATCACCTCGGCACCCAAGGCCGTCACGCCGGACAGCGCCAACGGCCACCAGGGTTTGGCCGGGGCAGGCAGGTCGTTGGTTTGCGGTTTCTGGCCTGGGGCCAGCGGGTCGGCCTGCATCCCTAAGGACTCGATGGCCTGGATGATCGGTGCGTCGCTGGGCAAATCGTGAGTCACGCCCAGCACACGGTTGATCAGGTTGAATTCCAGTCGCTGCACGCCTTCGAGCTTGCCGAGCTTGTTCTGAATCAGCGTCTGCTCGGTGGGGCAGTCCATCGCTTCGATGCGAAAACTGCTCAGCCGGGCACCGTCCGTCGGCGCTTTACCGAGGTTGACCACGGACGGCGCTGCTTTCGAAGCGCAGCAGGAATGCCCGTGGTCATGACCGTGGACGGGCTTGTGGATGTGAAGGGAATCGCTCATTGGGTGACGTCCATGAAAAGTGCTTGTTGCACAGTAAAGACCCTGTAGCCACTATAGGGTCAAGCACCTGTTCAGGAGGCAATGTCATGAAGATCGGCGAGCTGGCGAAAATCACCGACTGCCAAGTCGAAACCATCCGTTATTACGAGCGCGAAGGCCTGCTGCCGGAGCCGGCCCGCAGCGACGGCAATTACCGCGTCTACACCCAGGCCCACGCCGAGCGGCTGACGTTCATCCGCAACTGCCGCACCCTGGACATGACCCTGGAAGAAATCCGCAGTTTGCTGGCCTTGCGCGACAGCCCCCAGGATCAGTGCGAGAGCGTCAACGCGTTGATCGACGAACACATCCTGCACGTCACGGCCCGCATCGACGGCCTGCTGGCCTTGCAAGCGCAACTGATCGACCTGCGCCGTCGCTGCGGCGAAGGGCCGGATCCCGAGCAATGCGGGATCTTGCAGCGCCTGGAAGTGAGCGGGGCGGTGGTGCCGGAGCCGGAGCCTTCGCATGTGGGGCGCAGTCACGGGCATTGAGTGCCCTTGCGCCGGAACTTGAAGGTCATGAAGATCCAATGTGGGAGCGGGCTTGCTCTGCGATTAAACTGATGGTGAGAGCGGTGAGTGGCAAGCTGAATGCCCGGAGTGCTTAAAGCACGTGTGGGAGCCCA